>CAZYYC010000103.1:0-6975 GCA_964650935.1 uncultured Anaerolineales bacterium
TAGCCGAAGGACACCTTCCCGAGCATCACCAGGAAGAGCAACCCGATGACCGCGACGTCCAGCAACAAAAGCAGGGCTAGGACCAACTGCTGCCACGGAAGCAGCCCGAGAAACCGGGAGGGCGCCGCTTCCTGTGCCGACAGGGTCAGAGCGGCTTCTGCTTCGTCATCCTCCACCTGGCTGCGCAGCGACTGGATCAGGGAGCCTTCGTCGAGATCGGCTGCCGCTTGGGGGACCGCGTCCTCCTCCTCAAACGGCGTGTCCGGCGCGGTCTCATCCGCCCACACCGGTCCTTCGTCCGGAGGCGCGTCGCTTGCCGCGTCGTCCTCCCCTTGCAGGAAATCCCACTCCGATGCCGCCTCGTCCTCAGCGTCCTCGTCATCCCGCCGCGCTGCCAACTCGACTAACCAATCGGGGATGTCACTCATCGGCTACCTCCGGTCCTCTGCCTGCGAGTTACGTCAGGAAATCAGGTTAGATCCTTATCTAACAAGCACAAGATACACTGCTCTATGACGGTTGTCAAATCCGCCGGCACGCCGACCACGCGCACCTTCTACGCGCGCGATGCGGTGGCTGTCGCACGCGAGCTGGTCGGAGCTCACATCGTCCGCGTCATCCGGGGAGAGCGTCTCGTTGTGCGCATCGTCGAGTGCGAGGCGTACCGTGACACGAGCGATGCCGCGTCACACGCCTATCGTGGCAGGACCGAGCGCAACGCGCCGATGTTCGACGCGCCGGGCCACGCCTACGTCTACTTCATCTACGGTATGCACTGGATGTTCAACATCGTCGCTCATCCACCCGGTGAAGCCGGCGCCATCCTGGTTCGAGCCGCCGAGCCGCTGTTGGGGATCGAGACGATGTGGGAGCTGCGGGGTCCGCGGTTCGGCAAGGAAGCCGCCGAGCTGACCAATGGGCCCGCTAAGCTGGCCCAAGCCCTGGCGATCACCGGACGTCTCAGCGCCGTCGATCTCTGCATCGGGGGTGAGATCTATGTCGTCCCGGGTGCCCTGGACGCCGGCGAACATGTGGTGAGCGGACCGAGGGTGCGGGTACCTGGAGATGAAAGCGCGAAGGCGCGCCCGTGGCGCTTCTGGATCCACGGGAACGCCTTCGTATCGCGCTAAGGGGCCGGCGGAGCCGTCCGACCGGCTGTCAGTCGCGCCTCAGCCTGCGAACGTAGCCTTCAGCACCTCGATCAACGTCGGTCGACCGATGACCTGTAGCTCGTACTGCACCCGCTCCATAGGATGCTCGATCTT
Source organism: uncultured Anaerolineales bacterium (assembly GCA_964650935.1). Classification (GTDB taxonomy): domain Bacteria; phylum Chloroflexota; class Anaerolineae; order B4-G1; family SLSP01; genus PWVB01. Next base: position 1,266 of record CAZYYC010000103.1, read on the forward strand.
GAGCAACCGGGTCAGATCGATCGGGGTGCCGATGATCACCAAGTCACAGGGTGTGCCGTTGATGGTCTCCTCCAGATCCCGGATCTGCTTATCGCCATAGCCCATGGCCGGCAGGATCGGCCCCGTTCCCGGGTACTTAGCATAGGTCTGGGCGATAGTGTCCACCGCATAGGGTCGGGGGTCGATCACCTCGGCTGCGCCAAAACGCCGCGCGGCCACGTAAGCTGCGCCGAAGGCCATCTCGCCATGCGTCAGCGTGGGCCCGTCCTCGATCACCAGCACGCGCTTCCCACGGATGCGCTCAGGGTGATCGACGAAGAGCGGCGATGCCGCCTCGACGATGACCGCCTCCGGGTTGACCGCGGCGATGCTCTGGTAGATCTCGCGGACGTTGGCATAGTCGGCGGTGTCCATCTTGTTGATCACAATCACATCCGCAGCCCGCAGGTTGGACTCACCGGGATAGTAGCTCATCTCGTGACCGGCGCGGTGCGGGTCGGTCACCGTGATCCACAGATTGGGCCGGTAGAAGGGCAAATCGTTGTTCCCGCCGTCCCAAACGACCACGTCGGCCTCCTGCTCCGCTTGGCGCAGAATCGCCTCGTAGTCGACCCCGGCGTAGACAATCACGCCGCGATCAAGATGCGGCTCATACTCCTCGCGCTCCTCGATCGTGCACTGGTGAGCATCCAGATCGGCATAGGAGGCGAAACGCTGGACCGCCTGCTTGGCGAGGTCACCGTAGGGCATCGGGTGGCGGACCACCACCACGCTCTTACCCATCGCCTGAAGGGTATCGCAGACGTGACGCGTGGTCTGGGATTTGCCGCACCCGGTACGCACGGCACAGATCGCCACGACGGGCTTGCTGCTCTTGAGCATCGTCGCCCGCCCCGCCATCAACCTGAAGTCGGCGCCCAACGCGCCGACGAGCGAGGCCTGATGCATCACGTAGGCATGGGGGACATCCGAGTAGGCGAACACCACCTGATCGATCTCGTGCTCCCGGATCAACTCCGGAAGCTCACTCTCGGGATAGATCGAGATGCCCTGCGGGTAGAGCTCGCCCGCGAGCTCCGGCGGATAGCAACGCCCCTCGATGTTGGGGATCTGTGTCGCCGTAAAGGCGACGACGTCGTAGCGTGCATTGTCGCGAAAGTAGGTATTGAAGTTGTGGAAATCGCGACCGGCAGCTCCCATGATGATCGTTCGGATCTTGTCCATCCAGACTGGCTCCTTATGGTTTGGTGTTGTGCCCGGCGATGGGCCGGTACGCCCAGGCGCGGCTCACCTCAAAGGGCGGCGCAGCCATAGTGAGCATACCATGCACGTGAGCCGGACTCAAGTGAGGTTCAGAGCAGGAATGACGGAAACTCCGCCTACCATCGTGGAACATCCCCGCCAGGGCCCGTCCGCAAAGCGTTGAGCCTGACGTCCGAACGCCGAGACGTCTCTTACTCGCCGTCGGCGACCGTAAGGGCTTGCGCCACCTCATCCAGATGCGGGACCAGCGCACCCAGGACACCGTTCACGAAGCGGGGGGTGCTGTCGGCGCCGTAGGACTTCGCCAGTTCAACTGCTTCGTTGATAGCAACCTTCACCGGGACCTTCCCCACCGTGAACTCGTAGAGGGCCATCCTCAGCAGGTTGCGATCGATCACCGCCACTTGGTCGAGAGGCCATTCGGGAGCGTGGGTCTGGATGTAGCCATCCAAGAGCTCAACCACGTCGAGGATACCCGTGACCAACGACCGTGCATAGTCTTCTACCCGGGGATTCTGGTCGACAATCGCATTCGAGCGTTCGTGCAACACCAACGCCGGAGCGTGCCCGACGAGGTCAATCTCATAGAGCACCTGCAACGCCAACTCGCGAGCCTGTCGCCGCTCACCCTTCACAACTCAACTCCTTCGATCGCGCGGCTACGCCGCGCAGCCGGCGCCGCCTGCCGACGCTATGCAGACGCGTCCTCAGACCACTCTGTAGCGTCCGGATCCGAATAGACCACGTCCTCGATGTGTACGTTGACGGCTTCGACCGGCATTCCGATCATCTGCTGCAGTGCGCGCGTGACCTCGTGTTGCACCGCACGGCCCAACTGAAGCAGGCTCTGGTCCGGACCGACAATGAGATGTAGATCGACGACGACCCGGCCCTCGTTGACCTGAATCGCAACCGACCTGCCCGACGTCCCCAGGAGCCGATCAACATCACGCTCGGCAATCCCGACGACACCAGCCACGTCCAGCGCTGTCAGGCGGGCCATGGTCTCGATCACTTCGGGCTCAACCGTCACCGAACCGGGTATCATATCGGTCTCCATCGGTGCTCGCTTTCTTCGTTTCGTAAAACACACGGGCCTCCGTAGAGGCCCGAATCATCTCACTCGGCTCGGCAGACCCTAGTCTTCTTTGATCTGCAGGACTTGACGTCCCCGATAATGGCCGCACTTGGCGCACACGTGATAGGGCCGCACCATCTCGCCGCAGTTCTCGCACGCAATCAGCTGGGGCAGGCTCGCTGTGGGAAAGCTATTGGCACGCCGTCGATCGCGTCGACTGCGTGGAGTTCGTCTCTTCGGTACCGCTGGCATCTCGCTCTATTCTCCCTTTATCTTGTCTGATCACTCGTCACGGGCCGATTGCCCTGGCAGGCGAAACAGAGGTCATTATACCGAAAATGAGCCTTCTGTCAAACTTTCTTCTCGGCCAGCAGCGCCTCGCGTTCGGCTTCCAGCCGGTGCAGGCCGTTCTCCACGACGCGGAGCTGACGCGTGAGCTCGGCCTGAAGCTGGCTCAACGCGTTGAAGACGTACTCGTCCGCATCAGCTTGGAGCCGATCGGACTGCTGCCGCGCCTCCTGAACGATCACCTTAGCCTGTCGTTGTGCATCCACGACAAACTGGTGACTGGAGGCCATCCGTTCGCCCTCTTCCCGGGCCTTGGCTATGATGCGCTCTGACTCCTGACGCGCGGCCTCGATCACCGCGTCACTCTCACGCACGACACGGCGCGCTTGCTCGATCTCCTCCGGCACGGTCTGACGCAGTTGTGCCAGATAGCTTCGCACCTCATCCTCGTTCACCATACGATTGCCCAGGAATCGAGGGCACTCCTCGGTGATGTAGCGCTCCAGGCGATCTATTAGGAAGTCAATGTCCATAGCCTCATCCTTACGCAGCTACCAGATCCCAGCCCCATCGCGATCCACATTCACGCCGCCCCTAAGAGACGTCCACCTGACGCTCCCGACGCTTGCGCTCCAGCGCCGACAGCACCGCCGGATGCACCATCCTCGAGACGTCACCGCCCGCCAGGAAGACCTCCTTGACCAAACTCGCGCTCACAAAGGCATATTCGTAGCTGGTCATCAGGCACACCGTGTCGACACCGGCGCTCAGTTGCTGGTTCATCAACGACATCTGATACTCGCGTTCGAAATCAGAGATCACCCGCAACCCTCGCACCAACGTCTGCGCCCCCAGGGATCCCGCGAAGTCCACCGTCAACCCTGTGTACGGCAGAACCTCAATCGTCTCATAGGGCCGCAGCACCTCACGGGCCAGCGCCAGTCGCTCCTCCAGCGAGAAGAGTAACGTCTTGTCTGGATGAGCATAGATCGCGACCACCACCCTGTCAAATAGCCCGGCGGCTCGCACCGCAATGTCCATGTGGCCATTGTGGATCGGATCGAACGAGCCGGGATAAATCGCTAAGCGGGTCATGTCAGCTCAGATCGCTTCGTCCCTGCCAGAAACCTGACACCTTCTCCTGCAGCATCGCGTGCTCGGGGAGGTCCAGGTCAGGATCGCGTGCCAACAAGGCCTCTGCAACCTCACGGGCCTCGTGCAACAGGCGCATGTCGGTGAAGTTGGCCATCAGCATAGCCGGGAAGCCGCTCTGCTGCGTCCCCAAGAACTCGCCGGGACCCCGCATCTGCAGGTCCTTCTCTGCCAGGACAAACCCGTCCGTGGTCTCTTCAACCGCAGCCAGACGCTCCGCCGCCTCCTCAGAGCTCCCCTCGGCCAACAGCATACAGTAGGACTGATGCGCGCCGCGACCCACCCGTCCGCGAAACTGGTGCAGCTGCGCCAAGCCGAATCGCTCCGCACCATCGATCAACATGACGGTTGCATTCGGCACATCGATCCCCACCTCGACCACCGAGGTCGCCACCAGCACGTCCAGGTCACCGGCGACGAAGCTGCTCATGACCTCGTCCTTCTCCTTCGTCGCCATTCGCCCGTGAAGCAGACCCAGACGTAGATCGGGGAAGACGTCCTTCTGCAGGCGCACGTGTTCGTCCACCGCGGCCCGTGCCTCGATAGCATCCGAGGACTCCACGAGCGGGTAGATGATGAAGGCCTGACGCCCCTGCTCGACCTGGCCCCGAATGAATGTATAGGCACGTCCACGTTCGCGGGGATAGAGCACGCGCGTCTGCACCTGCTGACGTCCCGGCGGCATCTCGTCAAGCACCGAGACGTCGACATGCCCCCAGATCGTGAGCTCCAACGAACGGGGGATCGGCGTCGCCGTCATCACCAGCAGGTGCGGGTTGTAGCCCTTCTCACGCAGCGCAGCGCGCTGCTCAACACCGAAGCGGTGCTGCTCATCAATCACGGCAAGTCCAAGACGGTCGAACGTCACCGACGCCTGAATCAATGCGTGGGTGCCGACGATCGCATGCAGCGAGCCATCGGCAAGACCGCTCACCAGCTGCTCACGGTCAGCCCCTGCCGTACTCCCCGTCAGCAATCCCACCGAAAGGCGTGGCTCTGGGAACGATGCGAAGAGCTCGCTCAGTCCGCGATAGTGCTGCTCTGCCAGGATCTCTGTCGGCGCCATCAGAGCGACCTGGTAGCCGGCGTCGACGACCAGCGCCATCAGCAGCGCCGCAACCACCGTCTTGCCCGACCCGACGTCGCCCTGCAGCAGGCGGTTCATGGGATCGCCCGAGGCCAGATCCTCCACCATCTCATTCAGCGAGCGCTCCTGCGCCTCGGTCAGTTGATAGGGCAAAGCCGCCTTGAGCGCCTCAACCCGTGCCGGATCTACCGTGATCTTGTAGCCCGGTTGTGCCTTCCACATAGCCTTCTGCCGCAGCAACCCGAGCTGCAGATAGAGCGTCTCCTCGAACGCGATACGCCGCCGCGACGCACGCAGGTGCTCCTGACTGTCGGGCAGGTGAATGCCCCAGAGTGCCCGGCTCAGCGGGATCAGGCCATGGGCTGCCAATAGGGACTCGGGCAGTGCATCACCCATCCTCCCGGCCCATGCGGTCAGCGCGCGGCGCATCGCACTGCGCATCCACCGCTGGGTCAAACCCTCCGACAACGCATAGACGGGCTGGATGCGCGCATTGGTCACGTCGGTCCGTCCGACGATCTCCCACTCGGGCGCCACCATCGTCAGACGACCCAGATACTCATCGACTTTTCCGCTGACCAGCAGCTGCATCCCCGGTCGCAGGCGCCCCTCGAGGAAGCGCTGATTGAACCAGGTGACCTCCAGTGTGCCCGTGGCGTCCGAGAGAATCGCTCGGAAGACGTAGCGATTCCCGTGGGTCGTCCGCCCGCCGGCCTCCCACACCGTCGCCAGCAGACTCACGCGCTCACCATAGACCAACCGATCAATGGTCCTGAGCTCAGAGTAGTCCTCATAGCGTCGTGGGTAGTGATGGATGAAGTCGCCGATCGTCTCCACCCCCA
>CAZYYC010000103.1:7075-13243 GCA_964650935.1 uncultured Anaerolineales bacterium
TCCTCATAGCGTCGTGGGTAGTGATGGATGAAGTCGCCGATCGTCTCCACCCCCAAGCGCGCCAGCGCCTCGCTGCGCTTCTTTCCGATCCCCGCCATCACCTCGACAGGCGCTTCCAATCCGCGTCCTGCACGACGCTCCGTTCGCGCCGGCCTGGGCGCCGCACCCTCGGGACCGGTATCGACGTCGTCGCCTTCAGCAGCCTCGCCCGCCTCATCCTCATCGGGTACCGCAACCGCCTCTGTGACATCCGCCGGCATCGACACGGGCTCGACGCGCTCTTCCGTGCTCGGTACGTCGTCCATCGTCGGCCCGCTGCGCAGCATCTCTCTGAGCGACGAGAGTAGATCCGGACGCGCGGTCGGATCCAGATCACTATAGGTCTCCAGACGCTCGGCAACCGCCTGTACCCACGGGTGCGCCTCATCACCAAAAGCACTAAGCGCTTGACGACGCCAGGTATCGGCGTAGCGCGCCAGCCCCCCTGCGACCGCCCGGTCGCGATAGGCGTAGTCGCGCGCCTCAAGGTCAAGCATCTTACTCAAGATCTCCAAGGGTCTAGCCATGGTTTCTCCGGTCATCAACTTTCACACACGTTAACACTATCCATCACACCAGCGCAAGGTCCGACGCCGCGCTTGGGGGGAGGTCAGCGCCAGACCCCTTCGTAGACAACCAAGCCCAGCCCCTCCGGGCCGATATGCGAGGCGATAATCGGGTCATAGACGATCGAGGGAATCTCAACAGAAGGCGCGATCTGTGCGAGTCGGTCCAGGAGCTCCTGCGCCTCATCGTCCGCGTCAAAGTGCGACTGGAAGATGACCAGCTTGTTGATGCGGGCAAACTCGGACGCGAACTCCACCAACTTATCAATGGCGCGCTCAGGTCGTCGGCTCTTTTCGAGTGGAATCACATCGCCATCCTCGATCTCGATGAAGGGGTGGATCTTCAGCATCGATCCCAGGATCGCCTGGGTCGCCGTCAGCTTACCGCTGCGGTAGATGTAATCCAACGTGTGCGAGACCATCACGACGTAGATCCGCGGGATCATCCCACGGATCCGGCGCACCACCTCGGGCAACGGAAGATCACCTCGCTGCAAGAGCTCTCCGGCACGTTCCACCAGCAGCCCCAGCCCCACAGACACCGTCTGCGAGTCCAGAATCGTGATGTCGCAGCGCCCCATAAAGTCGCGCGCTGCGATACGAGCATTGCGCAACACCGGGCTCAGACGACCCGACGAAAGGATCACCAGCATCTGATTCGTGCGGTAAAGAGAGCGCTCAAAGACGGCACGGAAGTCATCACACGACGGACCCACGATCTCCACCGGATCACGTGAGACCCGGAGCGTCTCCAGCAGCGCCACATGCCCCGGCGTCTGTTGGTCGTACATAAAGACCTCATCGCCGGCTCTGGCGACAATCGGTAGGACCGTGGCGCCCAGCTCGCGCAGCCGTTCCACAGGGAGGAAGGCTGTACCGTCGGTGATCAGTTGTATCTGAGAGTTTCCCGCCACGCTGTTGCTCCTGATCTGACTAGTCGACATCGTCCCGCAAATGCCCGGGGAACAAGATAAGTCCGTAGGGTGCGATCCGCACCTCACTCAATCGACATGATGTAGGGATAATGTGGCTGACCGCCATCGACCACCTCAAACTCCAGGTCCGGATACAGATCCATCAGGAGTTGCACAAGATCCTCCGCCTGCTCCGCGGATACCTGTTCGCCGTAGTAGAGGGTCACCAGCTCACGATCGTCCAGCTCGGCCTCGGCCAACAGCCACCGGACCGCTTCCTCAAAGGAGCGCGCATCGACCACCAACTCGTCCTCCAAAAGGCCGATGGCATCGCCTTCCGACACCGCGAGCCCGTTGAGTTCGACGTCGCGTGTGGCCCAGGTCACCTCTCCGGTGATGACGTCGAGGGAGGACGCATACATCGCCTCTGCGTTATCGTCAAGCGCAGCGTCCTGGTCCAGAGCCAGCAGCGCGGCAACCCCTTGCGGGATGGTCCGCGTGGGCACAACCCGAACCTGTTTGTCGCTCACCTCAGCCGCTTGCTGAGCTGCCATCAGGATATTCTTGTTGTTGGGGAGGACGATCACCTGGTCCGACGCCGCGCTGTTCACCGCCTCGAGGATCTGTGCGGTACTGGGATTCATCGTCTGCCCGCCTTCCACAACCGCGGTCGCTCCAAGGCTGTAGAAGACATTGGCCATCCCCTCACCGGCTGAGACCGCCACCACGCTCACCGACACAGGCTCGGTGGGTACGAGAAGGGAAACCGGCGAAGTCGCGACCTCAGCGGCGGGCACCTGACCCGACCGCGATGCTCTATAGGCCTCGTACTGCGCCTGCATATCCTCGACCACCACGTCGCGGATAGAACCGAACTGCGCACCGTAGCTGATAGGCGCGCCGGGATCCGCCACATGCACGTGAATCTTGACAGCGGTCTCGTCGCCGACCGTCAGGGGACAGTCCCCCATCGCCTCAATACCCTCGCGAATACGCGACACGTCAAGACCCGTGCCCATGATGAGGAACTGCACATCGTACGGATAGGCGGCATCGAACTCAAGAAATTCTTCGCCCCCTGGATGTGCTTCCGAGAACATATCAGTGACAGCCGTGACGCCGATAGGAGCTTCAGCCATAGGGAGTCCCCTCATTTCACGCAGCATACCCTCAAAGATCACGAGAAGACCCTGCCCCCCGGAGTCAACCACACCGGCTTGCCGCAGTACAGGCAAGAGCGAGGGAGTCCGTGCGACTGATGCATGGGCACGCTCGACCAACCGCGTGAAGAGCGCCATCAGATCAGGCGTCTCCTGAGCAGCCACATCGGCTTCGTCCGCCATGTCCCGAACAACCGTCAGAATCGTCCCCTCTACCGGCTTGACCACGCCCTTGTAAGCCGTATCCGTGGCCCGTTGCATCGCCTCGGCAACGATCTCGCTCGTGATCTGACCATGACCGTCCAGACCGTGGGCAAAGCCCCGCCAGATCTGGGACAGGATCACGCCGGAGTTGCCGCGGGCGCCCATCAAGGCGCCGTGGGCCAGCTTCGCCATCAGGCGTCCGACGTGCGGTTCGTCGATGTCCGCAATCTCATCCCAAGCGGAGGTCATCGTCAACATCATATTCGTCCCGGTATCCCCATCGGGTACCGGGAAGACGTTCAGAGCGTTAATGGACTCCTGGTGATAGCGCAGCCAGGCCAGCGCCGCCGACATCATCGACTTCAAGCGCCGCCCATCCAGCGAGCGCACCACCCCAGCCTCCGGGCTAACCACTATATCTTCCCTCCCTAGTCCAGATCGCTCACACGCAGGGCTTGAACGTGGACGTTGACCTGGGCAACCGGCAGCTCCAACGCTCGCTCTACCTGGTACTTGACCACGTCCTTGATACTCTCAGCCACACTCGTGATGCGTGTTCCATATTCTACCACGACGTAGAGGTCGATGACGATGCGTCCGTCGCGAACGACGACCTCGACGCCCCGTTTGCGATCCGCCGATAGGATATCCGCCAACCCCGTAGCAAAGTTCCGTGGTACCGTGCCGACCACCCCGTAGCATGTTTGAACGGCTTCACTGACAATGGAGGCGATCGCCGCCTGCGCGACCTCGATCTTCCCTCGCGCTCGAATCCCATCTTCCATGATCCCGTAACCTCCTCCAGTTGCGTCTCGCGTCCTTTGTGGTATCATATCTCAGTCATCGATAACAGTGAGGTGGATTATGGCTAAGTGCGAAATATGCGGTAAGAGCCCTATGTTTGGGCACAATGTAAGTCACTCGAAGCGCGCGACCAATCGAATGTTCCGCCCGAACATCCAGCGCAAACGCGTGATGATCGACGGTGTATATCGTCGCTTGCACGTGTGCACGCGATGTCTGCGTACGCTCTCGCGAGCCGACAGCTAGACACCGCGAGACTCACGCTTCCTACGGCCCCACGCGCCGCGAACCCGCTGCGTGTGGGGCCGTTTCTCATCCTCTGAACCGCCCCCCACATCATAGGATCGAACGCCGCAGCGCATCCAGCCCCGCGGCGATGCCGGCAGGCGCTGCGAAGATCGCAGAACCCGCCACCAACATATCGGCACCGTGGGCAACCGCTTGCGGGGCCGTCGTCGGATCGATCCCGCCATCCACCGACAGCCAGGCGGCGCTCTCCGCCTCGTCCAGCATCGTGCGTACCGCACGGATCTTCGCATACATCCCCGGGATCAACTTCTGACCCCCGAATCCCGGGTTCACCGTCATGATGAGCACCAGATCCAGGTACGGCAGCACATAGCGCAGCGCCGTCTCCGGCGTCGCCGGATTCAGGACCACGCCCGCGCCGACGCCGAGTTCGCGAATCTGCTGCAACGTACGATGCAGATGCACCGTCGCTTCAGGATGAACCGTGAGCAGGTCGGCCCCCGCTGACGCAAAAGCCCCAACATAGCGCTCGGGACGATCGACCATCAGATGCACATCAAGGGGCAGCGAGGTCACCGCACGTACCGCTGCGACGACGAGAGGACCTATCGTGATGTTGGGCACAAACTGCCCATCCATGACATCTACATGAATCACGTCGGCCCCCGCCGCTTCCGCAGCCATCACCTGATCTCCCAGATGGGCGAAATCGGCGGAGAGTATCGAGGGCGCGATGCGTACAGGTCTAATCATAACCCGCTTATGATACACTGGTTAGACAGGAACGCAAGGTTTTGATCAGCGAAACTCGCGCCGGCGCCCGAGTGGTCGGTTGCGTTGACGTTGGCACGTGTCACCATGACGCGTGCAGCCTGCAGCTTAACTGAGCACGAGGGTAACGCAGAACGGATAGATAGGCCTAGGGGGAGGTACCGTCATCGGGAGGAGGGGAGATCTCACGCCACGCCGGGAGCGCATCATACGTACTTGGCCACGCAGCGGTGTAGAAAGCGAGATAATCCGGCACAGCTCCGCTCCAAAGCTCGTCAACGTGACCACCACGATGAAGCTCGTAGGTGACGTCAGCCTCCAGCTCGAGCAGGAGATCACGCAACCGTATCGCCTCGGCACGCGCCCAGTCCCCATCACCCGCATCAAGGTAGATACGCAAGCCGGACACCCCCTCGCGCGCCAACCTGTAGGGGTCATACTGCGGCAAAGGTTGATTCAGGGCTAGAGCGGGGCTGTGCCCCCCGACAGCGCCGAAAAGATCCTGATTGCGCATCGCGATCTCGAGCGACCAGACGCCGCCGCGCGAAATCCCACCTACGGCGCGCCCCTCAGGAGCCGGCACGGTGCGATAGAGCTGGTCGATCTGGGGCACAAGCTCATGAACGACGAAGCCCTCAAAGGAGGCATCTCCGCCGCTCGAATGGACGTAACGACCGTCTTGATGGACGCCGGGCATCACCAACACAAAGGGACCCACGATGCCGCGGCTGATCCAGTCATCGCTCCACTCGATCATACCTAACCGACTCCAATGCCACTCATCCATCGGCCAACCGTGGAACAGGTAGAGGACAGGGAAGGCTCGGTCGGGATACATGTCATAGCAGGGAGGCAGATGGACCACGAAGCGCACCAGCTCGCCCATTGCGCTGCTCTGCAGCGAAGCTGCTTCGGTGCGCCCGTGAAGATAAGGGCACACATAGGGCGTTGGCGTCAACGTCGGTGTGGGGGTCAGCGTTGGGGAGGGTGTCGGCGACGGCGTGACCGTAGCGGTCGCCGTGGGCGGAACGCCCATACTGCCCGGCATTGTCGCCGTGGGAGGCACGGAGTGCGTGATGTCGACCGGCTCGACCTGGGCCTCCGCGACCATGTCGTTGTTGACGTGACCCGTACAGGCACTGAGAGCTAGCACGAACAGACCCATGACCAGCCGATGATACCGGCTTCGCGGTCGCGCGGGCCTATGCACAGGTACGTTACGATGTCCCACAGACTTTATCTTAACCTACCAATCAAACGCCACCGAGCCCACAACGCACGTCTATGAGACTTGACCACTGCACCCGTGTGCCCGCTTGACGACCCGGAGTAGGATGACACGAGCGAAGTGTAACATTGAAGGCCTAACCGTCAAGCATCCCCTCGCTTCAGGTACGTCGTCCCCAACACAAAACGGCCCGGGGTAACCGGGCCGTGATGAGAGCAACAGAAAGAGCTTCT
>CAZYYC010000104.1:0-13238 GCA_964650935.1 uncultured Anaerolineales bacterium
TAGGCAATCACCACAAGCCGGTTCGCCAGGCTCCCATAGGGATGGCAGGTCACCAGGGTGATCCGTTCATCAGGCGTCCCCTGGATATAGCGCGCATTCTCCTGACGCACCGAGAGCGGCTGCCCGGCCTCGCGCAGGATGTACTTCTCCCCCACGTCATAGACATACACCTCACCGTCCTCCCCCGTCAGGAGCAGCTGTTCCCCAACCTCGACCTTGTAGAGATTCCGGAACACCTCGCCATTGGCCGTATTGTGCCCATTGAGCACTGTGTTCCCCGGAAGGCCGAGCGGGGCGGTGTCCTCATGCCAACCGGCAGCCCGCCAGTCGGGCACGTCCCAAATGGCCTGATCTTGGCCGCTGATCCTCTCGATCTTCCAGCCGATCGGGACGACCGGGGCCACCAGGTCAATCGTAGGCACAGTGAGGGTCACCGGGGCCGTCCCCTGCCACACCTCGGTCGGTGTCGCCGTCGGCATCGCCGTCAACATCGCCGTCGGCTCGACCGGTGTGCTTGGCACATCCTGCTGGGCCGAAGTCGGTTCAGGCGTCGCCGTAGCCGTCGGCTCAGGATTCGCCACGACCGGCGCCGGCTCGAAGGGCGGCGCGGTGGGGATACGCTGAGTATAGAGGAGCGTCTCGGCATAGGTCAGCAGTCGAGGTAGAAACAGGGCCCCTCCTGCCAGTAGCAACACGACGCCTCCCCATAGTAGAAGCGTCGCCCGTGACCCCTTGTGTGCACTCATCTTGCCCCGCTAGTCCTCAGTTCCCTCCTGGTAGACCTCAGGTTTGAGGACTCCAATGTAGGGTACGTTGCGATATTGCTCAGCGTAGTCCAACCCATAGCCCATCACAAATGCATTGGGTATCTCGAATCCGACAAAGTCCACCGGGACCTCGATCTCCCGACGACTCGGCTTGTTCAGCAACGTCGCCACGCGAACACTTGCCGGATTGCGCGCCGCGAAGTTTCGCAGGATGTAGTCCAGCGTGTGACCCGTGTCGACAATGTCCTCGACGATCACAACGTGACGTCCATCCACGCTAGAGGCTAGATCCAACAGGATGCGTACCACACCGCTGCTCGTCGTCCCCGCGCCGTAGCTGGAGATCTCCATAAAGTCGACTTCGTGGCGAAACTGTAGATGCCGGGTCAGATCCGCAAGGAACATGAAGGCGCCTTTGAGAATGCACACCAGGATCGGCAAGTCCTCATCGCTGTAGATGGCGTTCATCTCTTCGGCGAGCGCGACAATGCGATCGTGGATCTCCTGCTCGGAGACCAGCACGCGCTCTACATCATCAAACATCGAGGGCAGCGTCTGGGGATCCACGGCACACCTCACTTCTGATAGACGCGCGGTTTGAGCGCGCCGATGTAAGGCAGGGTGCGGAACCTATCTGCGAAGTCAAGGCCATAACCCACAACCCATACGTCGGGAATCGAGAAGCCCAGATAGTGAACAGGCACGTCGACCTCACGCCGATCAGGCTTCGTGAGCAGCGCCGCGGTGCGGAGCGTTGCCGGTTCTCGGGCTTCGAAGAGCCTGTACAGATAGCGCAGCGTGTAACCGGTGTCCAGAATGTCCTCCACGATCAAGACGTGTCGACCTGCCACGTCAGCCCGTGTGTCCATGATCAAGCGCACCGCACCCGTACTCTCGGCTGTATCGGCATAGCTCGATAGCGCGATGAAGTCCACACGATGGGGGACCGTTAGCCGGCGCGCCAGGTCGGCCATAAACATAAATGACCCCTTCAACACACCGACCAGCAGGAAGTCCTCGTTGTGAATGCCCTCGTAGTCCGCGCTGATCTCGTCGGCCATCTCCTGAACGCGCGCCTGGATCGTCGCCTCGTCCAGCAACACATAATCAACGGAATCAGGAATCGGTACTGCCACCGCAGCTCCTTTCCGCCCTATCGACCCGGTCGCTCGGGTCACGATGTGGGACATCGTGGTGCAGACGGCAACGCGCCTCGTAGACCTCGCTCGCGGCAACCAGCACGATGGGATCCTCATAACACGCGGGCTTGCCGTCAATCAGCCGTTGCGTCCGACTTGCCGGCTGCCCGCAGACGACGCAGATCGCCTGTAGCTTATCGACTCGCTCAGCGATCGCCAGCAACTGAGGGATAGGCCCGAAGGGCACGCCGCGGAAATCCATATCCAGACCGGCGCAGATGACGCGCTTGCCGGCCTCGGCCAACTCATTGCACAACACAACGACGTCCTCGTCAAAGAACTGCACTTCGTCGATCGCCACCACATCAGCAGCCTGATCGATGCAGGACCGGATCTCGTCGCACCCGTCAACAGGATAGGCCGTCACCTGCAGTCCATTATGCGAGGCAATGGCCTTGTGGGCATAGCGGGTATCCACAGCGGGCTTGAAGACCTGGACACGTTGCCGCGCAATCTCCGCACGTCGCAGGCGACGGATCAGCTCCTCCGTCTTGCCACTGAACATGCTGCCGCAGATCACCTCGATCCAACCGGAGCTCGATCCTGTCAGCATATCACGCTCCCGAAGCATGAAATGAAACAAGGCAGGGGAGTGTCCCCTGCCTCGCTCATTTGCAGCTACGCGGCTTCCGCCGCGTCGACTTCTTCCGGTGCCTCGCCGAGGTCCTCTGCCGGCTCATCGCCCGGCAGGACGAACCCGCGCGCACGAAGCCCGCGCTTCGTATCGGCTAGAGCCTTAAGGCCCACGCCCTTGATCTCGGTGAGACCGTCATCTCCCTTTTCCTCAAGGATGGCAAGCAGGTCACCCACCTTGGTGATACCCGCCTCAGCGAGGAGATTCTCAAGCCGGGTCCCCAGCTCAAGCGACTCAATCAGCAACTCGGGGGACGTCCGCGATGCCCTGCGGCGCTCCTCCTCCTGCATCGCTTCCTCACGTGCGCGCAAGCGCCGCATGAAGCGGTCCACCTGACCCTCGGTGTCGACGATGCGCTGCTCACCCGTGAAGAAGGGGTGACACACCGAACAGATATCCGTGCGGATCTCCGGCACGGTCGCCCCGACCGTCCAGGTGTTGCCGCATGCGCAAATGGCCTGCGCCTCAGCGTACCACGTAGGATGGAGCTCCTCTTTCATGCCGCCACCTCCGTCTCCGGGATGACGTTCACGCGCTTGCGACCGTGAAAGACGTCGTAATCGACGACCCCATCGACCAGTGAATAGAGCGTGTAGTCCTTTCCCAAACCGACATTCACGCCCGCCTTGAGATGCTCGCCAACCTGGCGCACAAGGATATTGCCAGCGCGTACGCGCTCACCGCCGTATTTCTTGACACCACGCCGCTTGGCGTTACTGTCGCGACCGTTCGTACCGGTTGCCTTCTTGCGTGCCATCGCTATGCTCCTTTTACAATCTCGTCAATGCGCAGGCGCATATAGGTTTGACGATGGCCCATGCGGCGTCGGTAACGCTCCTTCGGCTTATACTTGAAGATGCGGATCTTCGGACCGCGAAACTCCTCGAGGACGGTTACCCTAACCTTGGCACCATCCACCACGGGCGTCCCGACCGCAACCCCATCTTCATCAGCCAGCAGATAGACCTCGTCCAGCTCGACCTGCGCGCCCACCTCGTAAGGGAGACGTTCCACGACGAGTTCGTCCCCAACGGATGCTTTGTACTGATGTGCTCCGGACTTAATAACTGCGTACACGTCTTTCCTCCCCATTACACAATAGGAGCCGAGCCCTCGCAGGGTCGGCTGCCCAGACATTATATACGGGACCCTGGGAATGTCAACCAAAGGCACACCCCAACCCGGGTCCGGCATCGTCAGTCTGTCCGACCGTCCAGGATCTTCTCAAGCCGGCCCCGAATGCCGTCCCAATGCGTCCCCTGCCAATAGATTCTACCACATTCGGCACAGCGGTGAAACGACGACTGAGTCTTGGCCACGTAAGGCGGCACCTGGGACTTAGCAGCCTCCCGCGGAAGAGGATCCAGCACGCCGTTGCAGACCATACATCGTGAGCGCTCCTCGTCCGGCACGCCGACAGCCGCGACGACCTCCCTGAGCTGCTCAGGCCATGACTGCGACGCGATCAGGACGACCTGCAACCCGCGTCGCCGCGCAAGCTCGTGATCTCGCGTCAAGAGGATACGCCCTTCGGCGCGAGCGCGGTGAGCGATAGTGGCGTCATCGCCTTGAAGGTACTGCGTATCATATCCCAGGATGCGCAGCCACCGAGCCAGTTTGCCTAACATCGCATCGGCTAACAGCCTGGGTGCCGCGTCCTCGACCATGTCTGTCCCCCTCAAGACCTAAGTCTATCACGGACCCGACAGGGGACGAGTGCCGTTGTCTTTCGGGCGGGCCGGTGTATAAAGAAGCACGACCCCTTGCAGTAGAAACTATGTTCTGGTAACATGGAAAGCGAGAGAGGACGTTCATGCCGAAACGCGATACCCGGTGGGTCTGCCAACAATGTAACTGGAGCTTTGCCCGTCATATGGGCAAATGCCCCAATTGCGGCGCGTGGGACAGCCTGGTCGAGACCCTGCTGGATCCGGAACCGGCGACCGCGGGTGTGGTGGCCTCCCCTTACACCTCTCAGAGCCCCCAGCCCTTGAGCCGGGTCGAACTCGGCAGTATCCCCCGCATCCCCATCGCGATGGAGGAGTTCTCACGCACCCTGGGCGGCGGTCTGGTCCCCGGTTCGATCGTCCTCATCGGAGGCGAACCCGGAATCGGCAAGTCAACGCTCCTGCTGCAGGTCGCCGCGGCTCTGGGCGCAACCGATTGCCCGGTGCTCTATGTCTCCGGAGAGGAGTCACCTCAACAGATACGCATGCGCGCAGACCGCCTGGGCATCCAAGGCGATCCGCTGCACCTGCTGTCCGAGACCGAGGTCGGTGCCATCCTATCCCAGGCAGAGGCGATGCATCCCAATCTGCGCTCCTTGGTCATCGACTCGATCCAGACGATGCACACGGAGGATCTCTCATCGGCGTCGGGCAACGTGAGCCAGGTCCGTGAGTGCGCCAATCGCTTCCAGCGCTGGGCCAAGACCCGCGGCGTCCCCGTCTTCCTGGTCGGTCATGTCACCAAAGAGGGGGCTATCGCCGGACCCAAGGTCCTTGAGCACATCGTCGACACGGTCCTTTATCTGGAGGGCGATCCCTTCCACGCCTATCGTCTCCTCCGCAGCGTCAAGAACCGCTTCGGCGCCACCTCTGAGGTCGGCGTCTTCGAGATGCAGGCACGCGGCATGGTTGAGGTCGCCAATCCTTCGGAGGCCTTCCTCGCCGAGCGCATGGTCAACGTCCCCGGCTCCACCGTCGCCGTCACCATTGAAGGGACCCGCCCGCTGCTGGTGGAGGTGCAGGCGCTGGCGAGTCCGACGAGTTTCGGCAATCCACGGCGCACGGCTAACGGCATCGACTTCAACCGCCTCCTCCTGACCATTGCCGTGCTCTCGCGCCGCGCGGGGCTCAACCTCGGCGAACAGGACATCTTCGCCAATGTCGTCGGTGGCCTCCAGGTCGAGGAGCCGGCGGTAGACCTGGCGGTCGCCCTGGCCCTCGTGTCCAGTGTGCGCGACGTCCCCGTGCCGGCGGATGTGGCGATGGTGGGCGAGGTAGGGCTGTCGGGTGAGGTGCGTTCGGTGGGGCAGCTGGAGGGACGCCTGAATGAGGCGGCGCGGTTGGGCTTCAGCAAGGCCATCGTGCCTCGGAGACTGGGACGCAGCGAGTTCACGCCGCCGAAAGGACTTCAGACGGTCCAGGTGCGCTCGGTGCGTGAGGCAATCGAAGCCGCACTTGGAGGACGGACGACAGCATGACCAAGCGCAGTTCGTCGAGCAGCCGACGACGCTCATCCCGCAGCCGGAGCCGCAAGCAGCCACCGCTGTGGCAGCGCCTGAACAAAGACCAGAAGCTCGATATTCTGGGCTGGAGCCTCGCCGTCCTCGCGGTGTTGACGATCCTGAGCATGGTCTCAGCGGAGCAAGGTGTGCTGACCCAGTGGTGGATCACGCTCCTACGCCAGGTCTTTGGGTGGGGACGCTTCATCGTGCCCGTCTTCCTCGGCGCCGTCGGTCTCTGGCTGGTGTTGCGCCGCTTCGGGGACCGTCTACCGACGCCGGGACCCGGGCAGCTGATCGGGGTGGTCTTGGGGTTCTTCGTGGTGCTGACCACCCTACACGTCGGTGCCACCCAGGTCTGGCCCGAGGTGGACAGCCAGAGTCTGGGTCGCGTGGGTTGGGGCGGCGGGCTGCTCGGCGCGGCTTTGCTGCAGGCGGGTCGGCAGGCCCTGGGCCCCGCCGGGTTCGGCTTCGCGCTGATCATCAGCTGGATCGCGGTCATCACACTGATGGCCCGCATCTCGCCGGCCGAAGCGCTGCGTATGATCGCCGAACGCAGCGCGGCGGTCCGCCAGGGGCGCGAGGCGAACGCGGAAGGGCGTCCCGTGGTCTTGGGAACACCACCTGCGGGCCAAGAGCGTCCTCGCCGGGCCCCACGTGCCGAGGATGCACACCCCACAGATACCGCCGATAGACGCGACGAGGAGCATTCTACCCCGCCGATCAATGGCGCCGCCCGCCCCTCGAGCAGCCGAAGCGCGCCAACACGATCATCAACGGACGCTGAGGCACAAGATGAGCTCTCCATCGCGCCGCTCGAGGTGGGCGCACAGAGCTGGCGGCTGCCGGTGATCCACCAAATACTGCAAGAGGGCGACGAGCAAGGCTACAGCGAAGCCTTGATCCGCAAGCAAGTGCAGATCATCGAGGAGACCCTGGTGAGCCTCGGTGCGCCCGTGCGCGTCCACGAGATCAACCAAGGGCCGGTGGTGACTCAGTTCGGCGTTGAGCCCCTCTTCATCCCCGGACGCGGTGGCAAGTCAACCAAAGTCAAGGTCAGCCGCATCACCAACCTGGCCGATGACCTGGCCCTTGCCCTCTCGGCGCGCAGCATACGCATCCAGGCCCCCATCCCCGGCAAGGGGCTGGTGGGTATCGAGGTGCCCAACGACGAGGCAGCGGTGGTCGCGCTGCGCGACGTGATGGAGTCGGAGAGTTACGCCGCCCTCAAGGGACGGCTTCGCCTGGGATTGGGCCAGGATGTCTCCGGACAGGCCGTAGCAGCAGACCTGCGCGCCATGCCCCATCTGCTCATCGCCGGAGCCACGGGAGCCGGTAAGTCGGTCTGCGTCAACGCCGTCATCACCGCGCTGCTGATGCAGAACGCCCCCGACACGTTGCGGATGATTATGGTCGATCCCAAGCGCGTCGAACTGACGCAGTATAACGGCATTCCGCACCTGCTGGCCCCGGTGATCACCGATGTGGAACGGGTGGTGCCCACGCTCAGATGGGTCACGCGCGAGATGGATAGCCGCTACCGACGCTTCGCGGGCGTCGGGGCACGCAATATCGATGACTACAATGCCCGTGTAGCTCGCAGCGGCGACGAGGCCCCGATTCCCTACATCACCGTTCTGATTGATGAGCTCGCCGATGTCATGATGCAGGCGCCCGACGAAGCCGAGCGCGTGATCTGTCGCCTCGCACAGATGGCGCGCGCTACCGGCATTCACCTTATCATCGCCACCCAACGTCCCAGTGTGGACGTCGTCACCGGCCTGATCAAGGCCAACTTCCCGGCCCGCATCGCCTTCGCCGTGGCATCGTCGGTCGACTCGCGGGTCATCCTCGACGCGCCGGGGGCCGAACGGCTGCTCGGTCGTGGTGACATGCTCTTTATGCCGCCCGACGTCAGCCAGCCGCTCCGGCTGCAGGGCGCCCACGTGAGCGACGGGGAGATCACAGCCCTGATCCGCTTCTGGCGCAACGCCGTGGAGCCGGCAGGCGAACCCACCTCGACGCTGGCAACCTCCACCATGGGAGCCCCTGCTGCGTCGCTCACCGAGGCGGCGACGCAGCCAGCGCTGTTCCCCACCTTCGAGGAACCCCAAGCCTCAGGCGTCGCCTTTGAGGACGATCTGGTCCCGGCGTGTGTAGAGGTCTTCCTGGCTGAGGGGCGTGCCTCCGTGTCGCTCCTGCAACGACGGCTACGCATCGGCTATACACGCGCCTCGCGGCTTCTGGAGCTTCTTGAGGATCTCGGCATCGTCACCGACGAGATGAAGGGGCAGTCGCGTAAGATCAATCGCGTTGTGGCGGAGGAGCTCCTCCGTTCCGTCCACGCAGAGGGATGAGACCGGTGAAGGGTCCACCCCCCACCTTGTGCGCGTGGCTTTTCGATCTTGACGGCACGCTGATGGACACCGACGATCAGGCCGTGGCACGTCTGGCGCGGCGACTGGGGCCATTGGGGTCGACCCGGGCACGACGATTAGCGCGGCATATGGTGATGTCAGCCGAGAGCCCGCTCAATCTAGCGCTGACCCTAGCCGATGTGGTGGGGCTCGATCCGTGGGTCTTCGCGCTGCGACGGCGCTTGAGCCGCCAGGTGACGCCCACCTTCCGCCTGATCCCGGGGGTGCGACCGCTGCTGGAGTATCTGGCAACGCAACACCCGTTAGGGATCGTGAGTACGCGCAGCCGCGACGATGCGGAGGCCTTTGTGGCACAGCACGGACTGGAGAAGCTCTTCGCAGTGATCGTGACGCAGGAATCGACGCGGCGACTCAAACCGCACCGCGAGCCGATCGACTTTGCCGCGCACGCCCTCGGTGTCGCCCCGGTCGAGTGTGCGATGGTGGGCGATACCACCGTCGACGTGCGCGCTGCGCGCAGCGCGGGCGCGTGGGCCGTCGCGGTGCTGTGCGGCTTCGGCGAGCGGCGCGAACTTGCCCGCGCCGGCGCGCACCTGATCCTGCCCTCGACGGGCGATCTACTGGCGTGGCTGGAAGGATGAACGGTGAGAAGGAACCGCCCCTGCGGCCCGCCACCCGGATTGGCGCGCTTCTTTGCGCTCGCCCTCACGCTGATCCTTAGCGCCGGATGCAGCTCTGCCCCCCAACCGATCACAACGCCTGCCCAGACGCCGGATCCTACCCCGACCAGCGGTCCCGACACGCGTGAGGACGAGCGGTTCGCCATGGTGCGCGACACCATTGAGGCCCGTGGTATCACCGACCCCGACGTGCTCGCCGCTCTGCGCAGCGTCCCGCGCCACCGCTTTGTGCCCGACGACTACGCCGCCCAGGCGTATGCCGACCATCCCCTGCCCATCGGCCACGGTCAGACGATCTCACAACCCTATATCGTCGCGTGGATGACCGAGCTACTGGCGCTCCAGCCGGGCGAGCGGGTGCTCGAGATCGGGACGGGCTCGGGCTACCAAGCCGCGGTGCTCGCAGAGCTTCCAGGCGTCGAGGTCTACTCCCTCGAGATCGTACCCGAGCTCGCTGCGCGTGCCGCCGAGACCCTCACCGCGCTGGGCTATGACGAGATCCACCTGCGGCAGGGCGACGGCTACTTCGGCTGGCCCGAAGCTGCACCCTTCGACGCCGTCCTCGTGACCGCGGCGCCCGACCATCTTCCGCAACCGCTCGCGCAGCAGCTGAGCCCGGCAGGGCGCCTCGTCATCCCTATCGGCCCTCCCGGTGGGTACCAGAGTCTATGGCGCTTTGCTGTGGAGGAGGGTGAGCTGGTCGCGGAGAACCTGGGAGGCGTGAGATTCGTTCCCTTGACCGGTGAGGGCATCACCGGCCCCTGACGTCCGGCACGCGCGAGTCCGACCCGGAGTTCCCCGAGCCGTCTCGGCAAAACGACAACTGCAGGAGCCCTGGCCTCACCCCAGCGCACGGTGAGCAGCGACAGCAGCGACCGTGTAGCCGGCAGCCCCCACCACAAGCACGACGGTGAACCCGAAGGACAGCGACAGCAGGGCCGCCAGCACGGCGGCGACGACGGAGAGGGCGCCGTTGGCAGCCCACGCCCAGGGGATGCGCTCCGGTGCCCGGCGCGCGAGCGCCCGGAGTCCGAGGGGGAAGGGCATGCCCATCAACAGGCCCAGCGGCGCCGGCAGCAGCCCCGTAGCGACCACGCGCCATCCCCAGGGGAGGCCGAGCAGGGCCGCGAAGGCCCGCGGCAACAGAAGAGCGGTCAGGGCGGTCACGCCGACAAGCAGTCCGATCAGCGCCTCGATCCGTACGCGCGGGGGCAGGCGCGCCGAGAGATAACTTCCCATCCCCGAGCTGAGCAAAAGCGCGGCGAGCACCACCGTGACGGCGTAGGCGGGCTGTCCGAGGAATAGGATCGCGCGCTGCATCAGCGGGATCTCAACACACAGAAAGGCCAGGCCCAGACAGGCGAAGTAGAGCAGCTCCCATCCCATCCCGCGTCCGGCGGGCACTCCCGCACGCGCCAGAAGCGGCAGGCCAATCAGCAGAGCTGCAGCCACGGCGCTGAGCAGCAACAGCGCAACCACAACGAGGTAACCTGCACCGCCAAAGGGTTGCCAACTCTTGCCCAGCTCAGCCAATACCTGCGGAGTCTGAGCCCATCTGAAGGTGTGGGCAAAGAAGGGCCGGTCGTCCGTGGGGGGCCGGACATCGAAGGGATAGTCGGCGATCCAGGCAGCGCGGTCGTCGGATGTGATGAGCTCACGGAAGGCGGTGAAGTAGAGCGGTTCGGGTAGGCGGTTATAACGGTTGACCTCCGCCGCCGTGATCCCGGGCGCCCAGACCAGATCATACGCGCGCGCCTCGGCAAAGGCGCGCACGGTCGACAACTCCTCCGCGGTGAAGGGCGCACGGCTCACGAGGAGCGTCATCATCGCGTAGCCGCGGAACGCCACAATCTGCGCCGCCGGGTCGCCACCCAGCTGCTCCACCGCGGTGACCGCCAGGGCGAAGGCACGCAGCGACTCGCTCGGCGGCATCTGCAGCCAGCGCGAGACCACGAGGAGTCCCGTGGGCCGCAGCTGCCCGAGATAGTCCGTGAAAGCCTCTGCCGTGTAGGCATAGTCCTCACCCAGGCTGTAAGCTCCGGAGCGCACAGGGCGATACGATGACGTCAGAGCCAAGACCACCACATCATAGCCATCGTCCCTAGCGCCCATCACAGAACTGCGCGCATCGTCCACGATCACGGTCACACGGGGATCGTTGTACAGAGCTCCCGCCGCCTCTACCACCAAGCGGTTGCCCTCCACCACCGTCACCTCGCGAGCCCCCTGCTCGAGCGCCACCCATGCCTCGAGGCCCCCGCGCGGCGCCAGGACAAGCGCCCGCCCGCCCGGACGCAGCGCATAGGCTGCCGCGCTCGGCAGATGGCTCGTAGCAGCCCCTGCATGCCCAACCTCATCCACCGGGATCACCGGCGCCAGATCGTCGCCATCGACGAAGAGCCCCAGCTGCGGCGGAAGCTCTCCGAGATACCGGTAGCTGAGCCCCGGCAACGAGCGGATGGCAGAACTCGCAACGAGATCGACCCGTGAGGCGCCGCTCCAACGGCTGGAGAGCAACCGGGCATCGGGGAGCTGCAGCGCGTAGCTCAGATCCTTGTAGGGTGAGAGGCGCAGCGCCAGCCCTGATGGTACCTGCCGGGCGACGAACGCGCAGCCCAGCGCGCAGGCCAACGCCGGGAGCGTCAGCGGGTGGCGTAGACGGGGCAGAAGGGCGACGGCGGACAACGCACAGAGCGCCGCGCAGGCGAAGATCACGCCCTCGCCCCGCACCAGGCCCGGGAGCAGGAGCGCCAGCACACACCCGACTGCCGAGCCGCTGAGATTGACCGCATACAGGGGCCCAATGACGTGGCTGTGGCGCGCGAGGAGGAGGCTGACGACGGCACCGCTGCAGAAGAAGGGCAAAGCCAGCCCCACGTAATGTAAGGCCAGGAGCCCCATCTGACGCACATCCCAGGCCATGCTGAAAGCGTCAAAAGGCGCAAAACGGATCAGGGCATAGGCGCTGATCGTCGTGGCACCTGCTGCCGCAGCAAGCCACGATGGAGCCGTCGCGTCGACCGTCGGGCCCGCACGCCGCAAGCGGAGCGCGAGATAGGTCCCGCTCGCACCTGAGCCCAGCATCGCCAGGCTGACGATCATGAAGGCGAAGTGGTGGAATTGGGTGACGGAGAAGAGCCGCGTGAGCATGACCTCGTACGTCAATGTCGCCGCCGACAAGAGGAAAAGGCCGACGTAGGCCGCGCGAGTCAGCACTGCGTCGCCTCGCTCCTCGACCTTCATGCCGTTCCCGTGCCGCTTCGGTGCCTGAGCGATTCGCTCGCTGTGATCGCCAACACCAGAACCTCGCCCAGGGCATACCCCAAAGCCAGCGGGATGAGGTGCCCGTGGGCCAGCCGCACCGCAGCCCAGATCGCCACACACACGTAGATGCCGATCAAAAGCTCCCCCACCCACGTCGCCTTCACCCGTGGACGATAGGTCGATCGACGCCATCCGTCGCCCCCATCCGCCGTCAATCCATACTTCGGCGTGCGCACAAAGGTACCGCCCCACCGCAACAGGCCCCGGCAAGCCGCCAGCGTCAAGCTCCACGCCATACCCATCCACAGCAGGACCAACGCCGGATAAACCCACACACGTCGCAGCCAGTCCTCGTACAAGGCCACCTGTCCCAACACATACAAGAGCGACGGCACCGCCGCCAACGCCCCCAACCAGATCGTGAAATCGGCGAAGGTCGGATTCGTGAGCACCATGGGCAGCGTCAGCAGGATCATCAAGAGCAGCAGCGGCTGGTTGGCGTAACCGCTCAGATGCAGCAGGCCCATCACCTTCTGCACCGGCGTAAGATGCGGCGAGCGCAGGAGTGGCCGCGCGAGCTTGCGCAGACACTGAAACGCCCCCGTCGCCCAGCGCTCTTGCTGTGCCTTGAACGCCGTGAGCAGGGGGGGAAGCTCTGCAGGGACGACCACATCGGGCAGGTACCGCACCCCCCAGCCCCGTACTTGCGCCCGATAACTGAGGTCGAGGTCCTCGGTCAGGGTATCGGTTTGCCAGCCGCCGGCATCCTCAATCGCAGCCCTGCGCCACACGCCGGCGGTGCCGTTGAAGTTGGTGAGCCAGCGGGCGTGGTCGCGCGCGACATGCTCCACCGTAAAGTGGGCGTCGAGGACCAGGGCCTGCACCCGCGTCATCAGCGACGTCTCGGCGTTCAGGTGTCCCCACCGCGCCTGCACCATCCCCAGGGCCGGGTCGTTCAGGAAGTGGGGGAGGGTCTGCCGGAGGAAATCGGGGGCCGGGACGAAATCGGCATCAAACACCGCAATGTACGCACCCTGGGCCACCGCCAGCCCAGCCGCCAAAGCCCCAGCCTTGTAGCCTGCCGGCGTCG
>CAZYYC010000105.1:0-13140 GCA_964650935.1 uncultured Anaerolineales bacterium
GGGTGGTTAGGGGAGGGGGGGCGGTGCGGCGTCGAAGTGGTTGGCGAGGACGGCGACGTCGCCGGCCTTGGTCCAGGCGTCCATCCCGGCCTTCCAGACGAGCGTGTCGCGGTTGATCTCGCCGGCCTGGATCTTCTGCTGCAGGGTGCCGGCGTCGAAGGGGCCGGCCTGCTGGCCGCCGATGGCGGCGAAGTAGGAGGCGGCCTGAGGCAGGGGGGGCGGAGCGGCCTGTTGGGCCTGTCCGCCGCCTTGCTGCTGTTGCTGCATCGACTGCCCGAACATCTGGCCGACCGCGGCGCCGAGTCCGACGCCGGCGCCCAAGCCCACGCCGGTGCCGGCGCCGCCGCCCTGGTTCTTGGCGGCCTCGACCATGGCCTGCGCGCCCTGGTATTGCATATAGGCGCCCATGTCACCGATGGCGCCCATGGAGGCGGCGGTGTCGATGGCCTTGGCGGTCTCCTCGGTCGGGGAGATCGATTCGATGTAGAAGGAGTTGAGCGTCACACCGCGGGAGGCGAACTCCTCAGCGGCCTTGGCGCGCACGCCCGCCGCCAGCTCCTCGACGAAGCCGGCCATCTGGAGGATCGACTTCCCCATCTCGCCGATGAGGTCGATCATCTTGGTGAGGATGATGCTGCGGAAGAAGCCCTGGATGTCGCGGGTGCGGTAGAGGTTCTGGGTGCCGACGATCTTGGCGACGAAGAGTTGCGGGTCGGTGATCTGGATGGCGTAGGTGCCGTAGCCGGTGACCCGGGCCATGCGCAGGATCGGATCCATGATGGTGATCGGCTGGGGCGTGCCCCACTTCATGTCGGTGAGCTCGCGGGTGGTGACGAAGTAGACCTCGGCCTTGAAGGGGGTCTGCCCCGAGAAGGCCTTGCCGATCAGGTCGGTGAGGAGCGGGACGTTGGCGGTGGTGATGGTGTGCCTGCCGGCGCCGAAGGTGTCGAGCGCCTTGCCGTCGCGGAAGAAGATGGCGGCCTGGGACTCGCGCACGATCAGCTGGCTGCCGATGCGGAAGTCACCCGAGCCGCGCTCGGGGAAACGGTGGACGATCTCGTCGTGCTTTTCGTCCATAAACTCAATGATATCGAAAACCCGTGCCATCGCTGGTTACCTCCCTATGACTAGAGTGAATGCCCTTGGCTGACGTGGATCTAGAGGGACGTGCCGCGCAGCACGTCGGCCCGCTGATCGAAGGTGGCGTTGGCCTCGCGGCCCAGGTCGCGGATGACGAGGACCAGTGCGCGGGCATCCTCGCCCTCGATACCCTCTCTGGCGCGGGCGATCGCGCCCTCGATGCGGTCTGCGTAGCTGACGAGCGCGGCGTCGAACTCGTAGACGCGGTCCAGATCGTCCTCCTTGACGCGGACGGCGTCGAAGAGGCCGCTATAGCCATAGGGCGCCGTGCGGACTCGGTCGATGAAGGTCTGGATCTGGGTGGCAGCGCTTCCGGTCTCGGTGAGCAGGTTGTACTTGCCGGCGGAGATGAGGTCCGTCTGCAGGGCATCGAGCTGCGTCTTGGCGGTGCGCATGCGCCCCGCAATATGGTCCCGCAGCAGTTTGTCGGCTTCGCGCCGTTGTTCCTTTTCCTTGTACCCCTTGTAACCGGGGATCTTGGCGACAAGCTCCTCCAGGCCGGACATCTCGCGCTTGACGTTGTCGAGCAGACTCATGCTATCCCTCCTACACTGAACTGAGCTGGGTTCTCATTTGGACGCGCTGACCGATTGGGCGGCGTGCCGGTCCACATCTACCTACGATTCTAGCACAGAAACGAGCGCATGTGAACTGCACGTGCCTGTAAGCGTTACGAGATTCGGCGTGCCGTGGTTGCAGGTTCAGGCCAGGGTACGCTCGATCCAGCTGAGGACGCGCTCGGCCATATCGTCGCGGTTGCGGCGATCGACCTCGCGGATCTCGACCTGGGCCAGGTTTCGGAAGACGTCGCCCTCGGGATGGGGCTTGGACATCATCGTGCCGATGACGTGGTGCGGGCCGAGGATGGCGGCGACGAGCGTCTCCTGGAAGGCGGTGGAGTAGAGCTCCATCATACCGATCTCGTCGACGATGATGAGCTTGCCGGCGTCCATGGCACGGCGCAGCGCTCTGACGCCCACGCGGTCGAAGGCGGCGACATCGACGCCATAGCGCCCGACGCGCGGGAGACGGGCGTCGCGCAGGTCCTTATGGGCGAAGACGACTTCCTTGCCGTCCAAGGTGGTGAGGTTGAAGCCCTGGCGTCCGCCAGGGCCCGTGATCTCCTGGGTGTAGAAGCCGCCCGCGCGGTCGCCGAGGCCGGCGATGACCTTGCGAATGATCGTGGTCTTGCCGATGCCGGGATGACCGGTCAGTAGAAGTGACTTTGCCATATCGATTCCTTATCAGGTAGCCCAAGACGATGGATGCAGTATAATCCTTGAACTCAAACCAGCAAGGAGGGCGGGATGCGCATACTCATCACGGGAGGGGCAGGGTTCATCGGGTCGCACCTCTGCGATCGTTATATCGCGGAGGGGCACACGGTGATCGCGATGGACAATCTGAAGACGGGCAGCACCGACAACATCGCCCATCTGGCGGGACACCCGCGGTTTACCTTCATCAACCACGACGTGACCCACTACATCTACGTCGCCGGGCCGCTGGATATGGTGCTGCACCTGGCCTCTCTGCCGAGCCCCGTCGACTATCTCAACCTGCCGATCCAGACGCTGAAGGTCGGTGCGCTGGGCACGCACAACACGCTCGGATTGGCGCTCGCCAAGGGCGCACGCTTTCTCTTGGCCTCTACGTCGGAGGTGTACGGCGACCCGCTGGTGCATCCGCAGGATGAGAGCTACTGGGGTAACGTGAACCCGGTGGGGCCGCGGGGGGTCTACGACGAGAGCAAGCGCTTCGCGGAGGCGCTGACGATGGCCTACGACCGCTACCACGAGGTGGACACGCGGATCGTGCGCATCTTCAACACCTATGGGCCGCGGATGCGCGTGGGCGACGGGCGCGTGGTGCCGAACTTCATCGAGCAGGCGCTGCGCGGCGAGCCGCTGACAGTCTACGATCACGGCAAGCGTACGCGCTCCTTCTGCTACGTGGATGATCTGGTCGATGGCATCGTGCGGCTGATGGCGGCGGATGTCGAGGGGCCGGTGAATATCGGGAATCCCTCTGAGATCACGATCGTGGACTTTGCCAAGCTGGTGATCGAGGTGGCGGGGAGTACATCGGAGATCATCTATGTGACGCCCAAGGATGAGCGGACGCGCGATGACCCGAAGCAGCGGTGCCCGGACATCACGCTGGCGCGGACGGCGCTGGGGTGGGAGCCCAAGGTGGCACTTCGTGAGGGATTGGCGCGGACGACCGACTACTTTGGGGAGCGGCTGGGGATCGCCTGATGGCGCGGATTCCGTCGGTGTTGGTCTACGCGCGGCGCGGCGATGAGGTGCTGCTGCTGCGGCGCCACAAGGAGCCCAACCTCGGGCTGTGGGTGGCACCCGGCGGCAAGGTCGAGTTGCACGAGTCGCCGCGGGACGCGGCCCGGCGCGAGATGGCCGAGGAGACCGGACTGGCGGTGCGCGATCTGACGTGGCGCGGCACCTGCACCGAGGTCTCGCCGCTGCCGGACTGGCAGTGGATGCTCTTCATCTACGTGACGCACGACTTCGAGGGGGAGCTGCGCCCGGACCTGCGCGAGGGGTCACTGGCGTGGGTGAAGTTGGAGGACTACTTCGAGCGACTCCCGATCCCGCAGGCGGATAGGATCTTCGCGCCGCGGGTGCTGGCCGACGGAGGGGGCATGTTTGAGGCGAAGTTCGTCTATGATGCGGCGCTGACCCTGGTCGATTGGGTGGCCTACTAGGCGGCGAGATCCGGCACGGCGGGCCTGGGTGAGCCCTTGTGGGCTTTTGGCGAGGAAAGCGAGGGGCTGAGCTACACTCGCTCGCCCTCGGACTCGTACTACCTAACGCGGATGGTCGTCCCGGATGAAGAAGGCCGAGTCGTGGAAAAACGCAGTGAGATCTACTGGGACTGACGGTGAGCAAGATGGCTGACCGGCTGCGGGTGCGGGCGCTGCCCTGGGGGCCGGCGGTTGCCGGCGTGGTGCTGGGGCTGCTGGTCGCGCGGGCGCCGATGGCGCTGCTGGTCGGTGGGCTGGCGGCGCTGGGGCTGGTGGCGGGGAGCCTGACGGAGCCGCTGATCGGCATCGGCGCTGCGCTGGTCGTGGGCCCGTTTCGGGCGTGGCTGGAGATCCGGTCGCCGGGGATCGCGCCGCAGGTGGGGCAGGCTGTGCTGCTCGTCGCGGTGGGCGCGTGGGCCGTGCGGAAGCTGCTGGAGACACGACGTTTGGGGTTAGCGAAACCCCAAACGTCTTCTGCCTTTATGCGGCTGGTGCCGCTGGTGGCCTTCCTGGGGGTGAGCCTGCTCTCGCTGTGGGATCCGGTGGACGCCTGGACGGGTTTGCTGGAGTGGGTGAAGTGGGCGCAGGTGCTCGTGGTCGCGGTCGTGGTGCTCGACCGACTGCGTGAGACGGGCGCGCGCGGTGTCGCGTTCGCGTTAGCGGGCCTGGGTGCGAGCGCCGGCGTGCAGGCGCTGGTGGGACTCTGGCAGTTCGGGCTGGGGGGCACCGGCGTGGAGAACTTCGCGATCGACGAGCGCTTCTTCCGCGCCTACGGGACCTTTCAGCAGCCGAACCCCTACGCGGGGCTGTTGGGGTTGGTCGGGGCGCTGGCGGTCGGGGCGGCGGCGGCGACGTTCGTCGAGCGCTGGGGCCAGGGCGGGCCTGATCCACTACCCTTGTGGCAGCGGCTCAAGCCGGCGCTGCGCGGCTCGGCGTGGGCGGTGGCGCCGGCGTTGCTGATTGTGGCGGGGCTGGGCGCATCGTGGTCTCGTGGTGGGTGGATGGGCTTCGGCGCGGCGGGGCTGGTGATCGTGGTCTTCCTGCCGCGACGCAGCCGGTGGGGGCTGCTCTCGCTGGGCGCCGCACTCGCGGTGGTCGGCGGGCTCGCGGTGACGGGGCGGTTGCCCGCCTCCATCGTCGAGCGGCTGACGGGCTTCCTCTCGTACGTGCGCTTCGAGGATGTGCGTGGCGTCGGGGCGACCGACGCGACCTATGCGGTGCTCGAGCGGATGGCGCACTGGCAGGCCGCGCTGGAGATGTGGCGGGCGCGCTTCTGGCTGGGGGTGGGGCTGGGGGGCTACGAGCCCGCCTACCCGAGCTACCGGTTGATCGCCTGGCCCCTGGCCCTGGGGCACGCGCACAATGTCTATCTCAACCTGCTCGCCGAGACGGGTCTGTTGGGCCTGACGGCCTATCTCGTCTGGTTAGGTAGCCTGATGGTCGGGCTCGTGGGTGTCGTACGGCGGGCGACGGGTTGGACGCGGGCGCTAGCGCTCGGGCTCCTGGGCGCCTGGACGCACCTGGCGGTCCACAGCCTCGTGGACTATCTGTTGGTGAACAACGTGCACCTGCACGTGGGGGTGATGGTGGCGCTGAGCGCCTATGTCGTCGCCCTCAGCCGCGAGGGGTCTCACCTCTCCCAGCGCGCCAGTTCGTAGCTATCGCTGCCATCGGTGCGCGGGATGCGCACGATGCCGGGCCAGGTATAGGTTCCGGCAGCGAGGCGGTAGCTCCCCGAGGTCAACTCCGCCGGTAGGTCCAGCACGAAGCGGGTCACCAGCACGTCGTCGTCGCGCCAGAAGCGGGTGGGCACGCCGGCGCCGTCGATCTGTGCCACGAGTTCCCCATCGCGGAGCAAGTGGTTGAAGAGATGGTACTCCTGCCGCTGCCGCGCCTCGTAGTGCCACGTGTGGACCAAGGTCAGACGCCCGCCGGGGGCGAACTCGCCCGCATGCTCGGAGGCGACGAGGCTAAGGCCGTTCTCCCAGGTCGCCAGCGGTGCGGGCAGCGTGGGGCGTGCGGCGGTGCAGTAGATGGGCCAGGGTGGCGAGGCGGGCAGGGCGAGCTCGGGGCGCGCTCTCAGGCGGTCGGCGATGGGCGCGAGCGCGTCGGCGGAGGGCTCGGGGCCGACGAGGTAACAGGTCGCGCGCGCGGGCACGATGAGGCCGTCGGCGACCGGGACGGTGCGGATGCGGTCGCTATGGAGGGCGTTGCGGATCCAGTCGAAGGGCGAGAGACCGCTGCTGTCGAAGCGGGTGAGGATGATCACCTCGAGATCGGGATCGGCTTCGAGGAGGCCCGCGACCGTGTCGGCGCCGGCATCCATCAGCCAGGCGCGGGTTGGCGCGCGGAGGCGACCCTGCTGCTCGAAGCCGATGCGCACGAGCCAGAGGTGGGACCACCAGGCTGTGAGGAGCAGGATAAGGCCGAGGGCGAGGGTGCCTGCGACGCGGCCGAGCCTGCCGTTGCGGAACGCACGATCGAGCGCTGATCCGAGCAGCACGAAGGGCGCGGGGAAGACGAAGAGCAGGTAGAAGTGCTGGAGGTGGAAGCTGCTGCGCACGAAGAGGGTAGGCGCCAGCAGCGACCAGGCGAGCACCAGGAGGAGCGTGTCGCGCCGCGGGCTGCGATCGCTACGCGCGATCTCCAGGAGGGTGGCGAGGAGGGCCAGGGCCAGCAGGCCGAGGAGCGCGACCATCAAGGCGTCGAGGCGGAGCACCGACCGGGCCCAGAGCGGGTCGCGGGGCGTCTGCAGGACCTGATGCCCGGTGAGGAGTTCCAGCGTCAGCCGGTAGGTCGATGTGTTCCAGCCGGCGGGGCCGCTGCCGCTGCTCAGGATGGTGCGGACGTCGGCGAAGCGGGTACGGACGAGGAAGAGGGCATAGGGCGTGCTGACGATGAGACAGCCGGCGATCCCGGCGATGGCGGCGATGGCGTGACGCCGCTTCCAGGCGAGGGTCAGGGCGACTAGAATGAGCAGTGCGGCCCAGGGCAGTGAGGCCAGGTGCACCAGGCCCATCAGGGTGGCGCTGACCATCGCCAGGGGGATGAGCGCCGGCGAGGCGTTCTTGGGTCGGCCCACCAGGAGCACGAGGGCGGCGAAGGCGAAGGTGGCGAAGGTGGGGATGAGCGTCTGGTACCAGATCCAGCGGTTGAACTCGACGAGCCACGGGTTGGTCGCGAGGAGCAACAGGGCGACGAGGCCCGCGGTGCGTCCCAGGGTGCGGCTGACGGCACGGTAGGCGAGCGTGAGCGCGAGCAGGTCGAGGGCCGAGAAGAACCAACGGATGCTGATGACGCGCGGCAGCAGCGCGAAGGGCAGGGCGGCGAGGTAGCCGACGACCGGCGTCTGCATCACGCCGACTGAGGACTTCATCCCGACGATGGGCAGGTCGCGCCCGGCGGCGATGTCGGCAGCGGCGGCGAGGATGGAGCTCTGATCGGCGCCGACGAGGGCCTCCTGGAAAGCGGCGAGGCGCAATAGGGCTGCGAGCAGCAGGAGCAGGACGGCGATGGCGGCGGGCGCGCGGCGGGGCCGCGCGGCGGACGGCGATGGGTGGGTCAACATGGGCTCGATTGTGCCACTAGATGGGGTGAAGGCAAGCATGGTGTTGGGGACGGGGCCTCGCGGACGAGGTGGGGGTGGAAGCATAGTGTTGGGGGGGGGTATGCTATGCGAGGTGGGTTGCGTCAGGCCACCGCTCAAAGCCGGCGGAACGGCTTTGAGCGAGAGAGCGGAACGGTTTGAGCGGGCTGCCGCGTCCGACGCCCCGAGACGGGGCTACAAGCATGTCATTGGGGAGGGGGCCGCGTCCGACGCCCCGGGACGGGGCTGCAAGCATACTCTTCGGGGGGCTGCAAGCATGCTTCTTGGGGGGCTGCGGCTGTGCGCGCTCTGCAAGATCGGGCGAGTGGGGTATGATGGGCGGCGCGCCGGATCGCGGCGCGGGCGACGACTAGCGCTATGGAGGTTAGGTTGAACAGACCAGCAATTATCGTACATGGTGGGGCGTGGTACATCCGCGATGAGGAACGGATGGACCATATCGAAGGGTGTCGTGAGGCTGCGGCTGCAGGCTGGGCATGCCTGGAGGATGGAGGGACGGCGCTTGACGCGGTGGAGATCGCGGTGCGTCTGCTGGAGGATAATCCGCTCTATGACGCGGGACGGGGGAGCTATCTGAACCGGGCGGGCCGGGTGCAGCTGGATGCGATCGTGATGGATGGGAGCCGTTTGGATTTCGGCGCCGTGGCGGCGGTGGAGCGCGTGCGACATCCGATCAGTTTGGCGCGCCTGGTGATGACGGGGTGCGACCACCGCCTGGTGGTCGGGTCCGGCGCCGAGGAGCTGTCGGTGGCGCTGGGCATGGAGCTGTGCGATCCCGAGGAGCTGATGGGTCAGGTCGATCCGGGGGATTGGTCGCCGCCGGGGGGCGCGCGGCCGGGCGATACCGTCGGCGCGGTCGCGTTGGACGGCGAGGGGCACCTCGCGGTGGCGACGTCGACGGGTGGGACGCCGGACAAGTGGCCCGGTCGGGTGGGCGATTCGCCGCTGGTGGGCTGCGGGGCCTATGCCGACGACCTGGCGGGCGCCGCGGCAGCCACGGGGGCGGGCGAGTCGTTGATGCGCATTGTGACGAGCAAGACAGCGGTCGACCTGATGGCGGCGGGTCAGAGCGCGCAGGCGGCGGCGGAGGCGACGCTCCGACGATTGTGGGAGCGGGTCGGGGGCTATGGGGGCGTGATCCTGATCGATCGCGAGGGGCGCGTGGGTCTGGCGCACAATACGCCGAACCTGGCCTATGCGTATGTGGTCGCGGGATGCGAGATGGTGGCGGGTGCGGAGGTCGAGGGGATCGAGGCGCCGGGGCGCGCGGAGGGCCTATCTCACCTTTAGCCCCTCTCCCGGGGGGAGAGGGGACGGCGGTCAGCCGCGACCGAACTGGCGGGCGAGGGCCTCGGTGGAGATTTGGACGATGGTGGGGCGCCCGTGGGGACAGGTGCGCGGGTTCTCGGTGCGCTCCAGGTCCTTGATCAGGCGGTCCTGCTCCTCGGGGGCCAGGATCTGCCCGGCCTTGACCGCGGCACGCTTGCAGATGGTTCGGACGACCTGGGCCTCGAGTTCACGACGGACGGGTGAGGTCTCCTCGGCGGCGCCGGCGATGTCGGCGAGCAGGTCGGCGGGCGCGATGTGCTGGAGGGGCGCAGGGAGGGCGGGACGAGAAAGGTGCCCGGCCCGAAGTCCTCGACGTCGATGCCCAGCTCCGCCAGCGTGGGGAGGAGCTCGCCCAGTTGCCCCGCTTCATCGGCGGGCAGGGAGACGACGGCGGGTTCGAGCAGGGGCTGGCGAGGCACCTGTCCCTGGATGGCCTGCGATAGGAGCCGCTCGTAGAGCACGCGCTCGTGGGCGGCGTGCTGGTCGATGAGGTAGAGGCCATCGGGGCCCTCGGCGATGATGAACATCGCGGCGAGCTGGCCGACGACACGCAGCGGCGGCAGGTGGGCTGGGGAGGGCGGGACGGCTTCCCGCCCCACATCAGAGGCGGAGGCAGCGGGCGGGACGGCTTCCCGCCCCACATCGGAGGCGGAGGCAGCGGGCGGGACGGCTTCCCGCCCCACATCGGAGGCGGAGGCAGCGGGCGGGACGGCTTCCCGCCCCACATGGGTGTCGTCGAAGCGGATGTGGCCCTGGGAGGGCTGGAGGGCGGCGAGGCGTGCGCGTCTCGCCGCGTCGTCGTCGTCGGCCCTGGGCGGGGTCCAGGTGGTGGTGACGGGGGCCTCGCCGATAGCGGTGGCGCGGGTCGCGCGCTGGACGGCGCGGAAGACGGCGTCGCCGTCGCGGAAGCGAACCTCGGACTTGGTGGGGTGGACGTTGACGTCGACCTCATCGGCGGGCAGGTCGACCATGACGAAGGCGACGGGGTAGCGATCCTTCGGCAGCAGGGTGTGGTAGGCCTG
This sequence comes from uncultured Anaerolineales bacterium, assembly GCA_964650935.1. GTDB lineage: Bacteria > Chloroflexota > Anaerolineae > B4-G1 > SLSP01 > PWVB01. The sequence continues at coordinate 9,860 of CAZYYC010000105.1, forward strand.
AATGATGGCGTAGGTGAGGCGCAGATCCTCAATCCAGCGCCCGTTGATGAAGAGGGTGATGTAGCCACGGTTGGCGCGATGGACCGTCGTCGGGCCGACGAAGCCGCTCACGCGAATCGGCTGTTCCTCGGTAAGCTCCGGGGGGATCTCGAGGAGGGCGGCGCCCAGGTCGGTGCCGTAGACGCTGAGCAGGGCTGCGCGGGCGTCGCCGTTGCCGGGGGTGGCGAGGATCTCGCGGCCGTCGTGGACGACGGCGAAGGCGGTCTCGGGGTAGGCTACGGCGTAGCGGGTGATGAAGCCGTCGATGTGGCGGCGCTCGGTGCGTTCGGTGCGGAGGAACTTGCGGCGTGCCGGCACGTTGTAGAAGAGGTCCTCGATGATGAGCTCAGTGCCCGGCGGGCGACCGACCGATGATTGGCCGGCGATCTCGCCTCCCTTCAGGTGCAGGCGGGTGCCGACGGCTTCCTCGATGTGGCGGGTGATGCAGGTGGTGCGGCTGACGGCGGCGATGCTGGCGAGGGCCTCGCCGCGAAAGCCGAGCGTGGCGATGTGCTCGAGGTCGTCGGCGCTCTCCAGTTTGCTGGTGGCGTGGCGCCGGAAGGCGAGGGCGACCTCGGCGGCGGGGATGCCGTTGCCGTTGTCGCGGACCCGGATGAGGCGCGTGCCGCCGTCACGGGTCTCGACGTGAACGCGCGTGCTGCCGGCGTCGAGGCTGTTCTCGACGAGTTCCTTGACCACCGAGGCGGGACGTTCGACGACCTCGCCGGCGGCGATGCGGGAGGCGACGGTTTCGGGCAGCAGTCGGATGGGCATAGTAGGTGCATTCTAGCGCGGAGTGAGGGGTCGCGCAAGGGAGGGCCTCGCAGACGAGGGGGCCTCGCAGACGAGGGGGCCTCGCAGACGAGGGGGCAGCCCCGTCCTCGGGGCGTCGGACGCCGAGCCGACTCCGTTGGGCGCCGTTGAGACCTGCCGCGGGCCAACTGCGATAGTTGTGAGGGGCTTACGTCGTGGGAGGGCACGTAGTTCGCAGGGCCTGGGGTCGGAGACGGAGCAGCGCTCCGTCTCTACAAGGGACGGACGCGGTTGCGCGGAGGGGTAAGGCGGCGGCAGTTGGGCGAGGTGGTTGACGTTTGGACGGATATGTACTAGGATGGTCGCGTGATGAAACAGACAGCGAGGCTGGGCAAACGGGGAACACCCTTGACGATGGATGATTGGTTGCGGGCGCAGGCGGTGGGGATCATCGAGCCGCTGGCGGGGGCGCTGGCGCGATTGAAGCTGCATCCCAACACGATCACGTTGTTGGGCTTCGCCCTGAACGCGGTGGCGGGACTCGTGTTGAGCACGGGCAAACTCGGCGTTGGGGCCCTGGTGATGCTGGGGGCCTCGGCGACCGATGCGTTGGACGGCGCGCTGGCTCGCGCGACGTCGCAGCAGAGCCGCTTCGGGGCCTTCCTCGATTCCACGCTGGATCGTCTCTCTGAGGGGGTGGTGCTCCTGGGCTTGCTGGCGTGGTGGCTGCAGCAGGGCGAGGACCTGGGTGCGTTGGTGGTGATGCTGGCGTTGCTGGGATCGGTGATGGTAAGCTACACCCGCGCGCGCGCCGAGGGCGTCGGCTTCGACTGCAAGGTGGGGCTGTTGACCCGACCGATGCGTGTGATCGTCCTGGGGATCGGTCTGCTCTCGCCATGGCCACTGCCGGTCCTGATCGGACTGACGGTGCTCACCTGGTTCACGGTCGCGCAGCGGGTAGCGTACGTCTATCGCGAATCCCGACGCAACCCTTAGGTCGGCCTCCTTTGCGCCATTACGCAGTCGCTCGACGTCACCTGGGCGCGGCGCTCAGGGTGCTTATCCTGGGCCTGTTCCTGCTGCCGGCGATGTTGCCGATGCTGCAGGGGGATGCCCTGCCCTGCACGCACGACAACATCTTCCATAGCTACCGGATCGTGGCGATGCGGGAGATGCTGGACCACGGGTGGGTCTTTTCACGCTGGGTGCCCAACCTGGCGCTCGGGTACGGTTATCCTTTCTTCAACTACCGTGAACCGCTGCCCTATCTCGCAGGGACTCTGCTCTACGCGGCGGGTGTGTCGCTCCCGATGGTGCTTGGCCTGATCTATACGGCGAGCATGGTCGGGGCAGCGTGGGGGGCGTTTGAGCTGGCGCGCGACCTGTTTGGGCCGCGGGCCGCGTGGATCGCGGGGATCGCCTATGGCCTGGGTCCCTACGTGCTGCTGGATCCCCTGCGCCGGGGGAACATGCCGGAGTCGGTGGCGCTGGCGCTTATCCCATGGCTCTTCCTGACGATGCGGCGCATCCTGGTCGGGCGGCACGGGCGTCGACGGTGGGCTGCGCTCTCGGTGATGCTCCTGGTGACGCTCTTCCTCAGCCACAATATCTCGTCGTTGCTGTTGGCGCCCTTCCTCGGGACCTATGTGGTGGTCCTGGCATGGTGCCATCGGGACCGTAAGGGGTGGCCGATCGCTTTCCTTGCGGTGGGGTTGGCGGTGTTGCTGACGGCGTGGTTCTGGCTGCCGGCGCTGACCGAACAGGATATGGTGCAGTTGCACCTCTCGCGGACGACGCGCAACAACGACTTCCGGTACAACTTCGCGACGTGGCGTGAGATCCTCTTTTCGTTGCCGGTGCCGCACGACCCCGACTACCTCAACCCGCCAATGCGCATCGCGCTGGGGGTGGGGCAGTGGGTGCTGGGCGCCGTGGGGGCGGTGGTCGGGCTGCGCACGTCCGCCGAGCGCGAGCGGCGCCGGCTGACCGTGCTCTTCGTTGCCGCCACGCTCGGGTATCTCGCGATGGCGACGCCGATGGCGCAGGGGATCTGGGAGCGGGTCCCGCTGCTGGCGTTTGTGCAATTCCCGTGGCGGCTGGTGGGGCGGGCGCTGCTGCCGGTGAGCCTGCTCGCCGGACAGGCTGCTGCGCTGTGGTGGGACAAGCTCCGGGACAATGAGGGCTCGAACGCCCGGCGGCTGCCTGCCTGGGCCTCCACGGCGATCTCGGGCCTGGTCGTGCTGTTCCTTGTCGTGCCGGCGTGGCCCGACACCTATCCGCCGAAGGGGATGTGTGGGGCGGCAACGAGGCCGGGGATGGCGGAGCTGTACGCTCGGGAGACCGAGGGGTGGATGGGGATGGATCCGGAGAGCAGCTACTTCCCGATCTGGGTGGAGGAGCACCCGACGGATCGCCGCCTGGCGGAGGCCTTCATCGCCGGCGCGCTTCCCGAGCGGCTTGACGCCGGGTCGCTGCCCGTCGACGCCGTG
>CAZYYC010000106.1:0-13133 GCA_964650935.1 uncultured Anaerolineales bacterium
CCTCATTCCACAACATAGGCCCCATTATAGGTCAGCCGCCCGACCGATCAAGCCGTAGGCAACCAAGGGCGGCAAACGAGGGAGCTTGACAAGGGTCATCTTTGGCATAGGATGAGGATACGTGACGGTTAGGTCGCGACCTAACGGATCCCCGGAAGCAGTGTCGATCCTCGCCACGAGCAACCTGTAGGGGCACCGATGTCCTGACAGCGTCATTAGTGCAAAGTCCAGGAGGGCATATGGCAGAGTCACCATCTTCGATCGACCTGGCGAGCCTCTTTGAGGCTGCCACACGCGCCGTCGCTGACCATCAACGTGAGATCAACGAACTCGACGGCTATAATGGGAACCACGGCGACAATATGGTCCGGAACGTGCAAGCCATCACCGAGACCTTGCGTGCTCACCGCCAGGATCCCCCTTCAGACGCCCTGAAGCTCGCCGGGCAGCAACTCCAGGAACACGGGGCGGGAGGCACAAGCCGGTTCTACGCTCAAGGCCTGCAGCAGGCTGCCGAACGGCTCTCGGGCAAGTCGCGGATCGACGCCTCGGACGGGATGACCCTCATCGAGACCCTCCTCGGTGCGATCCCGGCAGAGGGCTATCCCCAACCCCAGGAGGCTGCCCCAACCGTGCTCGACCTGCTCACGGGTCTGTCAGGCAGCGCGACAGCACCGGCGCCCCAGCCTACGCAGCCGGAGACATCACAGGCCGGTGGCCTTCTCGGCGCCCTCTTGGGTCTGAGCGGCACCCAGGCACAGTCGCCCCCGTCGCAGCCCAGCCCGGCACCCCAGGCCACGGATCCGCTGGCAGGGCTGCTGGGTATGCTCACGGGCGCAGACCAGCCCCAGCAGGCGCCGTCCACAGCGCCGGCAGAGAGCGGAGTGGACATGGGTGATCTCGTCGGAAAGCTGCTCCCCGCCGGATTGGCTTATCTCCAGGCACGTCAGGCCGGGGCCGATGGCGGGCAGGCAGCCCAGGCCGCACTCGCGCACGCCCTGATGGGGGGGCAAGCTACCCAGGCACAGACGCCCCGTCAGGCTGCGGGGACCATCATCGCACAGAGTATGCTCAAAGCGCTTCTCAACAGGTAAGCACCCTTAGAACAACAGGAGGATCAGGATGGCAGAGAAGGAAAAGAAGGAACGGAAAGGCTTGCTCGGCAAGGCCATTGATGCGGTCACATCACGTGACGAGAAGGCGGCCGCAGAGGCTGCAGAGGCTGAGGCCGCAGCAGCACAGGCCCAGGCCGCCCGTGAGGAGGCCAAACGCCAAATCGCCGAAGCTCGAGCTGCTGCGGTCGCGCGCAAGGCTGAGGCATCAGCCGCCGCGGCGGAGGAGGCCGAGAAGAAGCTGAAAGAGGCCGAGGAGAAGTTGGCCAAGCTCGAAGCCGCTGCCCAGGCTGCAGCCAGGGAAGCCGAGATGAAGGCCAAGCAAGAGGAGGCTCGCGCCAAGCTCGAGGCTTATCAGGCCGAAAAAGCTGAGGAGGAGAAACCCCCCACGTACATCGTGAAGGGTGGCGACAGCCTCAGCAAGATCGCCAAGGAACAGCTGGGCAGCGCCGCCCGCTGGCCCGAGATCTTCGAGTTGAACAAGGACCAGATCGCGAATCCCAACGTCATCCGTGTGGGGCAGGAACTGAAGCTGCCCAAGTAGCAGCTCCCGACCTGCAAAGATGCGCCCCACAGGACGTCCTGTGGGGCGCATCGCGTTAGGATCCTGGGGCCGGGTCCTCACCGCGTGGTCAGCGGCAGGAAGACCTTGGAGGTGCTGACCAGCAGCCCGACCTCGAGCCGTTGCGTGAAGCTCGCGCTGGTCACCGTAATCGGAATGCGATAGCCCCCCCCCTCCACGCCTTGCACATCACGGAGCGTGAGCGTCGCGTCGACGTCGCCCTGGGCCACATCGGGCGACAGCGTCATCGCGAAGCGCGGGTCGGGGTTCTGCGCTGCTAGGCGCACCTCATCGGACGAAGCGCCGGCCATCCGCACGGTCAGGATAAAGGTGGCCACCTCGCCTGGCTCGATCTGCCGGGACGAGGGAGCCACCGAGACGAAAAAACCCGCCTCATACCGTCCGATGTCGCGCGCCGATCCCCACACCGGATCATCGATGCCAAAGCGCTCGATCAGCGCCCTCAGCGACAAGGGCAGCGCCCCTCCACGGTCGATCGCTGCAGTGCTGTTCACGGTCAGCCGAAAGTCGGGCCGCGATCCGTCATAGGGGTCGTGATCGCCCGCCAAGTAGCTCGCGAAGCGCGGATCCCCTGTGACGCCATGGCTCTCCCACCCGGCAGGATGGGCCTGGACCTGCGGCACCGTCTGGTAGTAAGTCTGACCCTGGGGTGTCCTGATCGCCATCACACCTGGGCGCCAGACACCGCCCTGGTCGTTGGATCGCCAGCCGTTATTGTAGTAGAGGTTGTGGTCGATGTGCAGGTTGCCGAAGTTGCTGTCGGACGTGCATTGGTAGATGCCGTAGCCCTCGTTCCCCACGACGATGTTGTTGATGAGCTGGGTGTTGACGCTGCCGCCATGGGTGTCAAGCTCAACCCCACTGAGTCGGAACCCGTAGAGCGAATTAGCGACCGTGTTATGGGCGAAGATGAGGTCACCGTCCCGCCAACTACCCGCCAACATCACGCCCGCGTAGGCCGCGTTGTAGGCGACATTGCGATACGCGTGTATGCCGCTGGCGTAGTCGAGATAGAGGCCGAACCCGGCTTGTCCCTGAACCTCGCAGCCCTCGCCGCCTTGCCACCATCCTACCCGCTGCTTCGCCACGTGGCTCCACGCGTGAACATCGCGGAGGGTGTTGCCCGTGACCAACACATCACGGAAGATGTGGTTATTCGGTGGCTGCCCCCAGAACTTGAGCGCCCCACAGTCCGTCGTCAGCTGGCATACGGCCTCGATCACGTTATCCTTGACCAGGATGTCGCCGATCCTGATCGCGTCGGCAGGAACGTCGAAGGTGCGGTCCGATTCAGCCACCGACCAGAGGAACTGCACACCGTTGTGCGCGACGTCGTGCACGTAGTTGTCCTCAAAGCGCAACCGGTCGGCGAACTGGAACTTCACACCGATCGGGTCGTCCAGATCGGTGCGGAAGCCCAGATGGTGAAACTCGTTGCCGCGAATGACGACATCATAGATGCCCGACCGGGGAAACCCACGGCTTGGCGCCCCATCCCACCACGGGGTCATGAAGAGCCCGTGGGTGTCCATGTAGGCGATCTCGGAGTCCTCCAGCGTGAAGTCACGCGTGACGTAGTCAGCGGACTCGCCCACCCGGACCGTCTGCTCCACCAGCACGCCCTGATTGGCATAGCGCAACGTGAGGTTGCGCAGCGTGTTCCCGTGTGAGCGCTGAGCCCAGTAGTTCTGCTGATGGATCGCATGGTCGTTGTAGAGCTCGACCGTCAGCCCGTCCAGCGTGATGTAGGAACGATCGGTGAGGTCGAAGCCGTGCCGCTCACGCGAGATCTCAATCCGCTGCTGAGCAGGGTTCCCTGCCGTCGGAGGCCATAGGTAGAGCCGGCGCGAGTTGACATCGTACCACCATTCACCGGGCGAATCCAAGAGCGCCGGATGGTCCTCAACGTAGTACTTCGTGCCCCACCCCAGTCCGGGATCGCTCTCACCACCGTCCTGACGGCAAGGGCCGCCTAACTCGACGCGTCCGGCGGCCACTTCGTGCGCCGTGATGCGGCGCCGGTAGAGGTAGTGCCCCCACTTCGCGTCGAGGGCCACCAGCTCGGCCCCCGTCAGGTCGCCCAGCGATGTCAGGTCGCCCGCCTCAATGCCCGGCAGGGGCTCGGGGAAAGCGCTCCGGTCGGTCAGATGCGTGTCACAGCGCCACGCGAGGTCGCAGTTCCAATCTTGGTTGGGATCCGACGGATCGCAGCCCGCCACATCCCACCCGCCATCCGCCGTCCACCAATACTCCGCGTAACGCCAGGACACCTCAACGTCCCAGTCCGGTTCACGCGCCAATGGCATCCTAGTCTGGACCTCGCCTGTCGCATCCAGGGCCACGACGAAGCGTGGCGCTCCATCGAGCGCCCAGCTCGAGAGGTCGGCCACCCAGATGTTAGCCGGCGAGACATGCCCGGGCAGTCCGATGGAATTGGCAGAGAGTTGTGACCAGGAGAGCGAGCTCGCCGGCTCAGATCCTCGCAAGGTCACGGTCCCTGCGCCCTGATCGGCCACGTAGACGATCGGCGCTGTCGCCGTGCCGCCGGCAGCCGGGCGCACCGACTCACGATAGACACCCGGGAGCACATGGACAACGGTTCCAGGCGTTGCCAGATCGGCGGCGCGCTGCACGGTGCGCAGAGCCGTAGCTGCCGTACGTCCGTCGGCGCTGTCACGTCCATTCACAGCATCGACGTAGAGCTCATCTCCAACATAGGCGCGGGCCTCGGTCACCATGCCGCTTACCACCAACACCAGGACGATGGCCAACCCGCGGAGCTTCCTCGTCATCTCCACGCCTCCTATCCCACAATAGACTCTTCAAACCACACTATAACCTACGGTAATGGTCCCAATGTTACCCACCCCGCTGGAAAAGGCAAGGCCCCGCTGTTCACCGCCACCCTAGACGTCGAGATATCGGAAGCCGAGCTTGACGCAGATGTAGATATCAACTATAATTATCTGCAATATTTCGTAATCAGGATCGGAGTCAAACCATGACCGCCCCACAACGCCAACTCGTCGTCATACCAACGTATAATGAAGCGGAGAACCTTCCTCCGCTGGCAGGAGCGATCCTGGCGCTTGGCGCCGACTTCCACATTCTAGTCGTCGATGACAACTCACCCGACGGCACCGGCGCGATCGCCGACGACCTGGCCCGGGCCCACCCCGAAGTTCACGTGCTGCACCGACAGGCGAAGCTGGGACTGGGACCGGCCTACATTGCCGGTTTCGAGTGGGCCCTAGCCGAGAAGTACGACTACGTCTTCGAGATGGACTGCGACTTCTCCCACGATCCCGCGGCACTGCCGCAGTTCCTGACGGAGATCGAGTCGGCGGATCTTGTCATCGGTTCCCGCTACGTCAAGGGAGGCAGCACGCCCGACTGGTCGCTCAAGCGGCGCATCATCAGCCGCGGCGGCAACCTCGTCTCTCGCACCATGCTGCGCCTCAAGACCCACGACTGCACCGGTGGCTTCCGCTGCTACCGCAGCGACCTGCTGGGCAAGATCCCTTGGTATGACATCTGCGCCCGCGGCTACGGTTTCCAGGTGGCTGCCGTCTTCTACGCCGAGCGCCTCGGCGCTCGCATCCGCGAGTTCCCGATCACCTTCCGTGACCGGCGCGTGGGACAGTCCAAAATGTCGGCAGGTATCGTTAAAGAGGCGCTGACCTGCGTGACGGAGCTGGCTATCCAGGATTTCAGGGGATGCCCATCGCTCAAGAGCTGTGGCGAAGTGACGCCCTGAGCACGCTATGGACATACCGGCACAGGTCGATCCGCGCGTGGCACGCTATGCCCGAGCGCGATGGAGTGTGGTGTTGCTCTTCGCCTTGGGGTGCATGCTCACGCTCACATACAACGGCGCTTTCTTCGACGAGGGAATCTACATCACCGCCGGCATCCGCACCTTGGAGGGGCACGGTCGTGCCGACGGTTATCTAACCTGGTTTGCCGGGTCGCTCCTCTGGCCGGTACTCGCCGGCATCGGCTACCAACTAGGCGGCCTTGTCGGCACGCGCGTGATCGCGGTGCTCTTGGGTACGGTCACGCTGGCGGCAGTAGGGCTGGCAGCGACGAACTTGTTCGACGCCAAGGCAGGCTTTTGGACTACCCTGGCCTTTGCCGTCAACGGACCCTTTGTCGCGGTAGCGCGCCAGGGCGTTTATGATGGCGCGGCGTTAATGGGGATCGCGGTCGCCTTCTGGGCGATCACCGAACTCGCACGGCGCGACCATCGCGGCTGGTTGCTACTCGTGGCAGCCGCTTATGCCTTCGCGGTCTTCTCCAAGTACCCTACCGGCTTGATGATCCTGCCGCTGGTCATCCTGCTCCTGCACCTGCGCAGCGAGCGCGGGCTCACCGATGTGCCGATGTTAGCCTTTGTCGGCGGCGCCATGGGATTGGCGGTCTTCGTCCCGCTCCGCGACCAGATCGGTGTCTTTTTCGACTGGCGACTGCAGAACCGGCCCGGCTTCGGCGTTCCGGTGAGCGTCATCATCTTCGCCATCGTCTACCTCAGCGCTCTACCGGCGGCGCTGGCGCTCGTCGGCTGGCTGCTCTCGAGGGATCAACGCAAAGTCGCGACGATTCTGATCGCCTGCCTCGGCATCTGGCCGATCTACCACATCCTGGCCCAGGATCCCGTGGGCACGAACAAACACCTGGTCCTTGGGTACCTCTTTGCCTACCCTCTCATCGGCGTGACCTTGGCGAGGCTATGGAGCTCGCAGCGCGGCACCATCCTCCTCAGGACGTCGGCCCTGATCGTCACAGCCGGCCTGGCGGCTGCCGGCTTCGTCCAGATCACCCAGGCTGATCAATCCTTTCCCAACCTGACGTGGCCCGCCAACTACCTTGCCGCACGAGTCTCTCCGGGCGACACGTTGCTCATCAACGAGTCATGGCCTATCACCAAAGTGCTCTACACCGAGAGACGCATCCGGACACCGTGGGACGTCTATGACACCTACCGCGTGCTCACCGAGCCGACCGCACCCGACATCTGCGACTATGACTGGGTTGTCGACGTGCAGGGCTCCTATCGCTGGCCGGCGGAGATTCAGCAGGCCCTCGAGGCATGCACCGGGTATACACGCGTCTACTCGCACGTCAGCACCATTGTCAATCCCGGCACGGACTTCGCCTATATCCGCTATCCCGTTGAGACGGTGATCTGGCAGGCGACGTCTCAGCGCCCGGCGGAGGCCTCTGAGCCGCCGGCCGCTCAGGCAATCACTGAGGCGCCCTAGCCATGAAAGCCTGGAAAATCCGTGGAGCGGGGATCCTGACGCTCCTCACACTGACTTGGTATGTGCCGTGGCTCCTGAGTAGCCTGAATTGGCGGGCGCCGTGGTTGGCCATCCCCTTTGGCCTGGCCGCCCTACAGATGACCGCCATGCTGGTCATCACCGTCATTAACCACTGGACCCACGACGTCACACCGGTGAAGCCGCTGCAGACCTCCGAGGCGGTCGACGTCGCCGTGATCATCCCCACCTATGGAGAGCCTGCTCAGATGGTCGAGGCCACGGCGCGTTCGGTGCTGGAGCAGGACTACCCGCAGGACCACCTCCGAGTGATCATCAGTGACGATGGTCATCGCCTGGCCATCCGCGAGGTCGTCACGCGCCTGGCTAACACCTATCGCGGGGCGACCATCAGCTATCACGAGCCCCCGTTGCGCGGCGACCCGGCACGCAACGGGGAGGCCAAAGCCGGCAACTTGAACTCGGCCCTGGCGCTGGTACAGAGTTGGCCCGAGGCGCCGACCTACATCGAAACCCGTGATGCGGACGATCTCGTGGGGGATCCCGCTTTCTTGGCCTCCGCCATCCAGCGACTTCAGCAGGATGAACGGCTCGCCTACGTACAGACGATCAAGGAAGCCCGGGTGAGCCCCGGTGACCCCTTCGGCAACCTTGAACCGCTCTTCTATCGCCAGGCGATGTTCGCCAAGAACGCCGCCAACGCGGTCTTCCCCTGCGGATCCGGCTTAGTGTGGCGACGTGAGGCGCTTGAGGACATCGGCGGCTTCCCCTCGTGGAACCTCGTCGAGGATCTGCAATCGGGTGTCGAGGCCCTGCGACGCGGCTGGCGCGGCGCCTACCTTCCCGTCGTGGGTGCCGTCGGTCAGACCGCGCCCGAGGATATGGCCAATGCCATCAAGCAGCGCGGCACCTGGGCCATCGATACGATGCGCATCACCTTCTGGGGTAACAAGCGCGGGCTCTCGCTGCGCCAGCACCTGCAGTTCGCCGAACTGGGGTTCTTCTATATGCTCAGCTTTGCCGTCCTGGTCTTCGCGATCACGCCGATCTTCTCCCTGGTCTTCGGCGTCTATCCCCTGGTCACCACGCACGTCAGTTATGCGCTTCACTTCTGGCCCCTGGCAGCGGCGATTGAGCTGTTGCTCGTCACGCTCGCTGAAGGATTGCCCTACGAAGACCTGTGGCGGGCCCGCCAGACATGGCTGGGGATGGCGCCTGTCTACGCCCGGGCGACCTTGGTTGCACTACGTTACGGACCCCACCGCAAACCCGTCTACCGCGTGACGCGCAAGGAGCACGTCTACCGCTGGTACTGGCAGGAGACGCTCCCGCAGCTGCTGCTCGTGACAGCGCTCGTCGCAGCGAGCGCCTACCACGTGCTGACGGAGTCGCTGCTGACCACGGCGGATCTGGGCAGCCTCTTCTGGGCAGGCTTCTTCGTACTGGGACTCAGCCGCACGCTCGCCAACTCATGGTATGGCGTCGACATTGGACAACGGGTCCGAGCGCAGTTCCGCCGAGTTCCGGGCGAATAATCTATCTGACATCAAGCCGATAGCTGTCGAGTTCAGCAACCACAGCAAAGCGAGGAAAGAGTCCATGAATGAACCACGCGTGAGTCGGGCAGGCCTGAAGAACGTCCTCATCAGCTGCGGCATCGCTGCGGGACTCCTTATCATCAGCTCAGTCGTCCTGGTCCCTCTGGTCTGGGCTGCGCCCGGCACCATCAGCGGCACCGTCACTTACTACGGTAACCGACCCGGCAGGATCGGCATTCAGCTGTCGGTCTTCACGACAACCGCAGCGACCGCTCCAGACCCGGTGGCGACGGGGGGGACGGACACGGTCGAGGGTGCGTATTCGATCGAGATCGACAACGTCGAAGAAGGCGCCTACTACGTCTTCACCTATTTGGACGTCAACGAGAACTACAACTACGATCCCGGTGAGGAGCCCTACGCCTGGTACGACTACGACGGCAACGGTCAGCCGGACAGGGTGACGGTAGCTCCCGGCGGCACCACACGCGGCATCGACATCCTACTCACCGACCTGTGGCAGCCCCTGGGCGGGCCACTCGGTCAGGTCAACGCCATCGCCGCCCGGCCCGGCGTCTCAGGCACGCTCTACGCTGCCGTAGGTGGCCCTTTCAGTGGTAGGAATGCATCCGTCTATTCAACGTCCAACGGTGGCCTCTCCTGGAGTGCAGTCTACACGGCTGCGAATAACCGCATCGCAGCTCTGGCAGTCTCCGATCTGCTGATCTATGCTTCCGGCGAGACCACTCTGGGCACGGGCCTCATCGTGCGTAGTCCTGACGGCGGTGCATCGTGGAGCCCCGTCTACACGGGCAGTGGGCAAGACGCCGGAGCGATCCGCGATGTGGCTATCGATGCAGCGACGCCGACGACTGCGTACGCAGTGGGCTACGAACGCAGCGAGGCGACCAGTTACTCCAACGTCGGTACCGTCTACCGCACAACGAACGGTGGCGACCTGTGGACCCCGACCCTGACCATCTCGGAGTCTGACCTTCTGGCTGTAGCCGTCAACCCGGTCATGCCAAGTATCGTTTTCGCCGGCGGTTACTACCGTGCCACCGGCACGCACTACGCGGCACTCTTCCGCTCGACCGACGGTGGCGTCTCCTGGAGTGAGGTACTCACAGCCACGGACGGCGCAACTCAGCAGTTCACCGACATCATCGTGCATCCGACGACACCCAACATCGTCTTCGCTGGAACCCAGAACCCGAAGTGGGTCTTCCGATCAACCGACGGGGGACTCAGCTGGGAGGGGGTCGTCTACGACCGCGGCTTCCGCTTGGCAATCGACCCACCGATGCGCGTCTACGCGCCCGACGATTGGCGAGAACTTGCCGTAAGTACCAACAACGGGGTGACCTGGACTATGCGGATCGGTGAGGAAACGCCCGATGACATGATGTCGATCGCGCTCGATCTCGCCGCTACACCTCCAGGTGGGTTGGCCCCCCTCTACCTGGGCTTCCGCGAGCGCGGCATCTACCGCAGCGACGACGGCGGCCTCACCTGGACGCCGCGGAACACGGGGCTCGTGCCCACGACCGCGCCGCGTCATATCGAGATCGACCCGCAAAACCAGGAGCTGCTCTACGTCGCCGCAGGCTGCGACGGCGCATGGCGTACCGGCGACCACGGAGCGACCTGGACCCGGCTGTTGGAAGAGGAGTACTGTGTCGAGACCCTGGCGGTCCATCCCCAGGACAGCGGCGTGGTCTACGCCGGGATCACCGGCAGTGCCGACAGCGCCGTGATGCGGGCGGAGAACGGCGTTGACTTCACGACCTCTCTCGCAGGCAGCGCCGACATCCATGCCATCGAGATCGCGCGCACGAGCACAGATCGCGTGCTGGCCGGCGGCGAGAACGCCGGCGCCGCCACGCTGGTCCGCAGTACGGACGCCGGCGCGAGCTGGACCGAGGTCCTGAACCTCGTCGATGGTGCGGTGACGGCCCTCGCGATTCATCCTACCGACGCCGCCATCGCCCTCGCGGGCGTCAGACACCGCAGCGGGGCAGGTGACATCGCGAGACTCTACCGCACGACCGATGGGGGTGACAACTGGGCCATGGTCTACGATGGTGGCGCCGGCGCCATCCATTCGATCGTCTTCGATCAGGAACGGCCGGACAACGCCTACGCCACCGACAGCCGCAGCGTACTCAAGAGCGCTGACGGCGGCGCGACCTGGCTCCCTCCGCTCGAATCCTTTGGTGAGGACAACCGCAACCTGGTCGCCATCGACCCACGCCTCGCCGACCACGTCTACCTCGTCGGCCCGGGCTACATCGCCGAGACCATCGACGGCGGCGCGACGTGGAGCGACTGGCAGGCACCCATCAACCAGGGCACCGAACGTCGCACCGCGACAGCCCTCGCCGTCAGCCAGGGCGGCATCACGCAGACGCTCTACGCGGGCTTCGAGGGGGTCTGGTTCTACAACCGACCCTCGCCGCAGACCTCCGACTTCACTACGGAGCGGGTCCTCGCCAACCTGGCCCAGCCGACCGCCATCGACTGGGCACCCGATGGACGGATGTTCATCGCCCACCAAAGTGGCCTCGTGCTGGTTTACGATGGCGAGACCACAACCGAATTCATCGACATCTCCGCTGAGGTCAACAACAACTGGAACCGCGGGCTGATCGGCATCGCCGTCCATCCTGACTTCCCCGAGCCGCCCTACGTCTATCTCCTCTACAGCTACGACCCGCCGGATCTACCCGGCGCACCGGGTGCAGTCGACGGCCAAGATGGCTATGGCGCGCGCGTCAGTCGCCTACTGCGGGTCACGGCGAACGGGCCCGACTTCAACACGGCTGATCGCAACAGCGGTGAGGTGATCCTGGGCAAGAACAGCACCCTCGCGAACATCGGCGATCCCGCCGACTCCGGAGGTGACGCGGGCCTGGATCCCGCCTGTACCGCGCCGAATGGATCGCCCATTGTCGACTGTCTACCCTCTGAGGGACCCTCACACAGCATCGGCGATATCGTCTTCGGCCACGATGGGATGCTCTGGGTCACCAACGGTGAGGGGGCGCCCTACATCACACCCGACTACCGCGCCGGACGCGCCCAAGATCCGGACAGCCTCGGCGGCAAGGTACTGCGCATCCACCCCGAGACAGGACTCGGACTGCCCGATAACCCCTTCTACAACGACGACACAGCCAGCAACCGCTCCCGCGTCTGGGCGATGGGTCTGCGTAATCCCTTCCGCGTCGCGCTCCATCCCGAGGAGAACATCCTCTATCTGGGCGACGTCGGCTGGTACGCCTGGGAGGAGATCAACTACGGCGGAGAAGCCCACAACTTCGGATGGCCCTGCTATGAGGGCGGTGCCAGCGGCAACCTGCGCCACTCCCTCTACGACACCTATGCAGGGACGGCGGCCTACTGCCAGCCGCTCTACGACGCAGAGCCGAACAACGGCATCGAGCCCCCGCTCTATGCCTATCAGAACATCGCCGGCGCCGCGGTCGTTGCCGGCGACTTCTACACGGGCACGCGCTACCCGGCCCGCTTCCAGGATGCGCTCTTCATCGCCGACTATGACAAACGCACCATCAGCTATCTGACCTTTGATGAGAGCGGCGGTGCCATCCACAGCCCCTTCATGGAAGAGATCTCCGCCCTGGGTGGACCGGTGGACTTGCGGCTGGGCCCCGACGGCTACCTCTACTTTGTCGCGCTCAACCCCGACCCCGGCGGCGAGAGCGAGATCCGCCGCATCTTGCATACCAGCGCTCCGGCAGTGCAGATCGACGCATCGCCACGATACGGGCTGGACGTTCCGCTGACCGTCCAGTTCACCAGCACCCTCTCGACCGAGGACACCGAGGGCCTCTTGAGCTACCTGTGGGCCTTCGGCGACGGCAACAGCGCCGCCGAATCTCACCCTATGCACACCTACACCGCTGCCGGTACCTACACCGCCATCCTGACGGTCACCACGCCCCAGGGTCAGTCGAGCGCCGACCGCATCGCGATCGTGGTCGGCGATGCGCCGCCCATCGTCACGATCAACCAACCGCTTGCCGGATCAGAGTACACGATGGGCTCTCCCCTCAGTTTCAGCGGTCAGGCGGTCGACGCAAGAACCGGCCAACCCCTTGCCGCCGACAACCTTCAGTGGCGGGCGCAGTGGTTCTTCAACGAGCATCTGCACTCGCCCTTCTACAGCCTCGACGGCGTCGGGAGCGGAAGCTTCACCGTCCCCCTGCACAACGACAACACGACGATGTTCCTGTGCCTGACCGCCGTCGACCACCTGCCGGAACTGCGTGACCCGACGACGTGCATCGAGCTGCAGCCGCGAACGGTGCCCTACACCTTCCTCAGCACGCCGACCAACGGCTTCACGCTTACCTATGAGGGTGTCGCCTACACCACGCCCTTCACCGTCGATATGATGGTCGGCGCGCGCCGCAGCATCGGCGCACCCGCCACACAGGGCGGCCTCCCCTTCGCCTTCTGGTCGAATGGTGGATCGCGCACGCAAGAGATCGTGGGACAATCGACCGCGCAGACGCTTACGGCGGCCTACGGCAACTTCATCTACTTACCCCTGATCGTGCAGGGAGCTGGTAGATGACCGGTGGGCGTACGACGAGGA
>CAZYYC010000107.1:0-4573 GCA_964650935.1 uncultured Anaerolineales bacterium
GCCCTCCGGGGATGCGCAAGCCGGAGCACCGCTTCCGAGCGGCGTGCGCTACAGTGATGTCGAGGGGGTGGCGTTGGGCACTCCTTCGGCGGTGGGCTTGTCAGGTGCGGGGTCCGGTGGTAGAGTTCGAGTGTGTCCTATGGTGGTGGACCCTTGATGAGACCTTCGGTATCCCTGCGATTCGAGCGCGACAGGCCGACGATCGGTGTGCTGGCCGGCTGGCAGGTGCATGCCGGGACGCCGGATAGTTTCCTGCACGAGGTGTTCCGCGGCATTCAGGCGGCAGCACAGGATCAGGGCTGCAACCTGCTGTTGGCTTACGGTATCGGCGCGCCACGGGGCGTCGGCCTGGGCCGCCCCTCGTGGCCCCTGTTGGCTGACGAGGTGGACTTCGTCCCCATCGGTGCCTGGAATGTGGACGGGCTGGTGATCGCGCCGCCGATCGTGGTCTCGGGCAAGGGGGCGCAGTACTTCGGTGCGCTGCGGGACCGAGGTTTCCCCATGGTCGCCGCCGGGTCGGGCCTCCCGGGGCCCGCGATCGTGCCCGACAACGAGCAGGGGATCCGCCAGGCGATGGCGCATCTCGTGGCGCACGGCCATCAGCGTATCGCCTTCGTGGCGGGTCACGGACAGCGGGTCGACAGCGATTCCGCCAGCCGCCTCCAGGCCTATCAGGCCTTCGTCGCCGAGCACGATCTTGAGGCGGATCCTGCGCTGGTCGCGCACAGCGCTCACACGACGACGGGCGGTCGGCAGGCGATGCGGCAGATTCTGAACAGCGGCTCGACGTTCACGGCCGTCGTGGCGAGCAATGACCTGGCGGCTGTGGGCGCCCGCGAGGTGCTGCGCGAGGCGGGGCTCAGGGTGCCCGACGATGTGGCGCTGATCGGTTTCGACGACCGCGTCGAGGCCCGGGCGATGGAGCCGCAGCTCACCACGGTCCACTATCCGATCTTCGAAGTGGGCTACCAGGCGGTGCTCCTGCTGCTGCGCTATCTCGACGGGCAGGTGACGCACAGCGTCACGATGCGCGTGCCGACGCGCCTCGTCGTGCGCGAGTCGTGCGGTTGCCTGCCGGGCGAGATGCGCTATCTGCCGGTCGTCACGACCGAGACGCCGGCGCCCCAGGGCATGGTCGAGACGTTGACCGAGGCCGTGTTCAACGAGACCCACCGCCAGAGCCTCAACGAGGTGCGGCTGCTCTGTACACGCCTCGTTGAGGCGTGCCGCGAGAGCCTGCGCGTGGGGGAGGCCGATGCCTTCAGGCGGGAGCTCCAGCGGATCCTCGCCGAGGTCGCGGCCCACGACGATGGCCTGCAGGGTTGGCAGGCCGGCCTCTCGGCGCTGCGCGAGCGGTTGCCGACGCTACGCGCCGCCGTCGTCGACGCCGGCGAGGTGGTGCGGCTCGACGAGCATGCGACGGAGGCGATGCTGCATCAGGGGCGCATCGCGGTGAATGCGATGGCCCAGGGGCAGAGCGCACGCGACACGATCCGGCGTGCCGATCAAGCCTACGAGCTCTACCAGATGACCTCGAGCTTCCAAACGGCACAGGAGGAGACGGAGGTCTTCGCGGCGTTGGAGGCGGCGCTACCGCGGGTGGGGATTGCGCACGCGACGGTCGCGCTCTACGAGGCGGAGGGCGCGGACACGGTGGCGTGGAGCGTGCTGCAGGCCTCGCCCCCCGGTAGCGTCGGGCCCGCACGCTTCGCCACGCGGGAGTTTCCCCCACCCGGGCTCTATCCGGCTGACCGTCCCTTTCACCTGGCGCTGACGCCGCTGCTCTATCAGGGGCAGGAGCTCGTCGGCTTCGTCGCCTTCGATGCGGGCAACCTCGATCTCTGTGCGGACGTCACCTGGTTGCTGGCGTCGGCGCTCTATGGATTGCGCCTCTATCGCGCGGCTATTGAGGGCCGGCGGCTTGCGGAGGAGGCGAACCGGCTCAAGGGTCGTTTCCTGTCGATGGTCAGCCACGAGCTACGCACGCCGCTGAACCTGATCTCGGGCCTGAGCGACCTGCTGCTGCGAGAGTCGGCGGGCGAGCTGCCGGATGGCGACGCCCGCCTCTGGGAGGATCTCGATCGGATCTACATCAACGCTCAACACCTAGACGACCTGCTCCGCGACGTCCTCGACCTGGCCCGCGACGAGGTGGGGCAGCTGCACCTAACGTGCGAGTCGCTTGAGCTGCGTGAGGTGCTCGAGCCGGTCGCGGTGATCGCCCGGCTGCTGGCGCAGGAGAAGGCGCTGGCGTGGCGCTCTGAGATCCCCGACCACCTGCCGCTCATTCGCGGTGACCGGACCCGCTTACGGCAGGTGCTGCTCAATCTGGTCAACAACGCGATCAAGTTTACCGAGCGCGGCGAGATCACGCTCTGCGTCACGGTCGAGCCGGGCTGGGTGCGCGTGGCCGTGCGCGATACGGGTCTGGGGATTCCGCGCGACGAGCAGCCTGTGATCTTCGACGAGTTTCGCCAATCGGAGCGTACCACGGCGCGGGGGTACGGTGGGCTCGGGCTGGGCCTGGCGATCTGCCGGCGCCTCATTGAGATGCACGGGGGCGAGATCGGCGTGCACTCCTCGGGCGAGGAGGGGGCCGGCTCGGAGTTCTATTTCACGCTGCCGGTGACGGTGCCGCAGGACGAAGGGTCTGCCGGCGAGGTCGACCTCGAGGAGCTGCAGCGCATCGTCCTGTTGGTCCGCGATTCGGCCATGGGCCGCACGCTGCAGGACGAATGGCTCGCCAGGGGCGTGGAGGTCGTGCCCCAGCCCATCGAGCCGGACGGCGGATGGCTGCACGCGGTGATCGGGACGGCGCCGAGCGCCGTGATCCTGGCGCAGGAGGTGGCGGCGGAGCGCGGATGGGAGGTCCTCAACACCCTCAAGCAGCATCCCCGCACGCGCCGCGTGCCGGTGCTCTTCCTGGGAGCGGACCGCGACGCGGGACGTGCGTCCCTCCTGGAGGTCAGTTTCCTCTCCAAGCCCGTCGGCGTGGATGACCTGGGTGAGGCGCTCATCGCGCAGGGCCTCGCCATCGAGGTCGACGAGAGCGCGGCGGAGAAGACGGTGCTGATCGTGGATGATGATCCCGAGAGCCTGGCGCTGCACACACGCATCGTGCAGCAGCAGTCCCCGGTCTATCGCGTGGTGCAGGCGCACGACGGACACGAGGCGCTTGATGCCCTACGCCGGGTCTGCCCCGATCTGGTGTTGCTCGATCTGATGATGCCCGGCTTGGATGGCTTCGGCGTGCTGGAGGCGATGCGTCGTCCTCCGCTGAACTGTACGGCGCCGGTGATCATCCTCACCGGTCAGACGCTCACCGAGGAGGACATGGGGCGCCTCAACCGGGGGATGGTCAGCGTGTTGAGTAAGGGGCTCTTCACCGATGAGGAGACGCTGCGGCACCTGGAGCACGTCCTGGCGCGCCGCCGCCGATCGGCCTCGGAGGCGCAGCGCTTCGTGCTGCGGGCGATGGCCTACATCCACACGCACTACATGGACCCCATCTCGCGCAGCGACATCGCCGGTCACGTCGGCGTGAGCGAGCGCCATCTGACCCGCTGTTTCCGCCAGGAGATCGGGGTGTCGCCGACCTCCTACCTCAACCGCTACCGGGTGCGGCAGGCCAAGCGGCTGCTCGATGCCGGCAAGCTGGGGATCACCGACGTGGCGATGGCGGTGGGCTTCTCCAGCGGCGGCTACTTCTCGCGCGTCTTCCGCCAGGAGATGGGTGTCTCGCCCCAGGGCTACCAGTTGGGCGAATGCATCGACCCGCCGGATGAAGAGTTGTCCTAAAAGTGCAAGGGGCCGTCCGAAAAGTAGAAGACGCGGGCGTCAAGGCGTGCTAGAGTAGGGTCAGCGATGGCATTCCCAGTCAGTGCGCCGGAAGGTCGGTATGGCATCCAACCTGGCCCCAAGCTTGATGGTCGTTGGCGATGACGCCAGCTTCCGCTATCTCATCGAGCGTTACGCCAAGAAGATCGCCTGCAGCGTTCGGTTCATCCTCCCGACGGAGGATGTGCTGGAGGTGGTGCTGCGAGAGGCGCCGGGTGCCGTGATGATCGAGCTGGACGCCCCCGACCGGCGAGGAAAGGACGCACTGATCGCGCTGAGAATGCATCCCGACACACAGCAGATCCCCGTGATCGTCTGCTCGTGGTGCAACGAGGTCGAGGCCGATCTCGAGGGACAGCCCGCGCACTATCTACAGAAACCCATCCTCTACGACGATTTCCAGACGGTGTTGATGGACGTGCGCCATCCGCCGCACCTATGACGCCGACGCCGGCGCCCGGCGTGTCTGTGGAGTTCGTCAGCCTCGTGAGTCGATAGGAACGTGCCCATGCGAAAGCATCAAGTGCTGAGATATGTGGTGGTCTATGGGATGTGGTTGGTGGTGATGGCGGTGGGGCTATGGCTGCTCCTCGTCAGCCGTGACGTCGTGCTCGGCGCGGTGGCCCGGCTGCTGGTCGACGACTCGACGGCCCACACGTGGCAGTTGGTCTCGGTGGAGCGCTTCTACATGGTCGGGGCAGGCCTGCTGTGGCTGATGATGACTGTGGTCTCCGAG
>CAZYYC010000107.1:4583-7200 GCA_964650935.1 uncultured Anaerolineales bacterium
GGGGCGGGGAATTGACCGCGGCTGTCTGCTGGGGCGCTTCGCGCGTCTGCTCGCTCCCCAACTGCTCCTGCTCTTCGGCGTCGACGCCGCGCTCTTGGCCCTGCAGGGCCTGCGGGGCGGTCCGCTGCGCTGGCTGATCCTGATCGTTGAGCTGGGTCTGGGGATCGGCTCGCTGATCGTCGCGCGCGGGGCGCCGGGGCTATGGGCCGACATGAAGGCGAGCGATGCGTGATTAACCTACCCAAGGAGTTGTGATGCCCATTTCGACCCTCCCCTTTGATCTTCACGATGGCTACGTCCACGATTGGTTGGTCGCCGGACCGCAGACGGTGGCCCTTGAGCAGGGCGCGGACCCTGCCGGGGTCGCACAACGCTACGCCGGTTCCGATGTCGGCATCGACAGGGCCCCTGTCGAGCCGGGTCCCCTTGATCAGAGCACCTTCACGATCGGCGATTACGAGGGGTTGTGGCTTCACAGGCCCTGCGGCGAGGACCACTTTGTGGACGTGTCGGCGCTCTACCGCGTGCCCACCTTCGCGCGGGCGTGGGCCACGACGCAGCTGGTCGCGCCGACGGCGCGCGCGGTGACGTTGGTGGCGACGGCGCAGGGCCCTCTTGATGTGTGGCTCAACGGGGCGCACGTCTTCCGTGGTGAGGCACTCGGCTTCCACCACGACCGGTTCGAGGTCTCCCTGAACGAGGGCGCGAACGAGCTCATGGTGCGGTTTGATCGCGCCGGTGTGGGGCCGTGCGCCCACCAGCTGGCGCTGCGTGTGGTGGGCGCCGATGAGGGGCTCACGGTGCAGCTGCTGACCGCGATCGAGGATGTCGCGCTGCGCAACCGGCTGACCGCCGCCTTTGCGGCGGCCGTGCTCGATCGCGATCTCTACGTCTGGGATGAGGCCTTCGCCGTCCAGTGGCCGGATGTCGTGGAGACGTCGGAGGAGTTCGTGATCCGGTTGCAGACGCCGTCGGGACGGATCTACGCCGAGACGAAGACGGCAGCGTCGGCGGAGGATCCCTCGGTCCTGGTGGCGGCGTTTGGTGCGCCGCAGGGCGAGCTGCGCCTGCGCTTCCTGCCCACGCGGGAGCTCTTCTACGACGAGGATGTGCGCGTCCAACGCGAGATCCCCGTGTGGGGGGCCGGGTGGCAGACCTACGCCGACGCGGCCTACGCCACGCCGCCCGAACGCCGGGTGGAGGCGCTGCGGCACGCGATTCGCTGCTCGGGCCTCTACTCGGATGTCGCCAGGATGCTGCTGGGCCAGTGGGACCTGGTCGATCGGGCCGGTCTACTGCGTACGATTGAGGCCGTCGAGCGGCGCGAGCTGGGCCACGAGGTCGATCTGGTGGGGTTGCTGGGGATGCTGCAGCGGTGGGGTGATGACGAGAGCTTCCCCCTCGAGGTGCGCGAAGCGTTGGAGGCGTGTCTGCTCGCTTACACCGGCTGGGACGAGGACGACGGCGGGGCTCAGAGCCCCGAGATCCTGCGCTACGCGAGCGAGATGCTCGCCGGGCAGCGGTATCCCGAGCGCACCTTTGCCGACGGACAGCCGGGCAACCGGCATCGCGAACGGGCAGAGGCGCGGGCCCTGAGCCGGCTGCGCCGCATGGGCATCGAGGGCTTCGGCGTCTGGGATGCGGGCGCCGAGTTCGAGGCGGTCGTGGTAGCGCTGTCCCACATGATCGATCTCTCGGAGACCGAGGCGATCTGGCAGATGGCGAGTGTCCTCCTGGATAAGGTGCTCATCACGATGGCGCTGAACAGCTTCCGGGGCGTCGTCGGCACGAGCCAGGGCAGGATCGACGTCACGGGCCTGTATGGGGGCCCACTGGCGCCGACATCGGGCGTCACACGCCTGATCTGGGGCCAGGGTCTTTACAATCACCACCTGGCAGGGCTCGTCAGCATCGCCTGTATGGAGGACTACAGTCTGCCGCCGCTGATTCCCGAGATCGCCACGCTCCCGACGGAGGAGCTGTGGAATCGGGAGAGCCACGTCACCGCCGGCGGGGAGACGGTCAACAAGGTGGCGTACCGCACGCCGGACGCGATGTTGGGGTCGGTGCAGGACCACCGGAAGGGCGAGCCCGGGACGTCGGAGCATCCCTGGCAGGCGACGCTGGGTCAGCGGGCCGTCGTCTATACCAGCCATCCCGCTTCGATGGGTCGCTGCGAGGGTCACGCGCCGGGCTTCTGGCTGGGCAACGTCACGCTGCCGCGCGTCGCCCAGTGGCAGGACACGCTCTTTGCGCTCTACAAGCTGCCCGACGACGATTGGATGGGCTTCACGCACGCTTATTTCCCCGCCTTCGCCTTCGACGAGTATGTCCTCCGCGATAGCGAGCAGGGACAGACGTGGGCCTTTGCGCGCAGCGGCGACGGTTACCTGGCGCTGAGTGCGTCGACGGGGCTCACGTGGATGACGCGGGGAGCGGGGGCGTACCGGGAGTTGCGCTCCTATGGGCGGGAGACTGTTTGGTGCTGTCAGGTGGGGCGCGCGGCTGTCGACGGCGATTTCGCAGCCTTCCAGGGACAGGTGCTGGCGCAGTCGCTGGAGGTCGAGCGGCTGAAGGTGCGGCTGGCGTCGTTCAGGGGCGCGTCGCTGGACTTCGA
>CAZYYC010000107.1:7300-13046 GCA_964650935.1 uncultured Anaerolineales bacterium
TCGAGCGGCTGAAGGTGCGGCTGGCGTCGTTCAGGGGCGCGTCGCTGGACTTCGACTGGGAGGGACCGCTGCTGCGCGACGGCGAGGAGGTGCCGCTCGGGGACTTCCCGCATTATGACAACGCTTACTGCACCATGGCACGTGGTGCGAGCGAGATGGAGATCCGCTCGGAGACCTATCTGATGCGGCTGGACTTCGGTCAGGACGTCTAGGGCGTCTTGCGGCGGGGCGAGGGCGAATTGTCCTAAAAGTATAAGTATGTGTCCGAAAAGTAGAAGACGGCGGGACGCAGACGGTGTAGAGTAGAGGTGTTAGGCTGCGGTACCGCAGCAGCTCGCTGCGTTGATGGATGTGTTGGGCCCCCGGCGCCGGCCGGGAACGTTGCTGTGCTCACTCAGATTCCATGTAGGAGGAGGCGATGAAGCTGAAGAAGTTGAAGCGACGCGAGTTCCTGCACCTGACCGCGGGCGCGGCGCTGGGCGCCGCCGCCGCGGCGTGTGGTGCGCCGACCCCCGAGACCATCACCGTCGAGAAGACGGTGGAGGTCGAGAAGATCGTCGAGAAGACGGTTGAGGTCCCCGTCGACAGGGAGGTCGAGGTCATCGTTGAGGTCCCGGAGGGCCGCGCCGAACCGCCGATGTTGGCGGATCGGGTTGCCGCAGGAGAGCTGCCCCCGGTGGAGGAGCGCCTGCCGATGACGCCCTTCGTGGTGGGCGGTCGCGAGGCCATCGGTGTGTACGGCGGGGAGATCCGCCAGATCCACTTCGACGTCGTCTGGTCGAACGATACCTATGACTGGTTCTCCGATCGACTGCTGCAGTACTCAGACGGCGATCTGCGCACGCTGGTCCCCAACATGCTCGAGAGCTGGGAGGCTACCGACGACGGCACGACCTTCACGCTCTACATGCGCAAGGGGATGAAGTGGTCCGACGGCATGCCGCTGACCACCGAGGACGTCGATTTCTTCTTCCATGACTGGGCCATGGTCGATGGCCTGGGATGGGGCCCCGGTGCAGCTTTCGCGGGCATCCAGAATGAATGGGCCGAGATCGAGATCGTCGACGACTACACCTGGCGTGTGAAGTATGACTACCCCTTCGGCATCTTCCCGCACGTCCTCACGCGCCATATGGGCGGCTATCCCGGTGAGGGCGCCTTCATGCCCAAGCACTTCCTCAAGGACTACCACATCGACTACGCCGGTGAGGAAGCGCTGAACGCGATGATGGCGGAGTTGGGCCTGGAGACCTGGGAGCAGGTGCTGAACCGCTTTGCGGGTCAGTGGGGCCTCAACATCTGGCAGTTCCCCGAGTACGCCAAGGACTTCCCCACGCTGTCGGCGTGGATCCCGGTGGCCTATCCTCAGGAGGGCCTCATCCTCTTCGAGCGCAATCCCTACTACTGGAAGGTCGACCTGGTCGGCAATCAGCTGCCCTATGTCGATACGCTGCGCCTGGACTACATGGCCGACACCGAGACGATGCTGCTGAAGATGATCGGCAGCGAGCTCGACTGGATCGGTATGCACGACGTGACGGTCGCCAAGTACCCGCTTTATAAAGAGAACGAGGATTCGGCGAACTACGTGGTCGGCGACTACCTCTCCTGTATGACCGACCGCTACACGCTCTATCCCCGCCACACGCTGCCGAACGATCCGGTGCTGGAGGAGATCACCAACCACCCCAACTGGGTCCCGGCGCTCTCGGTCGCCATCGACCGCGAGGAGATCAACCAGAGCCTCTTCTACGGCCTGGCCCGGATGGGACAGCTGGCTCCGATGCCCAACTCCAAGTACTACAAGGAGGCCTACGGCACCGCCTGGGCGCAGTATGACCCGGATCTGGCCAATCAGCTGCTGGACGACATGGGGCTGGATCAGCGCGACAGCGCAGGGTTCCGGCTGCGGCCTGATGGCCAGCGCCTGAGCTACTTCATCGAGCACGCCGGCATCCGCGTGGGCGCTTCGGTCCACGAGTTCACCGAGATGGTCACGACCTACTGGCGCGAGATCGGCATCGAAGCGACGACGCGCGAGATCGCCGAGAACCTGTACAACGAGCGGATGACCGCCAACGAGGTCCAGTGCGGCATCTGGCACGCCGATCGCTGCACGGACATGCTCCTGCCGGTGCAGATGCAGTGGTACGTGCCGGTGAACGATGGTCAGCAGGGTGGCGCCTCGATGGCCTGGCAGCAGTGGTACAACGCGGTGGACAAGGAGGCCGAGGGCCTGATCGAGCCGCCTGACCACGTGAAGCAGCTCTACGCCTGGGTCGACGAGATGCGCGTGGTGCTCGATGAGAACGAGCGCGTCGCCATCGGACAGAAGATCTTCGACGCGCTGGCCGAGCGGCCTCTGGCCATCGGCACGGTGCTCGAGAGCCCCTGTCCGCTGATCATGAACAAGAACCTGCGGAACGTGCCGCGGCCCAAGGTGCCCATCGGTTGGGACACCTACGGCATCAACAGCTACCATCCGGCGGCCTTCTACTTTGAGGGCGGTCAGAGGGCGTAACGCCCGGTTAGGATCACCCATCGGGTTGCCGGCTTCAGGGCCGGCAACCCGGTTTGGAGTTTACCTTGCCGGAAGCCGGTTCTGCGGCGCCGCCGACACAACCGGTTTCCGGCAAGGCGATGCTCGACAGCCGGTCAGCACGCTCTTTCGGGGCCTGTTATCGTAGGAGGTGAACCTTTATGCTTGCATACATTATCCAGCGCATCGCGCGCGCCATCCCCCAACTGCTGCTCATCTCGATCCTGGCGTATGTCATCATCCAGTTGCCCCCGGGCGACATCGTGACGCAGCAGATCCTCAACCTTGAGGCCTCCGGTGTCACGGTGAGCGAGGTTCAGGCTGCCGCCCTGCGACGCCAGTACGGCCTTGACCGTCCGCAGTGGCAGCGGTATCTCCTGTGGATCGGCAACATCGTGACGCGGTTCGATTTCGGCTATTCCTTCACCTGGCAGAAGCCCGTCGCAGACGTGATCATGGGGCGGATGGGGTATACCTTCGCCATCGCGCTCTTCTCGGCGGTCTTCACGTGGGTGGTCGCGATTCCGATCGGCGTCTACGCTGCGGTGAAGCAGTACTCGGTCGGCGACTACATCATCACCTTTGTCACCTTCGTCGGCCTGGCGGTGCCCCCCTTCTTCCTGGCGCTGGTGATTATGTACGTGGCCCTCACGCAGTTCGGCATCCGGGTGGGGGGACTCTTCTCCCCGGAGTACATGGTCCAGGGGTGGAGCTGGGGGAAGGTCCTCAACCTGCTGAGCAATATGTGGCTCCCGATCATCCTCCTGGGGATGGGCGGTGTGGCGAGCACGATTCGCACGATGCGGGCGATGATGCTCGACGAGCTGCGCAAGCAGTACGTCACGGTCGCCCGCGCCAAGGGGCTCTCCAGTCTGCAGGTGATCCTGCGCTATCCGCTGCGACTCGCCGTCAACCCGATCATCAGTGGCCTGATGTGGCTGCTGCCGTGGCTGTTCTCGGGCGGCATCATCCTCGAGATCGTGCTGAACCTGCCGACGGCAGGGCCGGCGCTGTACGCCTCGCTGATGTCGCAGGACATGTATATGGCCGGCGGTTACATTATGATCATCGGGGCGCTGACGGCGGTCAGTGCCATCTTTTCGGACATTGTCCTGGCCGTATCCGACCCGCGTATTCGGTTCGGGGGAGTGGAGGGCGCATGAGTATCCTATCCGGCCTGAGATCATGGTTCGGTCGCCGGCGGGGGGCCAAGGTGGACCCCGTCAGGGAGGAGGAGTTCTACCGGGCAGGGCAGTGGCAGCTCGTCTGGTGGAAGTTCAAGCGCCACAAGCTGGCCCAGATCTCGATGGTGGTGCTGGCGATCCTGTACACGGTGGCCATCTTCGCCGAGTTCATCAGCCCGCACGATCCGCTGCGGCGCTTCAGGGACTATCTGTCCCATCCGCCGACCTCGATCCACATCCGCGATGCCAATGGGCGGTTCCGTCGTCCCTTTATCTACGGCATGGCGATGGGACGCGACCCCGTGACTTTCCGACCGGTCTATGAAGAGGACCGTTCGACGATCTACCCGATAGGGATCTTCGTCCGTGGGGACCCTTACAAGTTCTGGGGGCTGTGGGAGTCGGATCTCCACCTCTTCGGCACCGGGCCGGAGGGCATGCCGCTGTTCGTGATGGGCACCGATACGATCGGTCGGGATGTCTTCTCACGCATCTGTCACGGCGGGCGCATCTCCTTGAGCGTGGGCCTGGTGGGCATCGCGATCAGCTTCTTCCTCGGGCTCTTCCTGGGCGGCGTCTCCGGCTTTTTCGGCGGCGTAATCGATGAGGCGATCCAGCGGGTGATCGAGGTCATCACGACGCTGCCGACGATTCCGTTATGGATGGCGCTCGCGGCGGCACTGCCGCGCGAGTGGCCGCAGCTGCGCATCTACTTCTACACGACACTGATCCTCTCCATTCTCGGCTGGACGGGCCTGGCGCGTACCGTACGCGGACGGCTGCTCAGCATGCGTGAGGAGGACTTCGTCCTGGCGGCTCGGTTGGACGGGGAGAGCGAGTGGGCGATCATCGTCCGCTATATGCTGCCCGGCTTTGCGAGCTACATCATCGTCTCGCTGACCCTTTCGTTGCCGGGTATGATTCTGGGTGAGACGTCGCTGAGCTTCCTGGGCATCGGCCTGAACCCGCCGACGATCAGCTGGGGCGTTATGCTGCAGCAGGCTCAGGACATCATGAACGTGGCCCACTACCCGTGGATCCTTTGGCCGGTCCCGGTGGTGGTGCTGGCGGTGCTGATGTTCAACTTTATGGGCGACGGGTTGCGCGATGCTGCAGACCCCTACATCACTTAGGAGGCCCCATGTCTTCCGAAGATAACGTGCTCGCCGAGATCAAAGACCTTCGCACCCATTTTCACCTGGCCGAAGGCGTGGTCCGCGCGGTCGACGGGGTCAACCTGACCATCCGTGCGGGGCGTACGTTGGGGATCGTGGGGGAGAGCGGATGCGGCAAGAGCGTCACGGCGCTCTCGATGATGCAGCTGGTCCCCTCGCCGGGGGTCATCGAGGCGGGCGAGATCCTGTATTATGGCACCCTGCCCGACGCTGCGCGGAACGGTCACGACGGGCCCATCAACATCGCCCGCCTCAAGTCAGATAGCCGGGAGATGCGCGCTCTGCGCGGCAACCAGATCTCGATGGTGTTCCAGGAGCCGATGACGGCGCTGCTACCGGTGCGTACGGTGGGCAGCCAGATCATGGAGGCGGTGACGCTGCATCAGAAGGCGAGCAAAGTCGAGGCCCGCGAGCGAGCGATCGACATCCTCGCCCGCGTTGGGCTACCGAATCCGGAGCGGATCGCGGACACCTATCCCTTCCAGCTGAGCGGTGGGATGCGCCAGCGGGCGGTGATCGCCATGGCGCTCAGTTGCGATCCCAATCTGCTGATCGCCGATGAACCCACGACGGCGCTCGATGTGACGACCGAGGCGCAGATTCTGGAGCTGATGCGGACGTTGCAGCACGACTTCGGGATGGCGATTATGTACATCACGCACAACCTGGGTGTGATCGCCGAGATGGCTGATGAGGTGGCGGTGATGTACCTCGGTAAGGTCGTCGAGGAGTGCAGCGTCAACGAGACCTTCCGCAATCCGCTGCACCCCTACACGCAGGCGCTGCTGCGGTCGATTCCGCAGCTTGACGACGTGGTGGCGCGCGCCGGCAAGAAGGAGCGGCTGCAG
>CAZYYC010000108.1:0-12963 GCA_964650935.1 uncultured Anaerolineales bacterium
CAGAACTCCAGGGCCGCATCTCCGTCCTGCTGGGCAAGTCCGGAGTCGGCAAGACGAGTCTGCTCAATGCGATCGAGCCCGAGCTGGGTCTCCGCGTCAGCGCTGTGGGCAAGGGCAGGATCGGGAAGGGCCGACACACGACAACCCACCTCGAACTGGTGCCGATCTCAGGCGGGGGCGGCGTCGTGGACACGCCCGGCATGCGCGAGCTGGCTCTGTGGCGCACGAGTGAGCAGGATCTCGGCACTTGCTTTCCTGAGTTCAGACCCTACCTCGGCACCTGTCGATTCGGCGCGAGCTGTCGACACGACAGCGAACCGGGTTGCGCGATTCGGCGGGCTGTGGATAATGGTGCTATCTCGTTGCTGCGCTACCGGAGCTATCAAAGGATGGTGCAGGAGGCCTCGAAGTGAGAGCGGATGGGAGCGGGGCCGCAGGCCCGCTCCCATCCGTACTGAAGGGATGAAGTCTATGTCAACATCCGTTTCTGATCGCGCATCGATGTCGGAACGCCGGAACGTCATCTGGATCTTCGGCGATCAACACCGGGCACAGGCCCTGGGCTGTAACGGCGATCCCAACCTGAGCACGCCGAATCTTGACCGCCTCGCCACCGAAGGGCAGAACTACGGGCGTGCGGTCTCCGGGTTTCCGCTGTGCTGCCCGTATCGCGGTTCCCTGTTGACCGGCCGCTATCCTCACGAATGTGTGCCGGGCCATGAGTATCCGCTGCCGCCCGAGATGCCGACGATTGCCGATGTCTTCAACGACTACGGGTACGATACGGCTTACTTCGGCAAGTGGCACCTTGGCGGGTTCAAGGAGCGTGAGGGCCGAGCCGCGATGTACATCGTCCCTCCCGAGCAGCGTGGTCGCTTCGCTACCTGGGTGGGCTATGAGAACAACAACAGCCAGTGGGATTGCTGGGTCCATGGCGGCGAGGGCGAGGATGCCTTTCACCGCCGGCTGCCGGGCTACGAGACGGATGCCCTCAGCGACCTGCTGATCGACTACATTCGGCGTCAGGGTGACGCGCATCAGGCAGGGGGCGGCGATCCCTTCTTTGCGGTGTTGTCAGTCCAGCCGCCGCACAATCCCTACGTCGCGCCTGAAGCCTGGATGGCGCGCCATACGCCGGGTCGGGTGGCGCTACGTCCCAACGTGCCGCCGGTCGGCTGGGTCGAGGACCGGGCACGACGTGAGCTCGCCGGGGCCTATGCACAGATCGAGAACCTGGACTGGAACGTGGGCCGGATCCGTCAGGCCCTGGTCGACGCGGGGTTGGATCTCAACACGCACATCGTCTTCTTCTCTGATCACGGGGACCTCCATGGCTCCCACGGTCAGTTCCTCAAGACCGCGCCCTGGGAGGAGTCCATCCGCGTGCCCTTCATAATGGGCGGTCTGCAGCCGCAGTACGAGGGGCGATCGGGGCGGTCGGACGTGTTGATCAACCATGTCGACATCGCGCCCACGACGCTGGGCTTGTGTGGCATCGATCCTCCGGACTGGATGCGAGGGCACGACTACTCCGGTGCGCGGCTGCCGTGGCGTCCTCAGACGGAGGGACCTGACTCGGCCTTCATCCAGTCGGTGGTCCCGACGGGGCACGGTGACAGTGTGGATCGCCCTTGGCGCGCCGTGGTGACCCGCGACGGCTGGAAGTATGTGGTCCTGGAGGGTCAGCCGTGGCTGATGTTCAACCTCAATGAGGACCCCTATGAACTGGCGAATCTGGCGCACAATACCCGCTTTGGGGTTGAGCGCCAACGCCTCCAGAATCGGCTGGCGCAGTGGATAGCCGACACGGGTGACGAGTTCGAACTTCCTACGATCTAGCGCCTGCGCTTAGAGCGTCCGGCGATAGAAGGAGCGATAGAGGTTTATGACAAAACGTAGCAGCAGACAGAAGTGGCAACGACCGGGGGTCGTTTTCCAACCCGAGGTACATCTCAAGATGCTCGAGGGGATCGACCAAATCGTGGGGGCTGTGCGACCCACCCTGGGGCCCTTCCCCCGTGTTGTGCTCTATGACCGCACGATGGGTGATGCGGGCCGGGTCCCCGAGTTCCTCGACGATGGCGGGACGATTGCACGGCGCGTGATTCAGATCCGCGGAAGGGATGCGGATGTTGGGGCGATGCTAGCCCGCAATCTGCTCTGGTCGGTGCGTGAGGAGGTCGGCGACGGCACTGCGACAGCCGCGGTTCTCTTCCGGTCCGTCTATGCTGAGGGACTGCGCTACCTCACCGCGGGCGGCAATGCGATGCGCTTGCGACACTATCTGGAGCTTGGGATGCGGGAGATCCTGACCGAGTTGGACGGCATGGCGGGCAAGGTTGCGGGGGAACGGCAGTTGCGTGCGCTCGCGACGGCGCTCTCCAACCACGCTGAGCTGGGGCGCCTGCTGGGTGAGGTCTTTGATGTCATTGGTGAGTATGGACGGCTCGAGATCCGCAAAGGAAGGACGCGTGCCTACGAGCGCGAATACGTGGAGGGGATGTACTGGCGCGGAGGTCTCGTCTCGCGCATCTTCATCACGGATATCGAGCGCCAGCGGGCCGAGCTGCAGAACGCCGCTATTCTGATGACCGATCTGGATATTGAGGATCCTCGTGACCTGGTCCCCGCGCTCTCCGCCTGCGTTCAGGCCGGTCTGGAGAACGTCGCCGTCATCGCACGCAAGATCTCCGACGCGGTGATCGGTATGTTGATGTTGAATCGCGAGAAGGGAAAGGTCAAGCTCAACGTCGTCGCGATGAAGACACCGGGGAACACATCGACGGATCAGCGTGCAGCCCTCACGGACATGGCAGTCCTGGTGGGCGGACGGGCTCTCCTGCGCGATGCCGGTGATCGCCTCAGGGATGTGCGGGCTACCGACCTGGGTCGGGCCCGACGTGTCTGGGCCGACACGTTGAATATGGGCATCGTTGCCGGACAGGGCGATCCGCGCCAGTTGCGCCAGCATATCGCCCGGCTTCGGCATGCCTATGGTACGGTGACGGATAAGGGCGACCGCGCCCAGCTTCAGGAGCGGATCGGGAAACTGATGGGTGGATCCGCCACGCTGTACGTCGGCGGCATCACGGAGACCGAACTTGACTACGCCAAGGAACAGACTCAGCGTGTAGCCGATGCAATGCGCGGCGCTATGCGCGAGGGTGTGCTCCCGGGAGGCGGGGCGGCGCTGCTCGCATGCCGGCCCAAGTTGGCCCGTCGTATGGCTGAGGCTGAGGAGCCGGAGGAGCGTGCAGCTTGTCGCATCCTGATGGGGGCGCTCGAGGCGCCGGTGCGCGCCCTGCTCGAGAATGCCGGTTACGAGCCGGGAGAGGCCCTCAGTGAAGTCGAGGCTGCGGGTCCCGGCTATGGATTTGATGTCGTCAGGGGTGAAATCACCGAGATGGCGAGCGCCGGCCTCCAGGACGTTACCACCGTGGTAAAGACCGCCGTTCGTCACGCCATCGGCGGGGCGGCGATGGCCTTGACCACCGATGTCATCATTCATCGTGCCTCACCGCCCGATGCCGTGACCACCTAGAGAGGATGAGTATGTCTGAAACGATGTCGAATGAGCTCGTCTATGCCTTGGCCACGACCCGTGACATGACAACGTGGTTTGCTGCACGTGGATCGGGGCTCTATCGCTCTCAGGATGACGGCGAGAGCTGGGATGACCTCTATGAGTCACTCGATCTCGCCGAACCGCTTCCGACGACGTCGGTGGTGCTGTCGCCCGACTATGACGGCAAGGAACACGCTCGCCTTTTCGCCGGCGTCCCGGGCGGTGTGCTGCGCTCTGTGGATGGCGGGGAGAGCTGGTTCGCCTCAAACCTGGACTCACCGCCGCCGGCTGTATCGGCGCTGGCGATTTCGCCCAACTTCGTCGACGATGGTGTCGTGTTGGCGGCGACAACCGAGGACGGCATCTTCCGCTCGGCGAACCATGGCGGCCACTGGGCACGCTGGAACTTCGGTCTGCTCGATCTGACCGTCTTTTGTATGGCGATCTCGCCGGGTTTCAGCGAGGATGAGACGCTCTACGCAGGCGTCGAGAGCGGCATCTTCCGCAGCACCAATGGCGGACGTGCCTGGCGTGAGGTGGATCTTCCCGTCGGCTACGAGCCGGTGCTTAGCATAGGTCTCTCGCCGGGGTTCCCTCAGGACGGCATCGTCTTCGCCGGAACCGAGTCACAGGGCCTGCTCGTCTCTGCCGACTATGGCGTGGGGTGGGCGCAGCTGGGACAGGGAGCGGTTGAGGGGGCCGTCAACGCCATCCTTGTGTCGCCCGACTTTCCCGGTCGACCCGATTTGCTGGTGCTCGCCGACGACGTCCTGTGGCTCTCGCGTGATGGCGGGCTGCAGTGGACACGTGTTGAGGACGCACCGCAGGGCATCTCGACGATCCTGGCCCCCAAGGGGCTGGCCGTGCAGTCCCCATTATTGGTCGGGCTGCTGAGCGGCGACGTGGTGCTGCTGAAGTTGAACGCCTGAGGAATGGGTTGCTCAACCATAGTGTGGAGGTGACGATGCAGTGGGAGAACCTGACCTCGCTGGACTTTAAGAAGGCCGTTGTTGCGTGTGAGGGCGTGGCCATTCTGCCTATCGGGGTCATCGAACCCCATGGGCCACACCTTCCTCTTGGGACTGACATGTTCGAGTCGCACGCGACCGCCTGTCGCGCGGCGGAGCGCGAGCCGGTCATCGTCTTCCCCACCTATCCCTATGGGATCAACCACGAGTCCGCTCACTTGCCGGGCTCCGTGGTGATCCGCCGCGACCTGGCGTTGGCGTTGCTGGAGAATGTCTGCGATGAGATGGCGCGCCACGGCTTGACCAAAATCATCTTTCTTAGCGGTCATGGCGGAAACCGCTTTCTGCTGCCGTTCTTCGTACAGACGTTGGTGGAGCAGGATAAGCCCTACACGCTCTACGAGGCCAACCCGTCAGAGATGCCGGAGGTGGAGGCGTTGCTCGAGACAGAAGAGTGGGGCCACGCTTGCGAGCTGGAGACCAGCGTCGGCTTGCACCTCTTCCCGGATCTCGTCAAGCTGGATCAGGTCCCTCCGACGCCCTTCGCAAGCTTGCAGCGAAACCGAGCCTTGCAGGACGTGGGGGTCTATACGCCGATGGATTGGTATGCGATGTACCCGGCGATGTATGTAGGCGAGCCGGGAAGGGCCACGGCGGCCAAGGGCGAGGCGATGGTGAGGTACAAAGTCGATGCGCTCGTGGAGATCATCCGGCGGGTCAAGGCGGACACCGTCACACCTGCCCTGCAGCGCGAATTCCAGCGGCGCATGCGACGACCGATTGCGCCGGAGGTGTGGACGCAGGCCTAACGCGATGCGTAATCTGCGTCGCTACCGAATCCCATTTGGGCCTAGCCGGCATGCAGTGGAGCCGGGCACAGCCCGGCTCCATCGACCTGTCAACCGACGTTACGCCTCTTCGTTTCCGTCGCTGTCCCCAAAGAGGTTGTCCAGCGCTTTGCCCCACACATCGCTCAGCGGGGGTACGAAAGGCCGGGCGTCAAACTCGTCTGCCACGTCGCTCATATAGGCGCGCACGTCCAGCTCGGGCATCTGCTCGTCCAGTTCGTCGATCTTGGCATCCATCGATACCATCAGTTCGTAGCTCTGTTCCTCCAATTCGGAGAGATCGATGTCGAGGCCGAACATATGATTGAGCCGCCGCATCACGTCATACCATGCTTTGAAGTCGTGCTCAATGCTGATGGCCTGGACCATCTCGGAGATGTCGGAGAAGTTGTACGCCGGGACAAAGGCGTAGAAGACGAAGAACTCGATGTTGTATTGTTCGGCGGCATCAATGAAGTAGGTGCCGATGGTGGCCCCTCCCTCATAGTTGGAGAAGCGCACCGCGTAGCGGCTCAGTTCATCGTGCATATTGGGGAGGCTGTAGGCACATGAGATCTCGCGGTCCTGGTCATACGGGGTCGCGCCGTAGACACCGCCCAGGGCTGCAATTCGTTTGACGCCCAGCGCCTTGGTCGCCTCCAGGAGCGCCTGGGCATAGCGGTCGGCCCGCATGTGCGGCTCCTCGCCCAGGAAGATCACCAATCCCTTTTCGTCATCGCCGGCGTAGTAGATCTCGTTAGCGGGCTTCGTCAGCGACTTGCGGTAGCCCTCCTCGAGATGGACCTCCGGTCTGAGGAAGTGGTGAGCGCCCGGGAGCTGAAAGAGGTAGAATCCATCATCCTTGATCTCCCCGATCTTTCGTGCCTCCAGCTTGTGGATCAGGTAGAGCGGTAGTCCGGACGAGATCGCACCGGCATCGGCCCATTGGTGCCATCCTGCGATCATCGTGATCTCTTTGGCTTGTGGCGTCTCCCACAGGGTTACTAGTTCGTCTGGCATATCTTTCCCCCTACGGGCGCGATGAGCCGATCAGCTGCTGAGATCGGCGACGTGCGTCGCCCGTGTGTCTCAATCAATGGCTGCCATTATACAGCAAACGACGGGTGTGTCCCCTTACAGGACGTGGACCGTGGCGCCGTTACGTCGACTCACGGCGACCGGGTTTCGCAAGGGACGTCCGAAGCCCTCGGCTTCGATCTCGATCTCGTCGCCCGGCGCCACGACGATGCCCTCCGTGAAGCTGAGGGTGCCGGTACCCAAGAAGTGTACGTGGACGTCACCTGGGCGGCGAAACTGGCGATACTTGAAGTGATGGGCCTCCAGGTTGGCGATGGTGTGTGACATATGCTCCTCCCCGCTCCGGAAGGGACGCTCCCAGCGTGTGACGTCATCACGTAGGATGCGCGCTGTGCCATGGACCTCGGCCGGCAGTTTGCCGATGCGCAGCTCGGGGCCAAATGAGCAGGGTCGCAGCTTGGAGTGTGCGAGGTAGAGGTAGTTCTGCTTCTCCATCACATGATCCGAGAACTCGTTGCCCAACGCAAAGCCCAGGCGGTAGGGGTCGCCGTCCGGTCCGATGATATAGATCCCGACGAGCTCAGCCTCCTCTCCGCCGTCGAGTGCAAAGGTGGGGCTGATGAGGGCTCGATAGGGCGCGACGACAATGCTCCCATCACCTTTGTAGAACCACTCGGGTTGCACGCCGATCTCGCCCGGCGCCGGTTTTCCCCCTTCCAGGCCCATGCGGAACATCCGCATGCTGTCGGTTAAGTCGGCCTCGGTGACCTGGTGCATGCGGTCACGGGCATCGGCGCTCCCCAGATGGGTCAGGCCTGTGCCCGTGATCAGCATGTGAGCCGGGTCGGGATGCTCGATAGGCGGTAGAATCCGGCGCTCGCCGATGAGTGTCGCGTACTCGACCCTGCGGTTGATCGCCTGTTTGCTCAGCAGCCGTGTGAGGGATTCTCCCTTTCGGATGGCGTCGAGGGCAAGATCATAGAGGGTCTGTTGGCCCGCTAAGACCTCGATCGTCTCAGCGTCGCGGACGATGCCCACACGGCATCCGCCCTCAGAATCTGCGAACTGGATGATCTGCATTGTGTCGTTTCCCCTCCGCTTCTAGAGCTTCCAGTGATGGTCGGCAAAGGTCAGATACTGCTCCCAATCATAGGGCGTCACGTCGTGCCCACCCGCGCGGATATGATAGCCCATGGTGCCGTGGCGCGGTTGGTGGAGGCCCGGCATCTGGGCGGCGGGGACACCTTGCAGGCCGAACAGCTCATAGACGGGCCCGGCAGCCTGTGCGGAGAGGAACTCCCCGCGGGGATCAGCCCAGAGGTCTTCCTCGGCGCTGGCGATATAGACGGGCCGCGGGGCAATCAACGCGATGAGCTCGTGCTGATCGACGGGTAGATCGGCGACACAATCGTTGTACTGCTTGAAGTTGGTGCAGAACCAGTGGGAGAAGACGGTGTTGATGCGTCTGACCGTCTCTCCGAATTCGCGTCGGGAAAGTGCGGCACCGCCACACCCGGAGTTGTTGGCGATAGCTAAGGCGAAGCGCGGGTCTGTCGCGCCGGCCCAGAGGGCCGTCTTGCCGAGTCGGGAGTGGCCCATCACGGCGACGTGGGCGGTGTCAACCTCGCCATCGGTCTGGAGGTAGTCAAGCGCTCGGCTGAGGCCCCATGCCCAGGCACTGATCGTGCCCCAGGCGTCGCCCTCGCTGTCGTCGCGCGCGAACAGGCCGTGGACGCCGTTGCGAAAGCCGTCATCATAGTCCGGATCGATGTCGCCGCGGTAGATCGTCGCCAGTCCGTAACCGCGCTTGAGGATCATCTCGACCGGCCAGCGCGAGGCGGAGGTGCCGCGCGTCTCTGCAACCTCCAGCTCCGGATGGTCGGCAGCCCAGGCCCCCGATGGCGTGATGCCGGGGTCGGGATGGATCGTGTGGTTGCCCGTGAAGTTGAGGCCGAGGAAGAGGGGCACGGGACCGCTCCTCTTGTCGGGGAGGTAGATCAGCAGATCGAGCTCCGGCCCGCTAAGATCCTCTGTGAAGCGAATCGCCACCTCTCTGCGCGTCGCGAGGCCCTCGAGGACGCCTGCCGCGGTTGAGCGCACGTCGAACGACATCGCGTCGGGCGGTGCCGGGGCGCGTCCGTAGACATAGGTCTCGAAGAGCGAAAGGATCTCCGGGCGGCGGCGGGCCATCCACATGTCGGCGTCCTTGATCGGCTCGCCATCCTCACTGATGAGCGGGTCCGGTAGCGTGTAGTCAGGTACTTGCGTCTCGTCGTAGATGCTGTCGGGCAGGGTCTCGGCCATCCTCCGTCTCCTCTTGCTGGTTCTGCAACGTACGGACTCGGTCAACGGGATCGACATCCTGTGGCCTGTGCAGATCACCGGTGTTTGTACGTTGCTGCGTTACTGCCCCCAGTATACCGATGAAGGCTGTTTCGTCGAAATGGCCCTTCGATGTTATCATCATAGGGTCCCTACCGATGCGGACACGGGGAGGGTGGTTTGTGCGCGATCGAATGGAGAGACTTGCAGGCATGTTGTGTGAAGTGGATGGGCGGGAGCACTGCTCGGATGCGTGATCTCATCCTGGGTCTACGCAATCGGCTCCTGGCGACGGAGGACACGGTTTGTCTCGAGCGCGCGCGGTTAGTGACCGAGGCCTTCCGGTGCTTCGAGGGCGATCCTCCGCCGCTGAAGCGAGCGAAGGCCTTGGACCACGTGCTCCGGCATATGACGCTTGATCTCAAGACGAATCCCTTCTTCGCGGGTAACATGTCCACACGCCCGCGTGCCTGGATGCTGCTTCCCGAGTATGGGTTCGGCTATGATGCACAGATCCTGTTGGAGCATCCTGAATTGATCGGCCTTCTTGATGGAGAGATCCCTCAGGAGTTGTCGACCTTCTGGGCCGATCGCAGCTTCGGAGGGTATGCTGCCATCGGACATCTGGCGGTGGACCTTGACCGCGTGGTTCACGTGGGTCTGGCGGCCCTGGCCGAGCGGGCCGAGCAGTTGGACGACGCCGGTACACAACACCGATCTCTCAATCCGGATCACCGGCACCGTGGTGACGAGCGTATCTATCGTCAGGCGATGGGTATCGCGCTGCGGGCGGTGATGGCCTGGGCCGAGCGCTATGCGGAAGCTGCGGAGGCAGCTGCCGATCGGGAGCCCGATCCGGTGATTCGCGCAGCCCATCTGCGCGTCGCGCGGGCCTGCCGTCATGTGCCTGCTCAGCCGGCGAGGGATCTCTTTGAGGCCCTACAGGCGATCCTCCTGGTGCATCTGGCGCTTCACATCGAGGGCCACGGGCTGTCCGTGTCCATCGGGCTCCCCGATCGCGTCCTGGCGCCCTTTGTCACACCGGATCTGGATCCCGAGCTTGTCACCAACCTGGTCGCCGCTTTTCTGTTGAAAGTGAACGCCAACGCCATCTTCGGACGGGGATCCAAGACGCAGGCGATCACGGTGGGGGGCGTCGATCGGCATGGCGTGGATCAGTGCAATCCGCTCACGCGTGCCTTTCTCGATGCGGCAGATCTTGTGCGCGTCGGGGACCCTCATCTCTTCCTGAGATGGCACCCCAACGTCGATCCCGAGGTCAAGCGGCGCGCGATAGAGATGCTTACGGCCGGGGTCAGTGTGCCGCTCTTGATCGATGATGTGGTTACAGCAGGGGGCTTCATCCGCGCCGGTGTAGCCCCGGACGATGCCTGGGACTATTGCGTGATCGGCTGCAATGAGCTTGGGATACCCGGCCGTTCTGCGGAGTCGGCGACGGCGACCAACGGCACGGTGCAGGTGCTGGCGCTGCTGAACGACGTCCTGCTGACCCACACCGATCCGAACGCGATCACGTCCGTTGATGAGCTTCTGGACCTGCTAGAAGGCCGTATGGCGGAGACCTTGCCGGCCATGCGGAGACAAGGCTTGGCTTACCGGCGGCGCGTTGCCGCAGAGATGCCGATGCCCCTCACCTCAGCGTTGATGCGCCACGGGATCTGTCGAGGGCAGGATTTTATGGTCGGGATGGACTACCATCTAGCGAACCTCTACGAGCGCGGATTGACAAACGCGGTCAATGCTCTAGCAGCTATTCAACAGGTGGTCTTTGTGGAGCGTGCCGCTTCGATGACGGATCTGGTCGCGGCTATGCGGGCCAATTTCGTGGGAGCTGAGGAGCTGAGGGCGCGACTGCGGGCGGCTCCTAAATGGGGAAACGATGATGTGCGCGCTGATCGCTATGCGCCGCTGCTGGTGGCGATGCGTGAGCGCGTGCTGAAGGGCGCTTCGATCGACGGCGCACCCAACGCCCAACGAAACGCCCGCCACATCGTCTGCCACGTGGTGCGGAGCTTGCACCACCTAGACGGCAAGCAGATCGCAGCCTCGCCCGATGGTCGCCTGGCCTGGACGCCGGTGGCGGATAGCATCGGGGCCGAGGTCGGCACCTCGTCGACCGGCCCGACGGGGGTCCTGAACAGCGTCGCGAAGCTGCGGATCTCGGAGAGCTACGCGGGCGGCACCAACCTCAACCTGACGCTGCCGGCACAGATCACGGGAAGCACCGCGGCGTGGTGCGACCCGGAGATGCGGGTCAACCTCCTCGCGTTGGTCGAGACCGCCTTCGCGCAAGGTGTGCAGGAACTCCAGGTCGCGGTCCTGAATGCTGATCTGCTGCGAGAGGCCCGCGTCCATCCCGAGCGACACGGTGACCTGCTGGTGCGGATCGCCGGCTTCAATGCACGCTTCGTCGACTTGGGGCCTCTCGAGCAGGAGGAGCTGATTCGACGGGCGGAGCTCGTCAGCGCCTGAAGGTAGAGCCAACAAGGGGATAGGATCTGACTGGGGCCTCCTTTGGCCCTCACTGCTTTATCAAGGAGGTGGTTATGCGTGCGATTATGGTGATGTTCGATTCGCT
Source organism: uncultured Anaerolineales bacterium (assembly GCA_964650935.1). GTDB lineage: Bacteria > Chloroflexota > Anaerolineae > B4-G1 > SLSP01 > PWVB01. Next base: position 11,320 of record CAZYYC010000108.1, read on the forward strand.
GAACCGGCATATGTTGCCGCCCTACGGCTGTGACTGGGTCCACGCACCCAACTTCGAGCGTCTGGCTGAGCGCACGGTCGCTTTCGACAACAGCTACGTCGGCAGTATGCCGTGTATGCCCTGCCGCCGCGAATTCCACACGGGGCGCTACAACTTCCTGCATCGGAGCTGGGGGCCGCTGGAACCCTTCGATGACTCGGTGCCCGAGATCCTGCAGGCCCAAGGGATCTACACGCATCTGGTGAGCGATCACTATCACTACTGGGAGGAGGGTGGGGCGACCTATCATACCCGCTACACGACGTGGGAACTCGCCCGTGGGCACGAGGGCGACCCCTGGAAGGGCGTCGTCGCCGACCCGGAGATCCCCGATCACGTGGTCGCGCGGGAGGGCAAGCCGTGGCGTCAGGACTGGGTGAACCGCACCTATATGCAGGAGGAGGCCCTGCAGCCCCAGGCTCAGACCTTTGAGATGGGGATGGAGTTTATCCGCACCAACGCCTCGGACGACAACTGGTTCCTGCAGATCGAGACCTTTGATCCGCATGAGCCCTACTTCACGCAGCAGCACTACAAGGATCTCTATCCCCACGATTACGACGGTCCGCACTTCGATTGGCCTCCCTATCGGGAGGTTCACGAGACCCCTGATCAGGTCGCCCATGTTCGCTATGAGAATGCTGCGTCGGTCAGTATGTGCGATCACTACCTCGGCAAGGTCCTGGACTTGATGGACGAGCTGGACATGTGGGAGGACACGCTGCTGTTGGTCTGCACCGACCACGGCTTCCTGCTGGGCGAGCACGATTGGTGGGCCAAGTGCGTGCAGCCCTTCTGGAACGAGATCGCTCGCACGCCGCTTTTCCTCTGGGATCCGCGTACCGGGCGCCGCGGAGAACGCAGCGAGGCGCTCGTGCAGGCCATCGACTGGGGCCCGACGCTGCTGGAGTTCTTCGGGGTTCCGCTGACGAAGGACATGCAGGGCATTCCGCTGACGCTGGCGCTTGCCTCCGACGCGCCCCTGCGTGACGCTATCCTCTTCGGCATACACGGCGGGCACGTCAACGTCACTGACGGGCGCACTGTCTATATGCGGGCACCGGCGATGCCGGAGAACGGGCCACTCTACGAGTATACGCTGATGCCGACCCATATGCGCCATACCTTTGCCGTCGAGGAGCTGCAGGAGACCGAGATGGCGCCGCCCTTTGCGTTCACCAAGGGTTGCCCGGTGATGAAGATCCCGGCGCGTGGTGGGGCGCTGCACCGCTTCGGGCACCTGCTCTACGACCAGGTTGTCGATCCGCAGCAGGCACATCCCCTTGAGGATCCGGATCTCGAGGCGCAGATGGTCGACCTGCTGGTCGCTTTGATGAAGGCAAGTGAAGCACCCCAGGAGCAGCTCGAACGGTTGGGGATGAACACCTAGAAAGCCCTGGCATCTACTGCTGTGCCGGGTCGGTGCGGTGAGCGTCCACTCGCCGCACCGACCCGGTGTCATCGTCCGAACTGCCGCTCTGTGCGCTCTGTGTTACCGATTCACCAACGGCAGATAGAGCTTGATCTCTGCTTCATCATCAGGAGGCTGTTCCGGATCCGGTTCCGGGTCCGGTTCCGGGTCACCAACGATGGTGAGCGTGGCAA
>CAZYYC010000109.1:0-2748 GCA_964650935.1 uncultured Anaerolineales bacterium
CGACCTTGACGGAGAAGTTACAATCACCCCGCTGGATCAGCGCGATGCCGCCCGTGAAAGAGCCGGCGGGGAAGGCGGCACAGCCGGGGATGTTGGTCGGATCGACATCGCCCGCGTAGACGATGCCAGCCTCGATATCGCTGCCGATGGCAGGGCCCTCCGGACCGCGGATCGCGCCGATGCCCTCCAGCGCCGGGGGCACGGTGCCGGGCCCGGTCACGTCGAGGGTGTTGGCGATGATGCGTCCGATGGTGGTGTTGGCCACCGAGATCATCCACGGCGAGTTGGCCGGCGAGCCCAGTGTGCCGGGATCAGGGCCATCGTTGCCCGCCGATGTGGCCACGAAGACACCCGCATCGCGCGCAGCCAAGTAGGCCTGCGAGTCCGGGTCATCCCAAGGATTCTGCGGCCCGCCCCCGATGGAGTAGTTGATCACATCCACGCCATCGGCGACCGCGTCGTCGATCGCGGCCAGGATGGAGTCTCCCTGGCAGCTCGTGCCTGTACACACATCGTAGGCGATGATGTTGGCGTGCGGCGCCATCCCCGAGATCTGATCAAGCGTGACGCCTTCATACTCGACGTCATACAGCACGTTGCCGGCAGAAGTGCTGGCGGTGTGGCTGCCGTGGGAGTTGTCGTCCTCCGGATCGTTGCCGGAGCTGGGATAGCTGTAGACGCCGATCAGCTTGTCGTTGCACACGAGGGTCGGATCGTAGCTAGGATGCGTGGCGTCGCACCAGCCCGCGTAGGTGCCGGCGCCCCACGGGTTCGCGTGCGCATATCCGTCATCGCCGGTAGCAGCAAAGGAGGGGTGATCCATGTTGATCCCCGTGTCGATGATCCCCACGATGATCCCCTCGCCCATCGTCCCGACTTCAGCGGGGTCGTTGGTGCCGTCCCAGATACCCCACGCGTTAAGGAACTCGGGCGTGACGTCCGTCTGGATGTAGCGCTCGAAGTTGCGAATCACACGACGCACGCCCGGCATCTGTGCCACAGACGCCGCTTCATCCGGCGTCATCTCCACCGCCATACCGTAGTAGGCGTAGTCATAGGTGTGCAGCACCTTGACGGTGCGACCCAGCGTCCGCCCCATCGAGGTCAAGACCTGCGCACGCTCCGCATCCAAGTACGTCAGATAGCTCCGGCTCGCCGGGCTCTCAACGTTCAGCTTCTCCACCCCGGTCACCGCCGGGCTCGTGGCGCTCAACCCGCGGATGCCACCCCGATAGCTGGCGAGCGGCTCGCCCTCCAGTTGGATGATGTAGGTGGCCGGCCCAACCGCGTCCTTTTCCTCATAGAGCACATCACCCCGTGCGTAGAGGGGCTCGTTGGTCGTCACATCGTCGGCAGCCACCGGCTCCAACGCAAGAACCTTGCTGTTGTCACGACCAACCGGAAGGACAGGCGAATTTACCACAGCCGGTGGAACCGATTCCGCACTCGCGGGTGCCGCCGCGACGGGCGCTTGGGGTACCGCCAAGGGTACCATTCCGAACACCAGGACAGCCAGTATCAGGACATTCAGCCATTTGCCTCGCATTGCATACCCCTCCTTGATAAGTAACAGAATAACACATCTTGGCGGCGACCCGCCATGCCTGCAGGATAATGATATCTCTAGGTTATAACATCACCTCCTCTCAAGAAAGAAGAATGGGCATGGGGGAGAGGCCCTTTCACCAATGGCACATGACCAGGCTATCACAGGTTTTGCTGGACGTCAAACTACAGGAACATTTTGACATTTTCGTCTTGATCTGCAAGGGCGATCGCCTCCGCCTCCGCTCGCTCCACCAGCGCCCGCATATACCCGATCGCGTAGGCCGTGCCCGCCCCCTTAGCGAAATCCCCGACGAAGCGCGGCGTGTGGTCCAGCGTCATCGCGCCCCCATACCCCACCTCGCAGAAGGTCTGCATCACCCGGTACATATCCATATAGCCGTTGTCCAGGAAGGTCTCGCTGAACACCGGCAATGGGGCCGTGATGTTGCGGAAGTGGACGATGAAGATCCGGCCCTCCTCGTGGAAGTGGCGGATCCCGTCCAGGACGTTGCCGAACGCCTCCCCACCCTCCAGCCAGCAACCCACGCAGAACTCCATCCCCAGATAGGGGCTGTCGGCGATCGCGAAGGCCCGGTCATACGAAGCCCAGTCGCGGATCAGGCAGGGGATACCCCCCAGCGCATCGACCGGCGGATCGTTCGGGTGCAGACAGAGCCTGACGTCGGCGTCCTCGCACACCGGGATGATGCGCTGGATGAAATACTCGAAGTTGGCCCAGATCTCCTCCGAGCTGTAGTCCCGGTCGTGGGTGTAGGGACGTTGCTGCAGCTCGGCGAGGTCCACGTGGCGCGTCACCGCCCCACCCCGCGTCGTCGTCGGGGGCGAGCTCCAGACCTGGTCCGGCTCCCAGGTAAAGGTCGTGTGCCGGATGCCCGCCCGGCCCAAAGCGCGCACGAAGGCCTGGAACTGCGCGATCGCCTCGTCCCTGCCGGGCAAGGCCAGGTGAATCTTGTCTGATTTCCCCACCTCCATGCTGCCCGCCATATAGAGCTCCAGCCCCGCCGCCTCCACCCGCTCGCGTAGGCGCGCGAGCGCCTCATAGTTACGCTGTTCCCGGCGCACCCACGTGTAGACGCACGGCACCCCCAGCTGCGCCGCAAACTGCAACTCCTCGTCGTCGATATCGGGCCGAATGGCCATGGAAAACTTCACCTTGCATTCTGTCACCGTGACCTCCTC
>CAZYYC010000109.1:2848-4441 GCA_964650935.1 uncultured Anaerolineales bacterium
CGGTATGGACACCCCCACACTGAGCCGCCAGGTACAAGACGCCGCCGCTCAGAGCGAGGCGATCGCTTTGGTCTACCTGTTCGGATCGCGAGCCGAGCGCCTCGCAGGCACCGGCACCCTGGGGCCGATGAGTGACTATGACTTCGGCGTGTGGCTCAATCACGGCAGCGATGGCCAAGCTGTGCTATCTGCGTTTGCCCATCGGATGGCGGTGCAATTGCGGACAGATCGCATCGATGTGGTCCACCTGAACGAGGCGCCCATCGAGCTGGCCTACGCCATCATCGCCCGCGGCGCGCTCCTTATGCGCCGCGATCTCGCCACGCAAGTTGAGGCCGAGGCCTACATCCTGGGACGTTACGGGGATTACCTGCCTATCCTACGAGCGCAGCGGCGCGACATCCTGAAGGGAGACGACTATGAGAAGCGAGTTCGGCGGTATCGAGAGGCGCTTGGACGAACTCGACGAACGCTTAGCGAGATTGCATCCGCCAATGGCTGCTGAAGAAGGAGACGGACAATGACTGATCCTATCGACATCACCCTGAGCAACCTTGACGAGATCCTCTCGTCCCAACTGGACGCCGACCAGACCGCACGGGCCAAGACGCTCTTCCTGAAGCGCCTTTCCGAGCAGGCCCACCACCTCTACCGCGGCAAGATGCAGACGCTGCCCAAAGCCGGCGTCTTCGGCTTCAACTGGTTCAACGTCTGGTACACGCCCGGCGTCTCCGCCATCTCCACCGCGATCCGCGACGACAACGATGCCGCCTACGAGCTCTCCAACCGCGGCAACCTGGTGGCCGTGGTCACCGACTCGACACGCGTGCTGGGCGACGGCAACGTGACGCCCCCCGGGGGCTTGGGCGTGATGGAGGGCAAAGCCTTCCTGATGAAGTACCTCGGCGGTGTGGACGCGACCGCACTCTGCATCGACAGCCGCAACGCGAGCGGCGAACACGACGCGGACAAGATCATCGACTTCGTGCGCATGATCCAACCCAGTTTCGGCGCCGTCAACCTCGAGGACATCTCGCAGCCCAACTGCTACAAGGTGCTCGACACGCTGCGAGACAGCTGCGACATCCCCGTCTGGCACGATGACGCCCAGGGCACCGCCTGCGTCACGCTCGCGGGCCTGATCAACGCCCTCAAGCTCGTCGACAAGCCGATCGGCGAGGCCAAGATGGTCTTCCTCGGCGCCGGCGCCTCCAACACCACGATCGTGCGCATCATCATCGCCGCGGGCGGCGATCCGGAGCGCATGGCAGTCTTCGATTCGCGCGGCGGTCTCCACAAGGGTCGCACGGACATCGCCGCCGACCCGCGCTTCTACCGCAAATGGGAGCTCTGTGAGGCCACGAATCCGGGGCGGGTGGATGACTTCGACAGCGCCATGGCGGGCGCCGACGTGCTCATCGCGGCATCACGGCCCGGACCCGGCGTGGTCGAGCCGTCCTCGATCGCCCTGATGGCTCCGAAGTCGATTGTCTTCGCCTGCGCCAACCCCGTGCCCGAGATCTACCCGCACGACGCCAAGGCCGCCGGCGCCCATATCGTGGCCACGGGCCGCGGCGACTTCGCCAACCAGGT
>CAZYYC010000109.1:4541-12947 GCA_964650935.1 uncultured Anaerolineales bacterium
ATCGAGCGCCCGCCGCAGTCGATGCTGCAGGAAGCGCTGGACTGGGCCATAGAGCAGGTCCAGCGTTAGCTCAAGGAGCACCAAGATGACGGGTCTTGTGACGCCCACCCCCTCACCGGAAGCCGTGCGGCTGATGGACTATCTGCGCGGCATCTCGGGCAAGCACACCCTGACCGGGCAGCACTGCGCGCCCCTCGTCGGTTCAACGCGGCTGGTCACAGCCCACCGCATGACCGGTCATTACCCCGCGCTCTTCGGTCAGGATTTCGGCTTCAGCGCGCCGGGCACGTGGGACGGCATCAACTTCCGTCAGCAGATCGTCGACGAGGCGATCCGCCGCCACTATGAGGGCTTCGTGATCACCCTGATGTGGCACGCCGTCCGCCCTATCGAGGATGAACCGGTCACCTTCGAGGCCTCCGTCCAGGGCGACCTCACGGACGACGAGTGGGAGGCGTTGGTCACGCCGGGCACGCCCATCCACGCCCGCTGGGCGTCACAGGTCGACGTGATCGCCTGGTTCCTGCGGCAGCTGCGCGATGCGCGCGTGCCGGTGCTGTGGCGACCCTATCACGAGATGAACGGTAAGTGGTTCTGGTGGGGACACAAGACCGGGGAGAGGGGCTACGGGCGACTCTACCGCATGCTCTTCGAGCGCCTCGTCAACTTCCACGGGCTGAACAACCTCATCTGGGTCTACAACGCCAACGAGGTCGGCGATGAGCTCCTCCCCTACGCCGCGACCTATCCCGGCGACGACGTCGTCGACATCCTGGCGACCGACGTCTACCGCCACAACTTCGCCCGCGAGGACTACGATCAGCTCCTCGAGCTTGCCGGCGACAAACCCGTCGCCCTGGGCGAGGTCGGTGCCCCGCCGAAGCTGGAGATCCTCGAGGACCAGCCGCGCTGGCTCTGGTATATGGTCTGGGGCGAGCTCTTCGCCTTCTGGCGCGAGCGTGAAGCCTATCAGGCCCTCTACAACAGCCCGGTGACCGTCAACCACGAGGACCTGCCCTGGGTCGATCCCTCGCCCCCCACCCTCCACCACCCGCTCCTCAGATAACGCCCCATCGATCGCGGTGTGTAGGGCAATCGTCCCGATTGCCTCCGGTGCCTACGCCACAAGCCACCATCGATCCTGTCACCCAACGCTCACAGGATGCGCGACACCCCTCTGCCGCACGCGCTCCGCGATCCGAACCCGCGCCCGCGCCAGCCGGCGCACCACCTGATCACGGCTGCAGCCGAGCACCTCGGCAGCCTCATCGTACGACAGTCCCAACACGTCGACCAGGAGCAGCGTGGTCCGCTCACGCGGCGCCGGATCGCAGAACCCTTCCACCGGCCCCGCCCCACGCGCACGAGCGGACCGACCACAGCACGCCAGCACCTGCTGCAGGATCAACAGACGCACCGAGGCCTCGGGCGTCCGCAGGTAGCGCCGGTAGGCCCTGACCACAGCCTCCTGCACCGCTGCATCCGCCGCCCGGTCGTCGCCCAGCAGATAAGCCGCCAGCGTGAAAGCCTCGTCCTGGCATGCCAACACGAGACCGTTATAGGTGTTCAGATCCGCCATACCCATACGTGATTCACCGACCTCTCAAGAGCACCATCGAGTCAAACACGGTGAGAGCCGAGAGTCCGCGACGATCTCCACTCTCTATGTATAAAGTCGCGTCCGCGTCCCAAACGTAACAGGCAATTGACGGGGATCGGAAAAAGAGCCTTGACATACATCGAAAACCTTTGTATACTTCACATAGATACCTAGAACCTCTATGCATAGCCATCGGAGGCCGCCGATGAACGTCAAGGGAAGCCTGCAGCTCCTGATCCTCAACGCCCTGAGCCGTGGAGCGAGCTATGGGTACGAGATCGCCAAGGAGATCAAGGCCAAGTCGCGCGACGTCCTCGACTTTCAGGAGGGGACGCTCTACCCCACCCTGCACAAGCTCGAGAAAGAGGCCCTCATCGAGGCCTACTCTGCCGAGGTCGACGGGCGCCGCCGGCGCTACTATCGCCTCACCCAGGCCGGCGAGCGCGCCCTCAGCGAGGAGCGCCGTGAGTGGGAGGCCTACGTCGGGGCCGTCAACGCCGTGCTCAAGGAGGCATCATGAACCCGCAGCACGATCCCGCCTTTGAGCGCTGGCTGAGCACCGCAACGGAGGGCCTGGGGCGCGACCGGGCTGCCGAGATCTGTGCGGAGTTCGCGGACCACTACGAGGATGCCTGTGCCGCTTACGTGGCCCAGGGCCACAGCGCATCCTCCGCGCAGGCTGCCGCCCTGGCCGACCTGGGCGACGCCCGCACCGTGCAGCACATGCTGCGCCGCGTCCACCTCTCGCGTGGCGAGCGCCTCGTCGGATGGCTCAACTGGCTCGCACCCCGCCTCTGGCGGCACCGGGCCCTCATCGCCACCGCGCTCTTCGGGCTGCTGGCGCTCGTCGTGGTCGTGGGCGACCATCGCCACTGGATCAGCTACCGCGGGCATCTCGACCTGTTGACTCCGATTGCCCTCGCCTTCGTCATTGCGAGCCTTGTCCTGGAGCGCAGGCCGGCAGTGTGGAGTTACCCCGCCGCGGGCTACCTGCTCACGGGGATCTGGGCCTGGCTCTTGATCAGTTTCGGGCCCCACCTAAACGGCCCCCTCTGGAACATCCTGGCGCCTCTACTGCTTCCCCCCATCGTCCTCATCGCACTGAGTGTGATCGGCTTGAGGGCGTGGCGGCGCGGTGTGGAACGTCGGATACCGGCCGGGGCATGGCTGATCGTCGCCCTGATCCCGATCGTCATCGCCGGCACGTCCTTGGTCCAGCTCACCGACGATGGCGTCATCTTCCGCACCTCAGATCTGGCCGGAAGGCGCTGGCTCGCCAATGTACCGTGGGTCATCTACTCGATGGCGATGGTCATCGCGCCTGTGGCCATCGGTCTGTTGGCAGCTGCACGCCAGGGCATCTTCGCGGCGCTGATCCCCCTCGGCGCCCACTTCGCGCTTTTTGTCGCCATCGCCGACCCCACTTACCACCCCACCTTCTACGACGGCATCTGGCAGATGGCACGCACGCTGAGCACCCTTGAGGCCATCAAGATCTCGCTTCCGGCTCTGGCCCTCTTCCTGGTCACGCCGCTCTGGATGCTGCAAGCACGCACGACCAAGGAGAGAGCCATCGCGGCGTGGGCGCCTGCGGTGATCGTGTTGGCGTTAGCCAACACCTATGGCGCTGCGGGCCTACAGCAGGTGAGCAATCCCGGTCCCGCTGCCATGATCACCAACACCTTACTGATGAGCCTTCGTGCCCTCTTGCCTATCGTGCTGGCGGTCACGCTCTACCGACGCGGTCCGGCAGCCATGGAGGACCCGTCACCCGCCGAATTGGGGCTAGACGTGCTCCCTGATTCGTCCATTCGACGGCTTGAGCGGAGGCGGCCGACCTAGCGCTATCTCGCGGGCGTCCAGACGTCGAAGATCGCCGCCCAGTCAATGTGCCCGTAGGTCCCGAACCACGCCTCCGCGGGGCCGGGCAGCGGGCCCAGGGCGTCGACGACGCGCATCGGCCCGCCCGCCGCGAGATCGAGCCACCAGAGCGAGACACCCTCGTCGGCATCCATCCTGACGAAGAGCAAACTACTGCCGTCACCTGACCAGAGCGGGCGCTCGTCGCGGAAGGCGGGATCATCGGTCACGCGCAGCGGCTCTCCGCCGGCGGTGTCCGCGATCCAGATCCGCCGCGTCGCCAGCCCCTCGCGCGCTGTGTTCCCACCGACGAGGTCCCCGCGGTCCGCCATCGCCGCATAGGCCAAGCGCGTACCGTCAGGCGACCACGCGGGCGAGCTCGCCGCCTGTGGCGAAGTCGCCGCCTGATCCTGCAGCGACAGCGTCACGGCGTCGCCGGTCACCCCATCCACCACGTCCAGCCGCTTGTTGCTCCAGGTCCCCCGCCCCGCGCCCACGACCACCGCGATAGCGCTGCCATCGCCTGCCGGCACCACGAAGTCGACGTGGGTTAGCACGCGATCCGCGAGGGGCTTCACAGCCCCATCGGCGACCGAGACCGCGTAGAGCGGCGCACCGTCCATCAGCAGCGAAGCGGAGAGGAGTTCGCCCTGCAGGAAGAGCAACGCCTCCTCGCTCGCCCACCCGACCGGCACCGCCTCCCCACGCTCCGGCACACCGCTGACATAGAGTTCGCTCGACTCTCCTCCCTCGACGGGCACCCATCGCAGGCTCTGGTGCTCGCGTCCCTGCTGCCACGCGTAGGCGATCGCCTGTCCATCCGGGCTCCAGGCGAGGCGCCCGATCATGCCCTGGGCACCCACCTCCGGCGGGATCACGGCACGATCCGTTAGCGTTGCCGGGTCGGCGACCATCATACGCAGGATGCCCGAGCCGGACACATAGGCCAGCCGGTCGTCGACCGGCGACCAGGCGAAGGTCGCCACGGGGCTCGCCCACGGCCATCCCGTCCCATCGACCGTGTCGACCGTCCAGAGCTCAATGTCCTTGAGAAACGCCACGTAGCGCCCCGACGGCGACCACACAGGGTGGCTGTTCAGACCATCGTCGGTGAGGCGCTGCGGCGCCCCTTCGGGCAGCGTCCGGATCCACACATCGCCATTCACGATGTAGGCCACCTTGTCCGGGGCCTCCGAGACCTCCGGCGCGCTGCTCTCGATGCCGCGCGCCGCAATCCAGTACGGCCCCTCGCAGCCGCCGGCGCCCTCGATGACCGAGGAACTGCCGAGTGAGGGCGTCTCCCCTCCTCCGATCTGCACCTGGTCGCCCACCCGCGCCACCGTCACGCCGTCACCATCACGGATGGCGATCGTGCCGTCGGCCTCCACACCGACGCTGTGGTCATAGGGCCAGATCACCAGGTACCCCGCTGCGTCGCCCCCATCGGCCACCACACGGAGACATCCCTCCGACTCGACCAGCCGGCCGATCATGAGCGCACTCATCTCCACGAGCATGCCCTCGGGCGGCTCCTGTCGGGCGAAGGCCAGGCCGGGTGGGAGCTCCAGCGGAGGCGCTTCTGCATAGGGACCCACGTCGGTCACACAGACGTGCTCCGGCAACGCCGTGTCCGCGGCGACCAGCTTGGCCTCAAAGGCCTGCAGATCGGCCACGAAGAGCTCAACACAGTTGTCCTGGACGCGGATAGCGCTGTCGGGCCGGCTCCCGATCTCAGCCAGATCGCGCGTCACCCGGGTCTGGAGAGCCTCGAGCTCCGCCCAGGTCGCCTGGACCTGCTGCATCACAACCACACCGTCCAGAACGCTCCCCGCCACATACTGCCGGTGGATCCGGCGCTCATCACGCGTCACCGCGATAACAACCCGAAACTCGGGGTCATGCTCGATCCAGAGGCCACCGAAGACCTCGCCTTCGTTCTCGGCAAGGAGCACCTGCAACTCACCTACGTCCGGCTGCAGCGCGAGGCGACGCACCGCCTCCTCCCGCGACACCCCCATATCCTCCGCATAGGCCGCAGCGTCCTGCTCCAGAGCCTCACCCCCGGCGAGCTGCGTGGTCGGATCATTCGCGCAGCCAACAACCATGGCAAGAACCAACACCACAAGCCCAACCTGCAAGGCGATTGCTTTGGACATAGCACCTCCCTCTTCAAGACGTCGCACCACGGCCCAGAGTTCCCGATCCTGTTCACACGACAAATCTACCAGATCCTCTCATTCTCGGCCAAACCGGTCCAACGAACAAGCGGCGCCCGTCGCCGTGCCCTCAACAGCACGCTTGCAGCCCCCTCGGCTGCGAGGGCGCCGTCCCGGGGCGTCGGAAGCCGTGCCCTCAATAGCATGCTTGTAGCCCCGTCCCGGGGCGTCGGTCGCGGCGGCACCTCCGATCCGTCAGGCTCGCCGACAGACCAGCCCGCCCCGAGACGGGGCGGGGAGCGCTCGACTCAGAGCTTGCAGCCCCCTCGTCTGCGACGGCCCCGGTTTCACCCTTGACACAGCCCCAAGGCGTCAGTATACTGATTGCACACGTGTGCAATCGCAACCGAAAGGCATCCGAATGGCATCCTCCGACCAGGGACTCAAAGCAGTCTTCTTCGATCTCGGCGATACCTTAATGATCGAGGAGAGCGAGGTCAAGGACGAGTCCGAGACCACGCTCAGGGCAGACCTCCTGCCCGGTGCCGCGGACCTCGTCCGCGAGCTCCACGCCGCGGGGGTGCCCCTCGCGCTTGTCGCCGACAGCCGCCCCAACACCCCACCCAATGTCCTGCGCCGGCACGATCTGCTCGGCTGCTTCGGCTACATGGCGATCTCCGAGGTCGTCGGTGCAACCAAACCCGACCCGCGGATCTTCCAGGTCGCGCTCGACGCCCTGGGCATCCAACCCGAGGAGCGCCACCGCGTCGCGATGGTGGGCAACCACCTCGAGCGCGACATCGCCGGCGCCAACCGCCTCGGCCTCGTCTCCATCCTCCTGCACTGGAACGAGCGCCGGCGCACCACCCCCGAGACACCCGACGAGCGACCTGACCACACCGTGCATACCATCGCCGACCTGCGAAAGCTGCTGCTTCGCAGTCTGGACACCAGCTACGAGGTGACCCAACCATGACACCCCATTCCATCGAAATCGTCTGCCACAAAGGCGCCAATGGCGTCGCGCCCGAGAACACCTATGCCGCCGCCCGGCAGGCCATCGCCTGGGGCGCACACACCGTCGAGATCGATGTCTGGACCACGCGCGACGGCGAGCTGGTCCTGATGCACGACGCGAAAGTGGATCGCACCACGGACGGCACAGGCCACGTCCTGGCGCTGACCGCCCAGCAGCTCACCTCACTCGACGCGGGCAGCTGGTTCGATGCCCGTTTCGCGGGCGAGCGTGTGCCGCTGCTGCGCGAGTTCCTGCCGTGGATCAAGGGGCGCGCCCGCGTCTTCATCGACGTCAAGTTCGCCCATCCCCAGCACCTGCTCGATCTGCTGGACGAGACCGGCATGCACGACGACGTCTTCCTCTGGTCGGGCAGCGACGAGCTGCTGGGCCTCGTCCATGAGCTCGACCCTTCCATCGCCCTCAAGGTCAACGTCAGGACCCCCAAGGACGTCGCCGCCGCCCACAAGCATCTCGGCGCCCGCATCGTCGAGGTCGGCTTGGACCGTATGAGTGACGAGCTGATCGACGCCTGCCGGCAACGCGACATCAGGTTGATGATCTATGAGAAGAAGCCGCAGAACTTCCCCCAGGTCATCGCCTGGCAGCCGGACATGGTCAACCTCGATCACGCCGACCTCTTCCTCCAGGCCCTGAGGCAGAACGGAGACCAATGACGCGCGCCTGTGAGCCCGGCGGACCGGTGGGTCGCGCCTCGATCAAGGACATCGCCCAAGCAGCGGGCGTCTCTCACTCGACCGTCTCACGCGCCCTCAACGACAGTACGCTGGTGAACGAGGTCACCCGTGAGCGCATCAAGGCGCTCGCCCTGGATATGGGCTACATCCCCAACGCCGTCGCGCGCAGCCTCAAGGCGCAGCGCAGCGGGACCGTCGGGCTCGTGGTCACCTCGCTGACCGATCCTTTCTTCGCCGACGTGATGGCGGGCGTCGACGAGGTCGCCGGGCAAGCCGGGCTCAGCATGTTCGTCGCGGCCTCCCACAACGACCCCGACCGTGAGATGGAGGTCATCGAGACCTTCCACCGCCGACGCGTCGACGGCGTGATCGTGGCAGCCTCGCGCCTCAGCAACCGCTACCGGGAGAGGCTGGCACGCATCCACGTCCCCATCGTCATCATCAACCAGCACACCGAGGAGACCCCCGAGTTCCACGCCGTCGCCTTTGACGAACACGGCGGTGCGCGTCTGGCTGTCGAGCATCTCCTGGCACTGGGCCACACGCGCATCGGCTACCTGGGCCTGGGCAACCGCCAGCGCTCGAACCGGCTGCGCCGCAACGGCTATCGCGAGGCCTTACGCGAGGCCGGGGAAGCCCCCGATCCCGCATGGGCCCTCATCGTTCCCGAACGCGAGATCGGTGCCCGGGATGACACCGAGATAGGCGAGCGTTACCTGCCTCGCCTGCTCGATCAGGCGGTCACCGCCGTCTTCTGCTACAACGACCGGGTCGCGGTGGGCGCCCTGCAGGCCTGCCGTGCACAGGGGATCGGCGTGCCCGAGGAGCTCAGCCTGGTCGGCTTCGACGACATCGATCTCGCGCGATGGGTAGCCCCACCCCTGACCACCGTGCGCCAGCCGCGAGCCGCGATGGGGCGCACGGCGATGGCCCTGATGCTGGCATTAATGGAGGAACGCGAAGGCCACGACTGTCTATTGGCGCCCGAGCTCGTCGTGCGCAGCAGCACCGCGCCGCCGGTCATGTAGGTCGGAAAGCTGTTCCGACCTCTGCTCGGCGGCAGGCACGGCTCGGGCG
>CAZYYC010000110.1:0-12852 GCA_964650935.1 uncultured Anaerolineales bacterium
AGATCGTGCAGGACGATGACCAGATCGTAGTCACTGGTGGGAGAGAAGGCGTCGTTCGTCAGCGACCCGATCTGCATAACGCCGTCGATCTCCGGCTGCTCGGATAGGTGAGCGATCACGGCGTCGAGGGACCAGTCTGTGGTGGGTGACGGGCTGGCGAGGTACACGGTCCGCCTCCTTGGGCTCATGATGCGGTTATTATCCTATGGTCCGGAGCCTACGCCACCGGCGTCAATCAAGGCTCGCCGGGCAGTTCCGGTCGTTTGCGTGACTTGCCGGCGCGTGTACAATGCTCAATGGTAGGTATCTCATCAGATTGACCGGGAGGCTATAGCGATGTATACACCAAAACCGACTGCCGGCGACACCTCGTGGTTCGTCCACGACCGTTTCGGGATGTTCATCCATTGGGGGCTCTATGCGGTGCCCGCTCGCCACGAGTGGGTGCAGTCTCGCGAGCAGATCCCCCCTGAGGAGTATCGTAAGTACTTTGAGCGTTTTGATCCTGTGGATTACGATCCGTTCGAGTGGGCGGCTGCCGCTGCGGATGCAGGGATGAAGTATGTCGTCCTCACCACCAAGCACCACGAGGGCTTCTGCCTCTGGGATAGCCAGTTCACCGAGTACAAGGTGACCAACACGCCCTACGGTGAGGACCTGCTGGGGCCTTTCGTTGAGGCGTTCCGAGGTGAGGGACTACGTGTCGGCTTCTATTACTCGCTCATCGACTGGCACCATCCCGACTTCCCCATCGACGGCATCCATCCGCTGCGCGACCTGCCCAATGCCCTCGAGCTCAACAAGGGCCGCGATGTCACCAAGTACGCCGACTACCTCTACAACCAGGTCCACGAGCTGCTGACGACCTACGATCCCGATGTCCTCTGGTGTGACTTCTCCTATCCTGACAGCGAATACAAGGGTATGCGCGGGAAGGGACACAAGGATTGGCAGAGCGAGCGGCTGCTTGAGATGATCCGCGAGGTCAGCCCGAAGATCGTCATGAACAACCGCCTGGACCTACCTCGAGATCTTGCCGACGTCCATACGCCGGAGCAGTGGCAGCCGCGTGAGTGGGTCAAGGTCGACGGTGAGCCGGTGGTCTGGGAGGCGTGCCAGACCTTTAGCGGTAGCTGGGGCTATCATCGGGATGAGATGACCTGGAAGAGCCCTGGGCAGTTGATCCGTATGCTGGTCAACACCGTGGCGCGCGGCGGTAACCTGCTGATGAACGTGGGTCCGACCGCCAAGGGGGCCTTTGACGATCGAGCTCTCGACGCACTGGACACCTATGGGGAGTGGATGGCACTGCACAGTGACGCCATCTATGGCTGCACGCAGAGTGAGTTCGCGGAGCCGCAGGATTGCCGCCTGACCCAGAAGGGGAACAAGGTGTATGTGCATGTCTTCGCCTGGCCCTTCAAGCACATCTACCTGGAGGGACTTGGGGACAAGGTGGCCTTTGCCCGCTTCCTGCACGACGGCAGCGAGATCCCGCTCAAGCTTAGTGACTGGACGTCGCGGCACCTGCAGACGGGCGAGAACACGCTCGTGCTCGAGCTGCCGGTGCTGGAGCCTGACGTGATCGTGCCCGTGATTGAGCTGGAGCTCAAGAGCTAGTTCCGTTAGCCGGACCGGTACGGGAGCCCACCTGCGTGGGCTCCCGTTTGTGTTCCCGGAGACCCGGGCACGAGCTAGGACGAGAGGCGCTGCAACTCTCTTGATCCTGCTGCGTAGTGATATATGATTCGGGTCACCGTCTCGAAGTGTGAGCGTGCCCGACGTCATCATCGTGCGAGGCCGTTGCGTACGGGACGAGGTCCCGAGAGGAGAGCAGGAGGGCCACTATGGATCAAGGCAACATCGAACGAAAACCATCGCGCGCCGATCAGGAGCGCGAGCTTCTGGGTTGGCTGCGGGATTTCCTCTCGCAATTTGAGTTGGCGTGGAGACTTCTTTGGGATCGGCGCGTCTCGTTCTTCACGAAGTTGGTACCGATCGCCCTCCTCGGCTATCTGTTGATGCCCTTTGATCTCGTGCCGGACGCGCTGCTGGGCTTGGGGCAGGTCGATGACCTGGTCGTTGTACTGGTGGGTATGCGCATGTTTGTCTCGCTCTGCCCGCCCGATGTGGTTGCCGACCTGGGAGGCGTGGTCGTCGATGAGGACGAGGATCTACCCTCGCCGGTCACGGAGATCGTCGATCTCGAGCCTGGGATGCTTCCTGACTCGGCCAAGGACGATGCGACGAAGTAGCGCCGGCAGCTGAGACGCTACGTTGCCCGCTCGAAGAAGGGGGCGACCGTGTCGCGAACGGTGGTTAGGAAGTCGTCCTCATCGAGGACGACGAAGTCAAGCGTCCATCCGATCGGCAGCATCCCCTTGAACTCCTCAAGGAGTTCGTCCATGAGCCTCTCCTGGGCCTCGTACGCCATCCCCTCGTAGAGGGCCACGCCGATCACGTGGCGTGGGCCCTCGGGCGCCATCTGCAGGCGGAAGAAGTAGGCGGATTCGATGGAAGGGTAGTGGCCGAGCGTTTCGCGTATCGCGCGCCACCAGCCGGCGGGCGGGCTCTCATCCGGCGGGGCGATGAGCACGGTGGTGCCGCCGGACGGGCCGGTGGTCGCTGCGTCCGGGCGATCGAGCGCGCCTTGGGCAATCGCCGTGAATGCCTCCCGATCGATGCGCCGCACGTAGTCGCTACCGGGGTTGAGGAGCAGCTCGTCGATGTCGTTCTGCGTCGCGATCAGGACGAGGTCGAGCCCTCTGAGCGCGACGAACTCCGCATCGTCGGGGGCCCAGTCGAGCGCGGTCTCTTCGTCGGTGAAGGCGACGAGCACCGACGCGCCGGCGTCGTTTTCGAAGGTGACGAGCGGGATATCCTCCTCGAGGTCGTTATCCTCGCCCGTGGCTTCGGGTGCGGGTGGAGCAGGCAGGAGTAGCTGGCTGCCCAGCAGCAGCTGGTGGAAGGTTGTCCGCCGTTCGGCGGTCTCCTCTCCCGCTAAAGTCTGCATCAACGCGATCAGTTCCTGGTTAGCGAACTCAAAGGTCTCGTCTGCATCGGGCATAGTCCTCGGTCCTTTCAACGGTCGATGTCCTCATAAGCGTCGTGCTTGATGAATAACGCCTCGGAGGTCTAGCGGCAGGGGTGGTAGTCCTGGCCGAGGATCAAGCGTAGTTTGACGTCATCGCCGGCCGTGCTCCCATAGGTGACGTGGGCGTCGTCGACGCCGAAGATCTCCTGTACGGTGGTGACCCCGGTGCCTTTGGCGTGTTCACCAAAGACCTGGATCAGGGTCTGCGGATAGACCTGCCCATCCGTCTCGCCCAACACCGGGGAGAACCCATAGCTGTAGAGCCGGTCAGCCGCCAGAAGGTCCCAGTCGCTGCCGGGCGACCTGTTCCATATCTCCACCTTGATCGAGGCCAGCGCCGCACGACTAGGCGAAGGAGGCAGCATCGCACGGTCGATCAACGGGCCGAGCGTCTCCCACTGGGGCAGGTAAACGCCGCCGCCGTGGATGGTGACGTAGGGCTCCACGTGCGCTCTGCCGATGTTGTAGAGCGAGACCTGCGACGGTTCGATTTGGGCTGCGATCATTCCCAGCGTTAGGATCTCACCGATGCCGAGATCGGTCTGGACCAACTTGCCATACTGGTCATAGAGCTTGGGCACCATGCTGAGGAGCCCGCCCTCCCTGGCCTTGCGCCAGATGGCTTCCAGGACCTGTTGTTGGCGCTGCTCGCGATCGAAGACGCTGGTGGTCTTGCGAGTGCGCGAGTACCAGAGCGCCAGTCGCCCATCCATGTGGCGGATCCCGGGTTCGAGGACGAGCCAGTCGTACTCACCCTCGTCGTTGGGATAGGGCCAGTAGTCCTCGATCCGGCAGTGAACGGGCACCTCGATCCCGCCCACGGTGTCGACGATGTCCTTGAGTCCCTGGAAATCGACCATCGCGTAGAAGTCCGCTGTGATGCCCAGGTTGTAGAGCAGCGTCTGGTTGAGCAGGCCGAAGCCGCCGCCGTCGAACCCGTAGCGCTCCCCGTACATGTCGGCGACGTTGATACGCGAGAGATGGAACTGCGGGATGTAGACGTAGAGGTCCCGAGGAATGGAGAGCAGGGTGACGGACGGCACCTTCGGATAGATGATGGCGTATTGGATCGCGTCGGTGTTCCAGTGCTCCCAATCGGGGCGCCGGTCGCTGCCGAGCAACACGATGGTCAGGGCCTCCTCCGAGATCGGGTAACGCGGCACCGGCGTTGGGATGGCATAGGTCTCGGAGATGCTCTGAGTCGGGAGGACGCCGATGGGCACGGCGGTCGGGCGCCTCACAGGAAGAGACGTTGGTGTAAGCGTCGGCGAGGGCGTCGCCGTCGGTGTGGCGGTGTTCGTGGGCGCCGGCGTCCAGGTGGCGGTAGCCGTTGGTGTGGCGGTAGGGGGCGGCGTTTGGGTTGGTGACGCGGTGGGAGAGGGCGTCAGTGTAGGCGTCGTGGGTAGCCAGGTCGGTGTGATGATGCGCGGGCCATTGGCCGACCTTATGGCTGGGGACGCGAAGGCTAATTCCGTGATGCGCACCAGGAACACGATCAGGACGATCGTTAGTGTGGTGCACAGGAGGATCAGCGCAATCCTTACGATGTTAGGGCGCTCGCGGTCCGATGGCATAGACGGCGGATGAGTCCTTTCCCCAAGTCGGCCTAGCTTGGCGGGTGCACCGGGGCCTGCGCAGAATCGGGCCCGTTGACCCCTCACTGTGCACCAGTATACTTCACGGACGCAGAATCGTCGAGTTGTGCAGAGGAGTGCACCAGCGTATGGATACCTTTACGGTGGCTCAGCGAAATGCTTTCGTCTCACATGCGATCGCCCGCGTCCACGACCGCCGTCCGGATGATGCTTGGCTGACGGAGCGCTTAGCGGATCCCGCCACACGCTTTGTTGTGATCTGGCAGGACCAGGTTCTCCTGGACGTGGGAGACGCTCCGCACCTCTGCCGGTTGACGGCGGCGGAGATCGCCGCGCTGCAGGCGCGGTGCCCGGGTCAGGGCGAGGAGATGGTGCTCTTGGGCGACCTGGGTGATGTGACCTACTTTGGGTTGGGGCTAGACGACGCCTGCAATCTCCAGGACGCGCGCAACCTGCGCGGGGCGGACGAGCCGTCGAAAGATGCTGAGCCGGCCGGAAGGTTCATCGATCTACGCAGCGCCGCCTCGCTGTTGGATCCGGATGAGGGCGCACTGGCGGCGCAGGCCAAGGCGATGGTTCATTGGCATCGTCAGCAGCGCTTCTGTGGGCGGTGCGGAAGTCCTACGCAGAGCGAGCAGGGGGGATATGCGCGACGTTGCTCCGACCCGGGGTGTGCGCAGGTGCACTTTCCCCGCGTCGACCCGGCGATCATCGTGCTCGTGACGCACGGTACGCGCTGCCTTCTGGGTCGGCAAGCTACGTGGCCCAAGGGCCGCTACTCCAATATCGCCGGTTTTGTGGAGCCCGGCGAGAGCCTGGAGACGGCGGTCGCCCGTGAGGTCTGGGAGGAGACCGGGATCACGATTGAAGGGTTGCACTACCATTCATCTCAACCGTGGCCCTTTCCGCAGTCGCTGATGGTGGGTTTCGTAGCTCGAGCGTCGTCGACAAAGATCGAGCGCCACGATGGGGAGCTGGAGGATGCCCGCTGGTTTACGCGTGAGGCGATCCGCGACGGTCTTGTGAAGGGAGAGTTGGGATTACCCTCACCCACCTCGATCTCCTTCCACCTGATCGAGGACTGGTTCGATGAGGGGACCTGCGGGAAGTTGGCAGTGTGGCTCTCGGGTTGATCCTATCTGCGGTCGAGGGTGGCACGGCGTCCTGGACGACCATGGAGGTGCGATGGTTTACTCGAGGCAAGGCGCCCGCGTGCCTCACGACGTGGTTCGCGGACGACGACTCCGCCACCGATATCCAGTCGCCCCGAGTCGATCACTACCTACGCCTGCCGGAGATCGACGGGCTGGGGATCAAGGTCCGTGAAGGACGCCTCGAGATCAAGCGGCGCTATGCGAGCGAGTCTGCGGTCCTTACGCCGCGAGTGGTGGGACTTGTGGAGCTCTGGCGCAAGTGGGGCGCGGGCCCGGTCGACGATGTAAGCTCCTTTGTGGGCGACGCGGCCTGGATCGCGGTCGAAAAGAGACGCCGGCTGCGTACCTACAGCGTCGCGCCTGAGGGCACGATTGCCCCATCGGGTCGGTCGTTGACGCCCAGTGGCGAGTGCTCGGTCGAGCTGACTGAGGTGGTCGCCACTGGGCAGCGATGGTGGACGCTGGGCTTTGAAGCGCTGGGTGAGGAGGCTGCGCTCAGGCGCATACTGGATGCCGTGGCACGGCACGTGCTGGATGAGATGCCGGAGACCTCACTCGCCCTCGAGGCATCGTACGGCTATCCGAGGTGGCTGCAGCGGGTCGCCGGCTGATCACTTGAGAATATAGTAGGTCCCGCGTTTACGCCCGACCTTGAGCAACACGCCTCGCTCGACCAGGTCGACCAGGTCGAGACGCAGTGTCTCAGGGCTGACATCGGGACAGAGCTCCTGGTAATCACGGCTGCGAATGCGTTCATGCTGTTGCACGTAGGCGAGGGCCTTGGTCTGTCGCTCATTCATCGTCTGGTCGGCGGCGACCTTGGGCAGGGGCTGCCGTTCGACTCTGGCCTCAAAGACGACGGTGAACGAGCCCTCTTTGGCCTCAAATCTGGGGATCGGCTGTCCGGCGTTCACCATCTCCTCGATCATCAGGTCAACGCCCATCCCCAGTTCCTCGATATAGCCCCACTGAAAGAGACCGGTGACGATACGCGGATTACGTGAGAAGTGCTCGTCGACGATGTTGTCGACGGTGATGTAGCCCGGCAATCCCCCGGGGCTGACGATCTCGAGACGGTCAGGAAACATCTTGACCTCGATTGCGCGCCCCTGGAGCCGGTAGTCGCGATGGGCGACGGCGTTGACCAGGGCCTCGCGGATGGCGGTAGGGGGATAGATCCACTGCTCTTCACGCTTCAGGCCACGGACGACGGCTCCGATGTGGATTTCCTCCTTGAGGATGTCCCAGGTACGCTTGATGGTGTGCGCCAGAGGTCCGCTGATCTCGACACGGCGACCGTAGCTTGCCTCGCCGTCAGCCCGGCGCAGTTGGGTGCCCGCAAAGCGTACGAAGGTGACCCCGCAGCGGGGTAGGTAGCTTGCCGGATTCTTACCGAAGAGGAGCATCCCGCCGACGGTCGGTTGACCACCGGGCAACAACCAGCCCATCTCGATCAATAGATCATCGAGGGGTCGGGTGATCTGTCGCCCCTGTCGCTCCTCCCACACCTCCACGAACTCGCGGAGCACGGCGTCATCGAGGTCGTCGCGATCGGCACCTGCGACCGGCGCGGTCTCATAGTCACCGGAGGAGCGGGTGTTGGTGACCTGCAGGACCTGCTCTCGCGAAAGGGGGCGATTCACGGCCCCGGTCCTGACCAGGACACGCCCGTCGTCCAACGTGTGCAGGTCGGTGCTGCGTTGGACGCGCCCCACAAAGACAAAGCGCCCACCGGTCTCGAGCTGTTCCCAACTCACCAGGATCGGCGGACGACATCGGAGCTCAGCCTGTTGCGTTATGCTATCGAGGTCCTCGGGATAGACCTCGCCGGTGGGCCTGCCTTTGGCATCGACCCCAATGTAGATGGTGCCGCCATCGGCATTCGAGAAGGCGACCAGGGTCTCGGCGAGCAGGTCGACATCGCTCTCCGAGAAGAGCGCGACCAGTTGGCTGGAACCGGGGTTGAATCGTTCCTGATGCGTGCTCTCTCTTCCCGTTGTCATCGCGCTCATGTCCTCATCTCGTTGGTCGATCAGCTCTGAGGGCCTTATTCGTCCGAGGTCGTGGGTTGAGTTCCCTCATCACGGGGGTGCCCGTTGTCGTCTCCCTGCTCATTGCCGGCGCCCGCCAGCAGCCGAGCTACGGACGCCACCGCATCCCTCTCTTTGAGATCCATCATCCGCACACCACGCGAGTAACGGCCCATCACGGGGACCTTGTCGATTTGAGTGCGCAGGATAATGCCCGATTCGGACATCAGCGTGAGCTCATCCTCATCCTGCACCACGCGCCCGTCCACGACCGGTCCGCTGTCATCGCTGACTTTGTAGGCTCTCAAGCCCTTGCCGCCGCGTCGCTGGGCGGTGAACTCCTCAAGGTCCGTACAACGACCATAGCCCTTCTGTGAGGCCAGGAAGAGCTTTCCGCCGGGCTCGATGACCTCCGCAAGGGCAACTCGATCACCCTCTATCAGGCGTATTGCCCTGACGCCGGCAGCAGTCCGGCCCATCGCGCGGACGTCCTGCTCGTGGAAGCGGATGGCCTGACCCTGCTCGGTCACGAGAATGATCTCGTCGTTGCCTCGGGTGAGGCGAACCCAGCCGAGGATATCGCTCTCAGCAAGGTGAATCGCGATCAGACCGCTGGGGCGGACCGATTCGAACTCGCTGAGGGCGACGCGCTTGGTCGTGCCCTGTCGGGTGATCATCGTGACGTAGCGCGCGTCCTCGAAGTCGGGCACGTTCACAATAGCGGTCACGCGTTCCTCAGGCGCAATAGCCAGAATCCCCGCCAGCAAGGCTCCCTTGGCCGTCCGCCCGACGTCGGGAATCTGGTAGACCTTCTCCTGATAGACCTTGCCGCGGTCGGTGAAGAAGAGGAGGGTGTCGTGGCTATTGGCCGAGATCAGCATCTTGATCTCATCCTCGTCATTGGTCGCCATCCCCAGCACCCCACGGCCGCCCCGATGCTGGGCTTTGTAGACCGACCAGGGCACCCGCTTGATATAGCCGCGTCCGGTCAGCGAAACGAGGACGTCCTCCTTGGCGATGAGGTCCTCCTCATCAAAGGAGCCATCGACGTTGGGCAGAATCTGGGTGCGGCGTGGATCGGCGTAACGCTCACGCAGCTCCAAGAGGTCCTTGCGGACTACATAGCGCTGCTGATGGGGCGAGGCGAGCAAGCCCTCCAGATAGGCGATGGTCTTGAGCAGTTCCGCATACTCGTCCTCGAGTCGCCGGCGCTCAAGGCCCGTGAGGCGGCGCAGCTGCATATCGAGGATTGCCTGCGCCTGCGCCTCGCTGAGCCCAAAGCGCTCGATGAGGCGCGCCCGCGCCATCTCGACATCGGGTGACTCGCGGATGGTGCGGATGACGGCATCCAGATGGTCCAGGGCGATGAGCAGCCCCTCCAGGATGTGCGCCCGCTCTTGCGCCTTGTTGAGATCGTATTGGGTTCGGCGGATCAGGACATCGATGCGGTGATCGAGGAAGACCTGCAGCATACGCTTTAGGGTAAGCACCCTGGGCACGCCGTCGACGAGCGAGAGCAGCTGTATGCCGAAGGTGGTCTGCAGGGGTGTGTTCTTGTAGAGGCGGTTGAGCGCCTTCTGTGGTTGCGTGCCGCGCTTGAGCTCGATGACGATGCTCATGCCCTGCTTGTCCGACTCGTCGCGCAGGTCGCTGATCTCATCGAGTCGACCCTCGCGGACCAGTTTGGCGATGCGCTCCAATAGACCGCTCTTGTTGACCTGGTAAGGAATCTCGGTGACGACGATGCGGAAGCGATTGCCGGGCATCTCCTCGATGCCGGCGACGGCGCGGACCGTGGCCTTTCCGCGTCCTGTGGCGTAGGCGCTGATGATGGAGCCGTTGCCGAGAATCTGTCCTCCGGTTGGGAAGTCGGGACCCTTGATGTGGTCCATCAGCTCTTCGACGCTGATCCCCTCGCGACGTTCCCAGTTGTCCAGAATGTAGACGAGGCCGTCAACGGTCTCGCCGAGGTTGTGGGGGGGGATGTTGGTGGCCATCCCCACGGCGATGCCGGAGGAGCCGTTGAGGAGCAGGTTGGGTAGTCGCACGGGCAGGACGGTGGGCTCTTCGAGGCTGCCGTCGAAGTTCTCGGCCCAATCGACCGTGTTCTTCTCGATGTCGCTGAGCAGCTCCATAGCGATGGGCGCGAGCCTGGCCTCGGTGTAGCGCATCGCAGCGGGCGAATCCCCGTCGACCGACCCGAAGTTGCCCTGTCCGTCCACGAGCATATAGCGCATCGAGAAGTCCTGGGCCATACGAGCCATCGCCTCGTAGACGGCGCTGTCACCGTGAGGATGGTACTTACCGAGGACCTCACCGACGATGCGGGCCGACTTCTTGTGGGGCGTGTTGGGACGCACGCCCATATCGTGCATAGCGTAGAGGATGCGGCGCTGCACCGGCTTCATGCCGTCGCGCGCATCGGGCAAGGCGCGCGCAGCGATGACGCTCATCGCATAGTCGAGATACGCGGTACGCATCTCATTCTGGATGGCGACGTGGTAGACGGTGCCGATGTCGGTGTTCAGTTGTGAACCTTCGACGTCAGAGAACTCTGCTTCCAAGGATGACTACCTCTCAGGTATTTCGATATTAAGGAAACTGAGGGGACTTCCGAAGCACTATTATACCGCAAACCGGGGCGCTGACGAGGTCCGAAGCACGTATCAGCGGATCTCGAGGGCGTCGAGTGAGAGCTCGCCGGCAACCGGGGTGAGGGTGATCCGGCGGGGTGTGACGTGGAGTGCTCGTTGAAGCGTGACAGGGTCGCCGTCAAGCGAGAGGTCACGGCTGCGGCCCTGCTCGTCCGTCACGCGGACGGCGCTCTGCCCAGGGCCGGGGATGAGGGTCAGCGTGCGGCCCTCCCAGGTGAAGGTCACCGCGGCATCGGGATCAACCGTGGTTCGGTAGCTGCCCAGGAGGGCATCATCGTCGCGCACGTCGTCCCAGGTGCCGGTGTAGGCAAGCTGCCACGACGTCTCCTGATGGACGCCGCGGTAGAGTGTCGGGGTGAGCGAGGTGAGGTAATCCGCGAGGGCGCCGTAGACCGGCATAGGGGTGAAGTCGGGATCGACGAGGCGGAAGTAGTAGGAGGGGTCCTGCTGGTCGGCGTCGGTGGCCTTCTTAAAGAACCAAACGCTGGTGACGCCGGCCCAGGGCCAGTCGCGCTGGATGCGTTCGAAGGCGAGGGGGGCCCAGCGCGCCTGTTGCTCGAGCGTCACGCGTCCGTAGCGATCGGGTATGGGCTCGGGAGCGGCGTTGCTGTTCATCTCGCTGATCCAGATGGGTTTGTGGGCATCGCCGTTGGCGACCATCAGGTCCCTGAGCCACATCGGGCGCGAGAAGTTGATCTCGCGTTGGGACATCCGGCGGTCGGTGGGACCCGAGCGCAGCATATAATTGTTGACGGCCATGACGTCAAAGCACGCGCCGGCGCCTGCGGCGTACATGCGCTGCAGGAAGACGGTGTCCATCATGTTGTCGCCCTCATAATCGTGCTGCCAGCTGCCGAGTTCGGCGGTCTGGGCCATCGCCCCGCTGATGACGACGGCGTCGGGATCGGTGGCCTTGATGCGGGCATAGGCGCGGCAGAGCAAGTCGGTGTAGGCCTCCGGATCAACCGGCTGATTGCCCCACTCAGGATAAATGTTGGGCTCGTTCCAGACCTGGTAGAAGCGGATGCGCCCCTGGTAACGTGATACGACGGCTTCGACGAAATCGACGAAGTCCTCGACATTGTCGGGGGGACCGAAGGCGCCACGAACGGTGCCGTCGTGACGGCTCCAGGCGGGTGGGGCCCCGAGCCGCGCGATGATGGCCAGATCGTGCGCTTCGGCAAGGTCGACAATGTTGTCGTACTTGTCCCAGGCCGAGCGGAAAGGTTCGTGGCGACGGTCCTCGAAGTCGCCCTTGGCGTGGATCTCGATGTCGTACCAGGGGAAAGGCTGGCGGATCCAGCGAAAGCCCGCATCGGCGATCATCTGGAGGGAGCGGCTGCGCTTCTCGATCTCGACTTCCTGCTCCAGCTCGGTATTGACGCCAAAGGGTGGGAGGTCAGTATGGATGACGGGGGTATGGGGCGCCGTGTTGGGCAGGGGTCGGAGCCATCCGAGGGTCCACTGGACCATACCGCGTAACTGCGATGGTAACGCTTCCTCCCCGGTGAGGTTGAAGAACAGGTCGTCGGGCGACCGGGGCAAAGGACCTACTTCATCGGCGTACCACAGGCCCATGCCCATCAGCACGGCGGCGACGGCAAGGAGGAGGGGCCAGGCGCGGCGATACATAGTCCGGCGGTGCTACATCAGCCTGGTCGATGGGATGACGAGCTTCTCCTCGAGCATGAGCGAGATAGAGAGGGGTTGTTGCTTCTCGATGAAGGCTTGGACCTCGACCAGGGCCTTTTCGAAGAGGTCCAGCAGCGAGGCATCGTCTTCCTTGTAGCCGCTGACTGTGCGGCGCGCACAGGTGCAGCATCCCAACGAGGCGCGATAGCTGTCGAGGTCGCAGGTGAGACAGCTCCCCAACCTGATCATCATAAGACCAAAGGCGAGCACGTCCTCGTGGTTGTGGGGTAACTGGGCAACGCGCCGAGCCAGTTCCTGCCACTTGGGGCCACGCAAGTCACTTAGCTGCTCGATACACCGGGGTGGGAAGAGAATCTCACTATCTGGATACATTGCGCCTTATCAGGAACAGAAACGTGCTAGAGTGGCATTGTGTGCCGGATCGGAAGCCAGGTCAGACTGGCGCCTATGATAGCATAGTCGGGGGGCTTTTTCAAGGGTTGTCGCCAAGTTGGGTTGTCTGTTCCTGAACAGGGCTCGGCTATACGGAGAGGACCCGGCTAATGCCGGGTCCTCCGCGTGTCTATATGATCCATATGCCACCTCCTCAAAGGGAGATACGGTACCCAAGTGTGCGCGCCCATCGAAGGCACCGTCCATTAGTATTATAGCACACGTGTCAAGTCCTTCAAC
>CAZYYC010000111.1:0-9381 GCA_964650935.1 uncultured Anaerolineales bacterium
AGACGTTCGGGCAGCGCCGCGCGGTTGTCAAGCGTCACCTGCAGCACGCAGAAGCATGCGCCCGGCAGCGCCGCGATCGCAGCCCCAAGCAACTCAGGACGCACCACGACCACAGCCAGATCGTAACGCGCGCGCGCGAGGAAATCCAGAGCCGCGGCCCAACCCCGGCGGTGATTCAGCTCAAGGGGACCCAACTCATCGAGGACGAAGAGCTGCGTGGGAAAGCTCGTCAGCAAGGCTTGACGTGAACGGGCTAGAGCGGCCTCGCTCATCGTGAAGTGGCGCGTCGGCGATTCGGGGAGATCGCGAAAAGGTTCGGTCAAGGGGTACCGATCGCCCGTATGAAGTTCCGTCACCGCAAGATCGTGGGGACCGGTGCGCTCTGTGAGGAGCCCCGTCACGCGCACATGCGCATCCCGCAAGCGCGGGATCACGGCGCCGAGGACGGTGCTTTTTCCCACCTGTCGCTCCCCTGTGATCAGCCATACCTTGGTCGCCATCAAGGACATCATCTTCCCATTGTGACGCAAAAGAGGGCCGCTGGCAAGCCATCGACCCTCTCATCAAGCTGTGGAGATGGCGGGAATCGAACCCGCGTCCGAAGAATTCGACAATGAGTATCTACGAGCGTAGTCGGCTATTTTATCTTACGCGGAGGGTCGTTGCCGACCACGCCACATCCGCGCCAGCCGATTAGTCTTGGGCCAGCCTATCGACATCAGCCGGCTAGCACGCATACTGTATGTCACCGGTCTCCAACACGCATGCGAGATGCTGGAGCGGCGTGACCGGATACCCGATCAGGTTTTGGGTCTAGTCACCTACTGCTTACGCAGCGACGGCGACGGGAGCCCAATTGTTTGCCATAGTGTTGGCATTTGTTGGTTTGCTTCTGGGTTTACGGAGACGAAGCCTCCCCGGCTCGCAACTCACGACCAGCCTTCCCCGTCGAAACCTGTCATCCCCAACACAAGTATAGCAGATTCAACGCATACATCAAGTTCGCTTTCTCGTTTGGGGGTTAGCATCGGGCTAATCTCGTGTATAATCGATCGCTGCGTAGGCGATACGGATAACCAGCGTGATCTATCTCTGAAGCAAGGAGCATCCATGCAGCGCATTCGACAACGATTCGACCCGACGATCTGGACGTCCAGTCTGATCCTCTTTGCCGCCGTCCTTTTCCTGACCCGTTTCGGACAAGGTCTACTCGAGGGGGCGCGGATGAACTTCTTCATCGACGCCATTGGCCTCAGCGAGGGACAGGTTCTGTGGCTGGAGGGAATCCGCGAGCTCCCCGGATTGGGCCTGATCTTCCTCGCAGCGCTGACGATGCGGTTGCCGCTGATGCGCCAGGGAAGCCTTGCCCTCCTGCTGATGGGCATCGGCTATGCGCTCTATGCCTTGGTGGGCTCCTTCTCAGCTCTGATTCTGGTAGAGCTCGTCGCCAGTTTCGGCTTTCATCTCTGGGCCCCACTGAACAACGCCATCGGCCTCTCACTCAACACCAGAGAGAATGCCGGACGCGTTCTGGGCACGCTTTCGTCTGTTGGGGCCTTGGCGGGCATCGCCGGTATGGGTGCGCTCTCGCTGACCTCGGGCCTTGCCGAGTCGCTCCCCTTGAGCATCTACTACGTGCTGGGCGGAACGTTCATCGTGTTAGCGGCGATCGTGCTCTTTCGACTGCCGGCCAACGTCGGTGCAACGGAAACAGAGCCGCCCAGAATCCTCATCCGCAGCCGTTACTGGCGCTACTACGTGCTGATCTTCTTCGCAGGCGCACGGAAGCTGGTGCTGGGCAGCTTCATCACCCTGATGTTGGTGGAGAACTTCGGACTGGGGGTGTGGCATATCAGCACACTAACGCTCGTCAGCAGCGCACTGACCTTTCTACTGGCGCCTTACCTCGGCTCACTGATCGATCGCTTGGGTGAGCAGGTCACCACCCCCGCATCGTATGCGCTCTTAGCGCTTTGCTGCCTCGGCTTCGCCGCGCTCCAGAGCCTGTGGGTGCTCATCGCGCTCTGGATCGTCATCCGGCTGGCTGCACCGCTAGGCCTCGGTCTCTCGACCTATGTCTATCGCACGGCCCCACCTGAGGAGCTCACACCGACGTTGACCGCGGGCGTGACCTTCGATCACATCAGCTCGGTCGGCGTGCCCTTCCTCGTCGGCGCTCTGCTCCCCGTCATCGACTACCAGGGTGTCTTCATCGCCGCCGCCGTCCTGATCGTGATCTCGATCCCCTTCGCCCGCTCGCTCCAGGTGGAGCTGGAAGCTGTCCCACAGCCCGCACCGAGCGGCGCCGATTAGTGGTCCGGCGACATGGATCGACGCACGTTTGAGAAGCTCGTCGCACAGGCGGTCGACGCCCTGCCGCCGGAGCTTCTCGCGGAGCTCGACAATGTGGAGATCGTGGTTGAGGATTGGCCCGATCCGGCGACGATGCACTTGGCGGGGGTCCGGAGTCCGAGCGACCTCCTGGGATTCTACCACGGCGTTCCTCAAACACGGCGGACACGTCACTACACGCTAGTGCTTCCGGACAAGATCAGCATCTATCGCGGCCCCATCCAATTGCGCAGCCGCACGGCCGAAGAGGTTCGCGAGTTGGTGAAGCATGTCGTCCGTCACGAGATCGCCCACTACTTCGGCATCGACGATGATCGGTTGCGGGATCTCGGCGCCTATTAACCGAAAGCGGTCGCGCCGGCTAGCGTAGCGCGACCGCCTTGGATGTTGATCAAGAGGGAACTAGTCGGCCCGGGGTGTCCCGGTGAGCGAAGCCTTAAGCGCCGGCACGTAGTACCGCTCGGCATACTCCTTGACCATACGGCGCATCGAGAAGCTCGGCCCGACGGTCCTGATCGCCTCACGCATCATCGCCACCCAGCCCCGGGGGACGTAGTCGCGGTCGCGCTGATAGAAGAGCGGGACCACTTGCTCCTCCAGAATGCGGTAGAGGGCCTCGGCATCGGCGCGATCCTGATCCTCCCAGTCGTCAGTCTCGACACCTGAGTCAATGGCCCAACCGTTACGCCCATTATAGGCCTCGGCCCACCAACCATCGAGGATACTGAGGTTGAGCACGCCGTTGAAGGCGGCCTTCATCCCGCTGGTGCCGCTCGCCTCGTTGGGTTTACGGGGCGTGTTGAGCCAAACATCGACCCCCTGAACGAGATAGCGGGCAACGTGCATGTCATAGTCCTCGACAAAGGCAATGCGTCCGCCGAGCTTCGGGTCGCGGGCGTAATTATAGAGACGCTGCATGAGCAGCTTGCCAGGGTCATCCGCCGGGTGCGCCTTCCCTGCAAAGATGATCTGCACAGGACGGTAGGGGTCGTGAACCAGGCGCATCAGGCGATCCACTTCTCGGAAAATGAGCGTGGCACGCTTATAGGTAGCAAAGCGACGGGCAAAGCCGATGACCAGGGCATTGGGATCGAGGAAGATACCCGAAGCGAGAAGCTGCTCGGGCGGCATCGCCCGCGTGATCCAGTCCTGGCGTGCTCGCTCACGTACCGTTGAGAACATCTTCTGCTTGAGTAAGGTATGAGCTTCCCATAGTTCGCCGTCAGGGATCTCCTCGATGCGCGACCATAGCAGGGGATCATCCTGACGCTCGATCCAATCGGGGCTGATATACTTGCGATACAGTCGGTGCATCGCCTCACCCGTCCAGGAGGGCAGATGCACGCCGTTGGTCACGTGACCGATGGGAATATCCTTTTCCTTCCGATCGGGCCAAAGGCTCTGCCACATACGCCGGCTGACCTGCCCGTGAAGGGCACTCACGCCGTTGGCGTAGCCCGACATCTGCAACGCCAGCTTGGTCATGTTGAACCCGGCCCCGTGGCCGGGATCATAGCTCCCAAGAGCCAGGAAATCGTCGCGACTCAGATCGAGCTCCGACCAATAACCATGGAAGTACTTGTCGATGAGACCAAAATCGAAGACATCGTGTCCTGCAGGCACCGGCGTGTGCGTGGTAAAGACGGTACTGGCCCGCACGAGCTCGAACGCCGTCTCGAAGCTATGACCCTGAGCCACATACTCACGCGCGCGCTCCAGCACCATGAAGGCCGAGTGCCCCTCGTTGATGTGCCAGACCTGCGGCTCAATGCCGAGCGCCCGCAGAACGCGCACCCCGCCGATACCCAACAGGATCTCCTGCTGAATGCGCATCTCTCGGTCACCACCGTAGAGCCGCGCCGTCAGCTGACGATCCCACGGCGCGTTCTCCTCTACACCAGCATCGATGAGATAGAGGCGCGCACGGCCAACCGCCACCTCCCACAGCTGGAGGCAGATCTCGCGATCCCCGACATTAACCGTGACGGTCCCACACGCATCCTCCTCCAACGTGATGGGACGGAGGGCTACCTCATAGGGGTTGAGCGGAGGGTAGATCGCCTCCTGCCAGCCACTGTGGTCGAGCCTCTGCCTGAAGTAGCCCTGCTCGTACAGGAAGCCGACCGCCACGAAGGGTAGGCCGAGATCGCTCGCCTCTTTCGTGTGATCGCCCGACAGAACCCCCAACCCACCCGAGTAGATCGGTAGGGAGATATGCAGGCCAAACTCCGCTGAGAAATAGGCGATGGGATGCTGACAAAGATCCGGATAAGCCTGCTGATACCATGCCTGACCATCCTTGGTATCGCGGTCCAGCTCCATCAGCACAGCATCGAAGTCGCGCAGGAAAGATGGATCCTTCGTCAAGGCGACAAGGCTGTCGCGTGGCGTCTCGCGCAGGATACGCACCGGGTTGTGGCGAGTCGCCGTCCACAACGCGCGATCGACCTGCTTAAAAAGATCGCGTGCCGGGCGATTCCACGACCACCAGAAATTGTAAGCCAGCTCCGACAGGCGCACCAAGCGTAGCGGCAGCTGCTCTTTGAGATCATCATTTTGGGTTCTATTCACGTCATACCACCTTCCAACTTTATCAAGGTCCTAGCGTCACGCCCCATGCTGCTAAGGCCTGATCCACAAGACCAGGGCCATCATCAACAAACTGATGACCAGAAACTCGACGACGATGCGCTGCGTTAAGCGGTCCAACAGATACTGATAGCCGATGCCGCTCCAGACATATAGTCCCAGCGTCAGCATCGTCGCAGCGGTCCAAGTCGAGATGGGCCAATAGCCCAAGATCCAAGCCAATTCGGCCTCCAGTAGACCGATCGTGGCGCTGAAGAGAAGCGCCCGCCCCGTCGGAGCGCCACTGGCGCTCAGGAGGTCAAGCGCCAACAGGGTACTCAGGATCAAAATGGAGGGCGCCGTGATCAACGCCCGCCCCATCTGCCCCAAGCTCAGACTGAACAGCACAAAGCCCATCAGATAGTCAAGCACGTTCAGCAGCGTACGCGCACCGGGATAGGCGGAGCTACGCGGTGAGATGGCCTGATAGCTGAGATGAACCAAGATACCGATGCCCGCCCCACCCAGGATCAATGAGGTAAGCCAGAGAGGCCAAGTCGAGGCCTGCAACAAAAGAATAGAGACCAGCAGCGCCCCGACAGAGGGCGTGATCAGCGCAAAGACAAACGGACGCTCGCCGCTGTCGCGCTCGGGATGGTCTTGAACGATGGAGAGCGTCCCTGTAGCGACCAACCCGACCACCAGCAACGTCAACAGGACCCCGCCCCCGAAGGAAAATCCTAGCGGAGAGCCGAAGATCTGGAGGACGCCCCAGTTGAGAGTGGGCAGCTCAACGAAACGAAACAGCGTCACGCTGGTGAGGACCACCGCCAGCAGGATGCTCAGCTTCCCCCTCTCAGGACGTAGGCGCGTCAGAGACTCCCCGGGCATTCAGGTTATCCGAGATCCTTAGTGAGCACGTCCAGGAACTCGCGATTGGTGCGCGACTTGCGCAACTGCGCCAGAAGCGCCTCGTGTGCAGCGGTGATATCATAACCCTGCTGAGTGGCCGTGCCGCTCATCATCTGCGAGATCATGCGGCGCATCAACCAGACCTTGCGCAGCGTCTCCTTATCCAGCAGCAACTCCTCACGGCGCGTGCCGGAGCGGATGATATCGAAGGCCGGGAAGATACGACGCTCTTCCAGTTTGCGGTTCAGATGGAGCTCCATGTTGCCGGTGCCCTTGAACTCCTCGTAGATCATATCATCCATACGGCTGCCCGTATCGATGAGGCACGTCGCGAGAATGGTCAGACTGCCGCCTTCTTCGATGTTGCGCGCGGCCCCGAAGAAGCGCTTCGGAGGATAAAGCGCTGCAGGGTCCAGACCACCCGACAGCGTCCGTCCGCTCGGCTGAACCACCAGGTTGTAGGCACGGGTCAGGCGCGTAAGGCTATCCATCATGATGACGACGTCGCGGCCCATTTCCACGAGACGCTTGGCTCGGTGCAGCGCCATCTCAGCCACATGGGCCTGATGCTCAACGGTCTCATCAAAGGTCGAGCTCACGACCTCGGCGTCGACGGAACGGTCCATATCGGTGACCTCCTCAGGACGCTCACCGATCAACGCCACCATCAGGTGCACGTCCGGATGATTGGCCGATATACCGTTAGCCACCTTCTTGAGCACTGTCGTCTTGCCGGCCTTGGGCGGGGATACAATCAACCCACGTTGCCCGAAACCGATAGGAGCGACCATTTCCAGCAGCCGCTGCGTCATCATGCGCGGGCCGGTGTTGAGCGTGAAGGCCCTATTGGGGAAGATCGGCGTGAGCCGCTCGAAATGAGGCCGCTGCTTGGCCAACTCCGGGTCCATCCCATTCACGGCCTCAATGCGCAGCAGGCTGCGATATTTCTCAGTATCCTTGGGCGGGCGTACCTGCCCGGCGACCATATCACCACTGCGCAAGCCGAAACGACGGATCTGGCTCTGCGACACGTAGACGTCTTCGCTGCTTGGCGCATAACGGGACGATCGCAGGAATCCGATACCCTCATCGGCAACCTCAAGTATGCCCCCTCCAAAGCTGAAACCCTCTCGCTCAGCCTTGGTGCGGAGCAGCAGCAGGATCAACTCATCCTTCTTGAGGCCACTGTAGCCCGAAACGCGATAGTCGCGTGCCAACTCGCGTAGATCATGGAGGCGCATACGATCCAGATCCGCCATGTTCATCTTCCGCAAGACGTCTACCGATGGTGCAGACTGGCCATCGCCCTTGCTTGGCTCTTCGCTCGGCGATGTCGCGGCGACGTCAGGCTCTTCCTCTGAATCCGAGAACTGGAACTGCTCCTCTACGCGTAGTTGCTCTTCTGCGTGCACGTTACTCCTCCTGAATGGTCACGAACGAACCTTATGCAATGGTGAAAGGCGCGACCACCAAATCGATCCGTCCGCGCCCTACGGTATTGATGACAGATTACAACAGCTGGGCCAGTACGTGCCCAAGAATGCCGGCCCACAATAGGCTATCCATACGATCCAACATCCCGCCGTGGCCGGGAATCAGGTGACCGGAGTCCTTGACCCCGACCTCACGCTTCATCATTGAGATCAGAAAGTCACCCGCAGGACACAGCACACTCAAGACGAAGCCCATGAGCAGTCCGTGCCAAGGTGCTATGCTGATCAGGGGACCCGCGATCACACCCCATAGGCCAACCGCAGCCCATCCACCGAGCATACCTCCGACCACTTGAGCAGCATAACCCTCCCAGCTCTTGCCCGGGCTGATGGTGGGCGCCATCTTGTGCCTTCCCCAGCGCCGTCCGATGAAGTAGGCGGCGGAATCACCCAACCATACGATCACGCAAGCAGTCAGGGTCCACCACAGCCCTTCCGGCAACGCACGCAAGCTGATCAGATGAGACCCGCCCAGACCCAAGTAGCCGCCGCCGGCCAGCGTCAGCGCCCAGTGCTCAGTCGGGCGTAAACGCTCAGGGGAACGTCGCGTCTTGATCAACTCCCAAAGCGAGACAAGTAGCACACCCACCGGCAACGCTGCGGATCCCCACCCACGCCCAGGCCATATCGCGCCGGCGGCCAACAACCAGGCTAACAAGATCACCAACGGGCCGGCGATGGTGTAACCGTTTCGCCGAAACAGAGCCGCGAACTCGTACGCCCCGAGCGTTATCGCCACGACAATCAACAGGTTGTACGCCCACCCTCCAACCACAAACAAGAGGACTACCACCGGCAGAAGTATGGCTGCACTGATAACTCTTGTTCTCACCAGGTTACTCTCTTCTGTGGGGTTTCGCTGAGGCAACGAACATCGATATGTGGGTCACCCACACACGGACCACGGGCGACCAAGACATCCCAGGTGAGGGCCAAGACCAGCCCATATGAGCAAACCAAACGGCTAGATGCTGATAAGAGGGGGTCTCGGCTCCCAAGAGGGAGTCGCTCCCAAGGGGAGATGATACGATAACAATAACCGATAACTACTGATCAGTCAACCCGCCGTAACGGCGATCCCGTTCGCTAAAGGCCTTGAGCGCTCGATAAAATTCGTCCTTATCAAAATCCGGCCAATAGCGGGAGCTGATGTAGTACTCGGCATAGGCCCCCTGCCATAACATAAAGTTACTGACACGGAACTCCCCGCTCGTCCTGATGATGAGGTCCAGTTCCGGCAACCCCGCCGTGTATAAGTGCGCAGCGATGAGCTCTGGGGTGATGTCCTCCACCGGGATCTGCTTCCGCACGATCTCCCGCACGGCTCTCGTAAGCTCCTGCCGCCCTCCATAGTTGAACGCGATGTTGGCGACAAGCCGATCATTATCACGCGTCAAATCCATCGCCGCCCGGATCTGATGCTTGAGGCTATCGGAGAGTGGAGCCAGGTCTCCGATGTGTCTCAATTGTACACCATTTCTGTGCAGTTCGTCAACTTCCTTCTCGAGCGCTTCCTTAAGGAGGCGCAACAACCCCCGAACCTCGTCCTCGGGTCGGATCCAGTTCTCGGTGGAGAAGGCATAGAGCGTCAGCATAGGAACATTGAGCTCCACAGCGGACCTCAGGACCTGGCGCAGGTTCTCAACGCCCGCACGATGACCCGCCAATCGCGGCAAGCCACGCCGACGCGCCCAGCGCCCGTTGCCATCCATAATGATGCCGACGTGCTCGGGCAGTACGGGTAAGGGAGGGTACTCCGACTGAAGCGGTTCGCTCATGGAACTCCTGTCTAGATCTCCATGATATCTTGTTCTTTGCGATTGCCCACTTCGTCGACCTGTTCGACGTGTTTGTCGGTCAACTCCTGCAGCTGATCTTGCCCCCGCGTGAGGTCGTCTTCCGAGATCAGGCTCTCACTTTCATACTCTCGCAGCTCATCCAGCGCGTCACGGCGGATGTTGCGCAGCGCAATCTTCGCTTCTTCTACCCGTCGGCTCACGCGCTTGACCATCTCGCGACGCCGTTCCTCTGTCAGGCGAGGGATCGGAACGCGGAT
>CAZYYC010000111.1:9481-12783 GCA_964650935.1 uncultured Anaerolineales bacterium
AGCATCCGACTCTCAGTTTCTTGTAGTAGTTCCTTGATCATCTTACCAGACCTCCTTCAGACTCAGCGGGAGAGATCACCTCAGTGTAATCTCCATTACCGAGAAGGGTGAACCTACCCGCCGATCAACGTGCCGACCACCTCACCGCGCACCAGACGTTCCAGACTATCCTCATCCCAGAGATTCAGCACCACGATCGGGATGTCATTATCCATACAGAGGGTGACCGCCGTCGAGTCCATGATCCGCAGCTGCATATTGAGCGCCTCGAGATAGGAGAGCCGCTCGAAGCGCTGCGCATCCGGGAACTTCTGGGGATCCTTGTTGTAGACACCATCGACCTTGGTCGCCTTGATCAGAAGGTCGGCCCCAATCTCCGCCGCCCGCAGTGCCGCAGCCGTATCGGTCGTGAAATAGGGGTTTCCGGTCCCGGCGCCAAACACCACCACACGCGCTTTCTCTAGATGCCGCATCGCGCGGAGACGAATATAAGGTTCGGCGATCGCACGCATCTCGATGGCCGTCTGAACGCGCGTCGTCACCCCTTCACGCTCCAACGCATCAGCGAGCGCTAAGGCATTCATCACCGTAGCAAGCATACCGATCTGATCTGCGCGCGCACGGTCCATACCGTGCTCCATACCATCGGTGCCACGCCATAGATTGCCGGCACCGATCACAACCCCCACTTCGATCTCGCGCGCGTGGATCGCCGCGATGCGGGCAGCAACCACCTCAGCCCGCGCCGGATCGATCCCGCATCCACCGGGATTGGACAGAGACTCCCCACCGATCTTGATGATGACGCGTCTATACAACGTCTGTGTCACGATGCCCCCTACTCAAGAAAAGCCTGGGGGCTACTCCCCCAGGCTCTCTCCCAACTCATAGCGGGAAAATCGTCGAATGACGATGTTTTCACCCGTCTTGCTGATCTGCGCTTTGAGCAGCTCCTCCATCGTCACGTCTTCGTCACGGATGAAGTCCTGCTCAAGCAGGCAGACCTGCTGGAAGAACTTCTCCACACGGCCCTCGATGATGCGGTCAATGACCTGCTCGGGCTTGCCCTCTTCCAGCGCCTGGGCCCGATAGACCTGCTTCTCGTGCTCCAGCACCTCTGCGGGCACATCCCCGCGCGCGACGTAGCTCGGCGCCATCGCCGCAATCTGCAGGGAGACATCGCTCACGAACGTCTGGAACTCCTCCGTGCGCGCGACAAAGTCGGTTTCACAGTTGACCTCGACCAGCACACCGATCCGCCCGCCGCCGTGGATATAGGCGTGGATCAAGCCGTCGCTGGCTTCGCGATCCATCCGCTTTGCCGCCTGAGCCAACCCGCGCTCACGCAGGAAGTCAACAGCAACCTGAAAGTCGCCCTCTGCGGCCTCCAGCGCCTTCCGGCAGTCGAGAATCCCGGCGCCGGTCGCCTCACGCAGCTCCTTCACCATCCCCGCCGTGATTGTCATGCATCCTCCTCCTCGTCGTCGTCATCCTTATAGTCATAATCTTCAGCGTCGTCATCCACGTCATCGTCGTCCTCGAACTGGATACGACGTAGGCGGGCTAGGGTCTCGGCGCTCAGGTACTTCTCGTCTTCTTCGTAGACCTCTGCCTCCTCCTCGGGGGCGGCTTCCTTGCGAAGCGCCAGCCCTTCGAGGACTGCATCAGCGATCTTTGAGGTCATCAGCCGGATAGCGCGGATGGCGTCATCGTTGGCGGGAATGACGTGATCGATGAGATCCGGATCACAATTCGTGTCCACCACCGCATAGATGGGGATCCCCAGGCGATCAGCCTCTTTGGCTGCCGTCTCCTCTTCCGTCGCATCGATGATAAAGACCGCCACGGGCAGCCGCTGCATATCCTTGATACCGCCCAGACGCGCATTCAGCTTCTCGATCTCACGATCGCGCATCAAGGCCTCTCTCTTGGTCAACAGCGCGAACTCCCCGGCTGCTTTGCGCGCCTCGAGATCCTTCAGATAGTCGATACGCTCCCTGATCGTGCGCCAGTTCGTGAGCGTACCGCCCAGCCAGCGCTGGTTGACATAGGGCATCCCACAGCGCGTCGCCTCCAGCCGGATACTCTCCTGCGCCTGACGCTTCGTGCCGACAAAGAGCACCTTGCCGCCCTGAGCGACCAGGTCACGGATCTGCGCATAGGCGGTCTCGAGCAGCCGTACGGTCTGCTGAAGATCAATAATGTGTACCCCATTGCGCTCCGTGTAGATGTAGCGCGCCATCTTGGGGTTCCAGCGTCGCGTCCGGTGACCGAAATGGACACCAGTCTCCAGCAGTTGCTTCATCGTTACAATCGCCATTAAACCTTTACCCTCCTAAGTTGTGTTTTGGGCCTCCGCGACGCTCATCCCGGAGAGGACCGATGTACCACCGGCACACCCTCTGACGGTCCCGTCACGTGTGTTTTGGCTTTAGCAGCCCGAAGTGAAATTGTACCATAAAAGCGCACAGCGACAACCGCCCGACATCTGGCACATCTCCCGGACTCTGGTAAGATGATGTCACGTTGATCTTGCTCGATACGATGATCGCGCATCCCAGACTCGGAGACCCTATGGAATCGATCATGCTGCAGCAGCCCGGTGAGATGCCCCCCAGTTGGCTATGGGGCTACTTCATCCCCATCGGCCTACTTCTCTTGGTTTGGGGAGGCCTATCGCCCCGGAAAGCGCGACGGGTGGCGCCTATGGCAGCGACAGCCATTGCGCTCGCGATCTTCGGTTACTGGGCCGTCGGCTTCGCTCTGCACATGGGAGGCGCTCAGGCCATCCACCCGGACGACAGCTCGCTTCAGGGCCTGCAGGCCCTTTTCTCTGTCGTCCCGAGTGACCCCGGATGGGGCATCATCGGGCTAGCGGGCTTCTTCCTGGCAGACCCTCAAGCCTCATCCACGATGACCACCCTCTTCTTGGCCTATTTGCCCCTGATGGCAACCGCCGTACTGATGGTCACTCTGGCGCTGGCCCAAACGCGGCGGTGGATGATGATCGTCGCAGGAGCTCTGACCGGCAGCGTCATCGTCCCGGTCGCAGCATGCTGGGTGTGGGGCAGTGGTTGGCTGTCGCACCTCGGACAGACACTTGAACTGGGCCATGGCTTTGTCGATTTCGGCGGCACGACCTTGGTCCTGTGGCTGCCGGGTATGATCGTTCTACCGATCTTGCTGCTGCAGTCGCGGGAACCGGCAACGGACGACCCCGTCGCACCGCCCACCTATGCCCCGCTGATGGCTAACGTCGGTGCGTTGTTGATGGGTCTGGGATGGGCAGGATGGGCCCTTTC
>CAZYYC010000112.1:0-12368 GCA_964650935.1 uncultured Anaerolineales bacterium
CCTATCGTGAGGAGCTACGTCAGGCGCGCGCCGGTGACGATCCGGTGCGGGTGCGGACCGCTGAGGCGATGGTGGGGTGGGCGCGTCACATGGCGGCGCGGCTCGCTTCCGGTGCGGTGCCGACGACGGCGGAGGTCGAGGTGCAGGCGCTGGCGTTGGGACCGTGGATCCTGGTGGGGGTGGCGGGCGAGCTCTTCTCGGGCTTGGGCGCGCGCATCAAGGCGGCGGGGGAGGGACAGCCGATCTTCGTGGTGGGCTATGCCAACGGCGATGTGGGCTACATCCCCGACCGGGCAGCCTACGAGGCCGGGGGCTACGAGGTCAGCGACGCGTACAAGTACTACGACGCACCGGCGGCGCCGGCGCCCGAGGCGGGTGAGATGGTCGTGGCGGCGGGACGGCGGATGGTGCGGAGCCTGTTGAACGAGGGTGCGAGATGATCGAGCGATGGCGGGTGAGGAGGTTGGGATGACGGAGACGTTGGCATTGACAGGGGGAACGCCGGTACGCTCGGCGCCCTTTCCCGCGTGGCCGATGTGGGGTGAGCAGGAGGAGGCGGCGCTGATGGAGGTGCTGCGCTCCGGCGTGTGGGGCATCGCGGGTGACGGCGGGAAGATCCCGGCGTTCGAGCGCGCCTTTGCCGCGGCGCACGACGCCGCCCATGGGCAGGCGGTCTTCAACGGGTCGGCGGCGCTGGCGGTAGCGCTGCGCGCGATCGAGCTCGATTACGGGGACGAGGTGATCGTGCCCGCCTATACCTTCATGGCGACGGCGACCTCGGTGCTGATGGCGGGCGGGATGCCGGTGTTCGTGGATGTGGAGCCCGACACCTACAACCTCGATCCGGAGGCGTTCGAGGCGGCGATCACGTCGCGGACGAGGGTCGTGATCCCGGTGCACATCGGGGGCTTGCCCGCGGATATGGACCGCATCTTGGAGATCGCCAAGCGCCACGACCTGGTGGTGCTGGAGGATGCCTGTCAGGCGCACGCTGCTGCCTGGCGCGGACGCCGGGTGGGAGCGATCGGCGACCTGGGCTGTTTCAGCTTCCAGTCATCGAAGAACATCAACGCCGGTGAGGGCGGCATGATCCTCACCGACGACAAGGCCCTGGCCGAGCGCTGCTGGTCGGTCCACAACTGCGGGCGGATCCGTGACGGGCGCTGGTACCAGCACGAGGTGCTCGGCAGCAACTTCCGGATGACGCAGTGGCAGGCGGGGATCCTGCTGGCGCAGATGGGGCATTTCGAGGCGTGGGCCGAGCGGCGCGAGGCCAATGCTACCTATCTGGCGGCGCGGCTCGCTGCGGAGACCGCCTTGCGCCCGCTATCGCGCGACGAGCGGGTGACGCAGCACGGGTACCATCTCTTTATCAGCCGCTACGATCCGGCGGGCTTCGCGGGGCTGGACCGCGCGGGTTTCCTGCGGGCGTTGCAGGCAGAGGGCGTGCCCTGTAGCGAGGGCTACGTGCCGCTCTACACGATGCCCGCTATCCGCGAGGGCGTGGAGCGGCTGCGGCGCGCGGTCGGTGCGGAGGTCAGGCCCGAGCCGGTCTGCCCGGTGACGGAGCGGGCCTGCTATGAAGAGGGGATCTGGTTCCACCAGACGATGCTGCTGGGCGATACAGGCGATATGGACGACATCGTCGCTGCGGTGCAGAAGGTGCAGCGGCTGGCGCATACGGTCTAGTGGGCCCTGGCGGGCTGCCGGCGGCGGAACCTTCCGGGTTGCTTCTCCATCTCCCCGGCAACCCGGAAGGGGGAGACGTTGCCTTCCGGGTTGCTGAGTGAAGGTGTGTGCGGGTGAAGGCGTGATGCTGGGCAACCCGGAAGGGAGATAAGGAGATGATGATGCCCAACGGTGATTCTTTCTACACGGTACGGCTCAACGATCCACGGGCGGTTTGTCTCGAGCCGGGGGCCTTCGGCGCGGTGGGCGACGGGACCGCGGATGACACGGAGGCGGTGCAGGCGGCGGTCAATGCGGCCCAGGAGGCCACGGGGTTCGGACTGGTCTTTGTCATGGCGGGGCGCTACCGGCTCAGCCGTACGGTACACGTCTGGGCGGGGATCCGCCTGATCGGGTTCGGCGCGCGGCGACCCGCCTTCGTGCTGGGCGAGGTGACGCCGGGCTTTCAGGAGGGCGAGGGGAGGTACCTGCTCCACTTCGTGAGCGGGCGCCCGCCCGAGGGGCAGCCGGTGCGCGACGCCAATCCGGGGACCTTCTACAGCGCGCTGAGCAACATCGACATCGAGATCGGCGAGGGGAACGGCGCCGCGATCGGGGTGCGCGCGCACTGGGCGCAGCACTGCTACGTGGCGCACGTCGACTTCAGGATCGGGTCGGGGCGCGCGGGCATCGAGGAGGTGGGCAACGAGATCGACGACTGCCGCTTCTTCGGCGGGGACTACGGCATCGTCACCACCAAGCCGTCGCCGAGCTGGCCCTTCCTGATGATCGACACGGCCTTCGAGGGCCAGCGCAGCGCCGCGATCCGCACCGAGGAGGGCGGGATGACGCTGGTGCGCAACCGCTTCACGCGCGTCCCGACCGCCGTGTCGGTCAACCCCGACCGGGCCGAGGAGCTCTTCATCATCGACTCGCGCTTCGAGGAGGTGAGCGGTCCGGCGCTCGTGATCAGCGACGAGGACAACGCCCGCATGCAGGTCAACGTGCTCAACAGCGTCTGTCGGGAGGTGCCGGTGTTGGCGGCGTTCCGGCAGAGCGGTCTGGAGATTCAGGGCAGCGGCGACCTCTATCGCGTGGTCTCTTTCTGCCACGGGTTGCAGATCCATGACCTGGGGGCTGCACCCGAGCACCAGACAGCGTACAGCGTCAAGCGGTTGGCGGAGCTGCCGCCCCCGGTGCCCTCCGATGTCCCGGCGCTGCCGCCGTGCGAGAGCTGGGTGAACGTCCACACGCTGGGCGCTGTGGGCGACGGCGTGACCGACGACACCGCGGCGCTGCAGGCGGCGATAGCTCAGCATCGGGCGCTCTATCTGCCGACCGGGCGCTATATCGTCACCGACACGCTCACGCTGCAGCCCGATACGGTGCTCATCGGCCTGAGCCCCATCGCCACCCAGCTGGTGGTGCCGGACGACACGCCGGCCTTCCAGGGGGCGGTGGCGGAACGCGAGCCGCCCGAGGCCCCGCCGTGGCTGGCGCAGATGCTCGCGGCGCGGCGTAAGCCCGGGGAGCCGGCGCCACGGCTGCCGCGTTGGCTGTCGGGACCACCGCCCGCGATCGAAGGGCCGCCCAAGGCGCTGCTGGAGGCGCCGAAGGGCGGCACGAACATCGTCACGGGCCTGGGGCTCGACCCGGGTGGGACCAACGTCTGCGCGGTCGCCGCCGTGTGGCGCGCGGGCGCCGACTCGATGATGAACGACGTGCGCTTCATGGGCGGGCACGGGATGTTCGCTGCGGACGGTTCGCGCATCTCACCCTACAACGAGAACCGCACCGCCGACGGCAACCCGGACCACGTCTGGGACTCGCAGTACTGGAGCCTCTGGGTCACCGACGGGGGTGGGGGCACCTTCAAGGACATCTGGACGCCGAGTCCCACGGCCCACGCGGGGATCTGCGTCTCGGACACCGAGACGCAGGGGCGCATCTACGCGATGTCGGTGGAGCACCACGTGCGCAACGAGGTGATCTTCCGCAATGTGGCGAACTGGCGGATCTTCGCGCTACAGCTGGAGGAGGAGAGCGGGGAGGGCACGCGTGCGCTGCCGGTGGAGCTGGACCGCTGCCGGGATCTCATGTTCGCCAACCTCTACCTCTACCGCGTCATCCGCATGGTCACGTCGTTCCCCTACGGGGTGCGGATGGCCGGGTGCCGCGATATCGCCTTCCACGGCGTCCACGTCTACAGCCCGACGAAGTTCTCGTTCGACGCCGGCATCTACGACGCCACGCACGACGTGGAGGTGCGCTCGCGGGAGATCGCGCGGCTGACCGTCTCCGGTAGAGGGCCGGTGCAGCGACCGCTCTCGATCTCGTCGGTCGTCGCGCCCGGCGCGGAGGTCGAGTGGGTCGCGGAGGGCTTCGACTTCATCGACGGGGCCACGGTCGACGCGGCGGGGAACGTCGCCTTCACGGATGGGCACCTGCAGCGGATCTATCGCTGGTCGGTGGAGAGCGATGAGGTGGAGTTGGTGAGCGACCTGCCGCTGGCGCCGATCGG
Source organism: uncultured Anaerolineales bacterium (assembly GCA_964650935.1). GTDB lineage: Bacteria > Chloroflexota > Anaerolineae > B4-G1 > SLSP01 > PWVB01. Next base: position 4,190 of record CAZYYC010000112.1, read on the forward strand.
GTTGGCCTACGACCGCAGCGGGCGGCTGCTGGTCGTGACGCGGACGGGGACCGTGCTCTCGCTGGATCCGGAGGGCGGGCCCGAGGACCTGCGGATCGTGCGCGCCGAGCCCGCCGTCGAGCGCCCGGGTGCGGTGGCGGTCCTGCCGGGCCATCGCTGGCGCGACGGGCACGACGTCCTGGCGGTGAGCCAGGCGCGGCCCGAGCAGCACTTCGTCTCGCCGGACGGGTCGATCTTCATTCCGAAGAGCGAGGACCTGGTGCGCGCTTTCTCGCTGCGCCCGGCGGTGGTGGGTGAGACCTTCTACCTCGCCGATGAGTTCGGACAGAAGACGTGGGCTTTCGACGTGGGCGCCGACGGCTCGCTCTCCGACGCCCGGCTTTTCGCCGAGGAGGGTGAGCTGGATGTCGCGGTGGATGCGTTGGGCAACGTCTACGTGGCGGCGGGGCAGATCTTCGTCTACGATCCCGAGGGCGAGCCGATTGACGTGATCGAGGTGCCGGAGCGTCCGGCGTGCCTCGTCTTCGGCGGTGCCGACGGGCGGACGCTGTTCATCACGGCGAGGTCGTCGCTCTACAGGGTGCAGATGCGGTTCCCGGGGCGGGCGGTCTGGGCGGCGTAGGGCGGTGGTCGGACGGCGGCGGCACGCCGGGGGAAGCGTTGATGGCTCTTGAGGTTGGTCACCGCTCAAGGCCCGCGGAAGGCCCTTGAGCGGGATGGCTGGTGGCGGCGGCTTGTTGAGCGTACGTTGGTGGGTCTTGAGCGGGATGCCGGTGGCGGCGGCGGCTTAGTGAGCGAGCCGTGATGTCGTTTGGCGCTTGCGCGGCTCGCGTGGATGGCTAGAATGGTTGTTGTGGATAGGTCCGAAACTGCAATCGATGCGGCAGAGCGCCCTCGGGGTCTGCGAGGGGTGTGGCTGCGTCTCACGCTGCGTCGGCGGGCGCGACGGGCCTTTGAGCGGGCGCGGGGCTCACAGCATGTGACGATGCTTCGCGAGACGCAGGAGCGGTTGGACGCCGAGTGGCACGTGCGCCACGCGGAGCTGGTCGAGGCCCGACGGGCCTGTCAGCATGTGCAGTCGGAGCGCGATGAGATCCTGATCGTGTTGCTCTCGCGCCATCTGGTCCACACGCGGCTGGATGAGGTGAGCGGGATCGACGGCGCGACGAAGGCGCGGATCATCCGCGACGTCTTCGACGGTCATCTTGAGGATTTGCGCAGCGCTCAGTGGGTGATTGGCCTGGGCGACGTGCGACAGCGCGCCATCAACGATTGGGTGCTCGCCTATCGCCGCCGCTTCCCCGAGCTGTTGACTCAGGACTTCCCAGGACGCCGCGAGGTGGTCGCGCGTTTTCGTCCTCGCCTGGAGGTGATGGAGACCCAGGTGCGCTCGCTACAGGCGCAGGTCGACGAGGTGGTGGGGCTGCGTGAGTGCGTCGGCGAGGCGCTGGCGCGCCTGTGGCGGGTGACGGTGGACGACTTCATCGCCGCGCTGCGTGATCCGACGGACAGCCGGGCGCGCGCTGCGGTGGCTGCCTATGAGCGCGGCATCTTCGCCGAGTGGGAGCCGCCGCCGGAGTGGTTCAGACGAGCTTGCCTGCAGCCGGCGTGCGCCGATGTGCTCGGCCCGGTTCGCTAGGTTGCGACGATCATCGATAGGGAGATTGAGATGAGTGGAGGACGGATGAAGATCGAGAAGGTTGGTTATGGCACGTTGGCAGGCGGTGTGGAGGTCCCGCTGTACACGCTGGTGAACGCGCAGGGGATGACGGCGCGCATCACGCCCTACGGGGGGACCGTGGTCTCGTTGACGGCGCCGGATCGCGACGGTGAGATGGGCGATGTGGTCCTCGGATTCGACACGCTCGAGGCCTACCCGGAGCGCAGCCCCTTTTTCGGCTGTCTGGTGGGGCGTTACGCTAACCGGTTGGCGCACGCTGCCTTTACGCTGGAGGATGCCAAGATCCAGCTGGAGAAGAACGACGGCGAGAACGCGCTGCACGGCGGGCGCGAGGGTTTTGACAAGCGGGTGTGGAACGCCGTGGCGCGCGAGACCACACACGGACCGGCGCTGGAGTTGAGCCTGGTCAGTCCCAACGGCGACCAGGGGTACCCCGGCAGCCTATCGGTCAACGTGGTCTACACGCTGACCGATGACGGGGCGTTGCGGCTGGATTACACTGCCTGGACCGACAAGACGACGGTGGTCAACCTGACGAATCACTCCTACTTCAACCTCTCCGCCGGGGCTGCGCCGACGGTGCTCGATCACGAGTTGATGCTCAACGCCGACGCCTTCACGCCGGTGGATGAGACCCTGATTCCCACGGGCGAGGTGCGCCCGGTGGCGGGGACGCCGCTCGATTTCAGCGAGCCGACGCCGATCGGCGCGCGGATCGACGCCGATGACGTGCAGCTGGCTTACGGCGGCGGTTACGACCACAACTGGGTCATCAACGGGCAGCCGGGCACGCTGCGGCTCGCGGCGCGGGTGACGGAGCCCCTGTCGGGCCGCGTGATGGAGGTGCTGACGACCGAGCCGGGCGTACAGGTCTACACGGCGAACATGATGCCGCCGATTGAGGGCAAGGGCGGCGCGGTCTACCAGCGGCGCGGCGCGATCTGCCTGGAGACGCAGCACTTCCCGGACTCGCCGAACAAGCCCGAGTTCCCGACGACGGTGCTACGTCCGGGCGAGACCTTCCGCTCGACGACGATCTACCGGTTCACGGCCGGGGACTGAACCTGCAGATGGGGTGAGGCGACGAGCGATCGCTAAGTTGGAGGACGCGATGGGCACGATGACGGGCAGGGTGGCTCTGGTGACGGGCGGGAGCTCCGGTATCGGCAAGGCGACGGCGCTGGCCTTCGCCGCCGAGGGCACCAGCCGATCGGGCGGTTGGGCGACCCCCGCGAGGTTGCCGACGCCGTCGTCTGGCTGTGCTCCGAGCGGGCTTCGCTGGTGGTGGGGACGGCACTCGCCGTCGACGGCGGGTACCTCATCGTCTAGCTCTGCACCCTGCGAGGGTGGCCCGGGAGGACTCGGGCTCCAACCCTCGCAAGGTTGTTGCCCGGCGGCGAGCGTGACGCATCGCAGGTGCTGCCGCGTCCGACGCCCCGGGATGGGGCTGCAAGCCTTCAACTGCAGGCTCCCCGCCCCCTCGTCTGCGAGGGGGCTACACGCATGCCTGTCGGGGACGCGCCGGATCTCGGGTATAATGGCCGATGATTTCATCTGCTAAGGAGAGTTCATTGGCCGGCAACAACTTGATCACCACCCTGAAGCGCCTGCGCGGGAACGCGCGCGGCTGCGTGCTTACCGAGCCCCTCTGGGGCATTCCCTTCAACCTCTATTCCCCCTTTGTGTCGGTCTATATGCTGGCCTTGGGCGTGACCGACAGCGGCATCGGTCTGATCGTCAGCGTCTCGACGGTCTTCCAGGTCTTCTGGACGCTGATGAGCGGGGCGCTCACCGACAAGTTCGGGCGTAAGCGCACGACGTTGATCTTTGACCTGATCTCGTGGAGCGTCCCGTGCCTCATCTGGGCGGTGGCCCAGAACTTCACCTACTTTCTCGTCGCCGGTATCGTGAACGCCGTGTGGCGGGTCACGGCGAACTCGTGGAACTGCCTGCTGGTGGAGGATACCGATCCCAAGCTGTTGATCGACATCTACTCCTGGATCTACATCGCGGGGCTGCTCTCGGCCTTTGTCGCGCCGTTGACCGGACCCCTGATCGCGCGCTTCGGGCTGGTCGCGACGATGCGGGGGCTTTTCGTGCTGGCCTTTGTGATGATGACGGCGAAGTTCATCGTGATGAATGCGATGGTGACCGAGACCGAGCAGGGGATCCGGCGCATGGAGGAGACGGCGCATCAGGGGCTCTTCGACGTGCTGCGTGAGTCGCCTGCAGTGCTGCGGCAGATCCTGAAGACGCCGGTGACGCTCTATACCGGTGCGCTGATGCTGATCATGGGGGTCACGTTCACCATCCGTGGCACCTTCTGGTCGGTCCTGGTCGCGGAGGAGCTGCGCATCCCGGCGGAGCATCTGGCGCTCTATCCTTTCGCGCGGTCGGTCACGATGATGCTGTTCTTCTTCTTCGGGATGCCCTACCTGCTGCGCGTGGTCCACCTGACGGCGTTGGGTGAGAGTGCGCTGATGATCGTGGGCTTCATCGGCTTTGTGGCGAGTCAGACGATCCTGGTCGTGGTACCGGTGGGCAGCTACGGTTGGCTGCTGGTGGCGACGATCCTGGAGGGCGTGAGCGTCCCGTTGACCAGCACGATGCTCGATAAGCTGACGGTGGTGACGGTGGACGCCAAGGAGCGCGCGCGGACGATGGCGTGGCTCCACGTGGGGGTGCTGGTGGTGTCGTCGCCCTTCGGCCTGCTCGCAGGCCAGCTCTCCACGCTGAATCGCCGGTATCCGTTCGTGTTGGTGATCGGGCTCTTCATCGTCGGCGGCTTCGTGACCTACGCCGCGGGCCGGGCGGCTCAGCGGCGGGATGCGGCGGCGTCGGCAGCGGTTTCTGTGGAGGTGTGAGGATGCGACAGACGGTGATCGCGACCAGAGGGTCACGGGCATGGCAGGGCATCCCGACGATCGAGCGGGCGGCGAACGGCCGGTTGTGGGCGAGCTTCTATACGGGTGGACCGAAGGAGCCTGATCCCGACAACGTGATTTTGCTGACGACGAGTGACGACGACGGCGTGACGTGGGCCGAGCCCTGGGAGGTGGTGGCGGCGCCCGGTGCTACGCGGGTCTACGACCCGTGTCTGTGGCACGATCCGGCGGGGCGGCTGTGGCTCTTCTACAACCGGGGCGATCTGACCACGGGCGACTTCTCGGTCTGGGCGATCGTCGCGGAGGCGAGCGAGGGCGCGAGCTTTGAGTGGTCGGCGCCGCAGCGCATCGAGCTGGAGGTGCCCTTCGCCTTCCGGCTCAACAAGCCGCTGGTGCTGTCGAATGGCGCCTGGCTCCTGCCGGTGACGTGGGCCAAGGAGGCGCCCGAGGGGTGGTTCCCCGCCGGGGAACAACTGCAGGGCGTGGCGATCTCGACGGATGCGGGGGCCACGTGGCGACTCTATGGCGGCGTCGAAGCACCGCACTGGGCGCTGGAGAACATGGTGGTCGAGCTGCGCAACGGGATGGTGTGGATGCTCATCCGCAGCGGTGACGGCGTGCTCTGGCAGAGCCTGTCGGCGGACGGTGGCGTCACCTGGTCAGCCGGCGTGGCCACGCGGATCGTCAATCCGGGGGTGCGCTTCTACATCGGGCGGCTGGCCTCGGGGCGGTTGCTGTTGATTAACACACCGCATCCGACGGCGCGGAAGGGGATGGTGGCGAGCTTGAGTCGTGATGACGGGGCGACCTTCACGGGGGCGCTGGAGCTCGACACGCGGGACCGGGTCTCCTACCCGGACGCTGTGCAGGCGCCCGATGGGACCCTCTATGCCGTGCACGACCACGATCGGCAGGGCGTGGGCGAGATCCGTCTCAGCGTCTTCACCGAGGACGAGGTGGCCTAGGTTGGGCGTGGACTTCCTGGTTCACAGCGGCACAGGCAACTCCCTTCAGGTGGCCCGGTGGATGGCGGCTGCGGTGCGGGAGGCGGGTCTGCCGGCTGTGGTGCGACCCTTGCTGTCGGGCTGGGAGGACACCGGCGATCCGGCGACGAGGGTGGTGCTCGTCTTTCCGACCCACGGGTTCACGGCGCCGGCGTCGGTGCTGAAGGCCGCACGCAGGCTGCCGCGAGGCCGCGGCAGGGAGGCGTTCGTGGTTGCTACGCGGGGGGCCTCGCGCATCGCAGGATGGCTGCTCCCGGGGTATGAGGGCTCGGCGGCGTTGCTGGTGGCCCTGATCCTGTTGGCGAAGGGATACCGTGTCCGCGGGATCGCCGGCGTCGACATGCCCTCCAACTGGACGGCGGTGCACCCGGGCCTGCCGCCCGACGCGGTGGCCGCGATCGAGGCGCGGGCGCAGCGGCGCGCGGTTTCCCTGGTGGCTGAGATGCTTGGGGGCCGTTGTGTGGCGCCCGGTCGGCTCTCGGTGCTGCTCGCCGTGGTGCTGTTGCCGCTGTCGCAGGCCTATTTGTTGGCCGGTCGCCACGTCCTGAGTGGGCTCTTCTTCGCGTCAGACCGGTGCGTGGGCTGCGGCCTCTGCGCGGAGAGTTGTCCTCACGGCGCGATTGAGATGGTGGGAATGGGCGACGGCGCACGCCCGCTGTGGACGCTGCGTTGCGAGACGTGCATGCGATGTATGGCCTACTGCCCGACCCAGGCGATCGAGGCGAGCTATTTGCTCGGCGTGGCTGCCTACGCGCCGGTGATGATGCCCGTCGGTCGGCGGCTCCTCGACACACTCTCAGGCCGGCTGCCGCGCACGCTTATGACGTTGGCGTCGGGTGCGTTGGTGCTGGGTGTGATGCGCCCGTGGATCGGTCGTATGCTGCGGATCCCCTGGTTCAACCGGCTGCTGACCCACACCACGCCGACGTACTATTACCGGCGCTATCACGAGCCGTCGACGCGATTGCAGGATCTGACCGGGTAGCCCACCGGGCGTGTGGGTCTCATCTGAGCGTTCGCTGAGAGTGTAGACCTGCTAATGACCCTCTAATGGTTATCTGGTAGACTACGCCCAAGAGAGGGGTGAGGAGAGAGACATGTTCATAGGGTTCAACTCGAGCTATTTCCTGTTCGCACTGCCGGCGCTGATTCTGGGCTTGGTGGCGCAGGCGTGGGTCCAGGGGGCGTACAACAAGTGGCAGCGCGTGCGCAACGGGGCGGGCATGACGGGCTTGGAAGCCGCCCGTCATATGCTGAATCGCACAGGCATGTCACTCAAGCTGGAGGGGACGCGCGGCACGCTCAGCGACCACTATGATCCCCGCAATAACACGCTGCGCCTGTCGCAGGGGGTCGCCCAGCAGCCGTCGGTGGCTTCGCTGGCGATCGTGGCGCACGAGCTCGGGCACGCCGAGCAGGACGCGCAGGCTTTCATGCTCTTCAAGCTGCGCTCGGGCCTGGTGCCGGTGGTGAATATCACGTCGTGGCTGGGCCCGATCCTCTTCATGGCGGGTTGGTTCCTGGGGATTATGGATCTTGCCTGGTTGGGCGTGCTCTGTTTCGCGGGCGCCGCGGTCTTCTCGTTGGTGACGGTGCCGCTGGAGCTTGATGCGAGCCGCCGCGGGATGGCGATGCTCACGCAGCACGGGCTGCTTTACAGCGACGAGGAGCGCAAGGGGGCGCGCCGCGTTTTGACGGCGGCTGCCCTGACCTATGTGGCCGCGCTGGTGCAGGCGGTGATGAACCTGCTCTACTACGCCTCGCTGTTGAGTGGCGGGCGCCGCAGGCGCTAGACCGACCCACCGCTCCGTGCGGGGGTCGATGCCGCCCAAGGTCGATCCAACGGCCTTGGGCGGCTTTCCTTTTCGGGATGGGGCCGACCTTCCGCGAATCTATGCATAGTCTTCATCAAATCTTCACATGCCTCGGTTACACTCTGAGCAGCTTAGTGAACAAGGAGGTTCTTGATGCTGAAGAAGGCGTTACCTGTGGTGATGTTGGTGGCTTTGCTGGCGATGGCGTTTCCGTTGGTGGTGGGTGCCCAAGAAGGGAACCCTCCCGATGGTGCAGCGCGACCGGGGATGATGGTCGGTGGGGGCTTCGCCAACCGAGGGGTTCGGCGCGGTGGCCTGCTCACCGGCGGTGTCTCTATGGTCGATGCGACGGCGCAGGTCACCGGTATGGAGGTCGCGGATGTGATCGCGGCGCTGCGGGATGGGAAGACCTTTGCCGATCTGGCAGATCCGCAGGCCATCGTCGATGAGATGATCGCAGCGCGCAGCGAGGCGCTGGCGCAGGCTGTAGCCGAGGGGCGGCTGACCCAGGAGCAGGCCGATGAGATGTTGGACCGGATGAGCGCCGACCTGTTGGAGCGCACCGAGGCTGTTCACACGCCGCGGGGTGCCGGGAACGGCTATGCCCTCGAGGGGGCACGCCCTCAGGATGGCGCGGGCTTCCGCGGCGGTAACGGTCAGGGTCGGGGGATGCAACGCGGCACCTGCGATGGTGACTGCGACTGCCCCAACCTGTAGATCTGACGTCTAGCATAGACGAGCGTGATCGTGTGGCGGGCGGGCAAACCTCCCCACGCCCCAAAATAATAAGCCCCG
>CAZYYC010000112.1:12378-12687 GCA_964650935.1 uncultured Anaerolineales bacterium
ATCGACTCGGGTGCTGGTGGGGCGCGCGTACACCCGCCCGCGCGCCACTTCTTATGCAGCCCGGTTCGGCACGACGCTCGGTCCGATGGCGACAATCGCCTATAATGGGGTCACGATGATGAGACGAGAGGGGGGCTAGCGCTGTGAACGGGACCATCCTGGTAGTCGACGATGAACCGCAGATTGTGCGCGTGCTGCGGGGTTACCTGGAGCAGGCGGGCTATCGCGTTGCAGCGGCCTACAACGGTGAGGAGGCGCTCTACGCGGTGCGCCACGAGAAGCCGGCTCTGGTGATCCTCGACCTGCAGA
>CAZYYC010000113.1:0-12687 GCA_964650935.1 uncultured Anaerolineales bacterium
GCCCACTTCCACCTGTCGATCAGGACGGTGGGGTGGGACGCGATCGGGTCAGCTGTGGCGTGCGCCGACGTCTGGCTCGCCGAAGCAGGGCGGGGACAAGCCTATCATGCCGTTGACTGGCGAGGTGACGTGGCGTTGATCATCGGCGGCGAAGCCGCAGGCGCAGGCGGTGAGGCGCGGGACGCCGCGGCGTGCGTGCAGATCCCGATGCGGCGAGGCGTGGAGTCGCTTAATGCGGCGGTTGCCGCGGGGATCCTCCTCTTCGAGGCCGCGCGCCAGCGCGGCGAGGGCTAGCGACCGCGGGATTGTAGGGCCAGCGCTGCCGAGATGATGGCGGCGTGGTCGAAGGCAAGCTGCGGCAGGGAGGGCTCCTGTGCCGACCTCAGGACAACGATGTCGACGGTGAGTGCCGGGCGTGGGTAGGGATAGCAGTACGGGGCGTGGTCGTCACCAGCTGAGGTGTCGCCTGTCATTGTGGTGTGCTACTCACCCTCGCCGGTCTCATCAGTCTCCTCCTCCTCAGCGGCGAGCTTCTCGGCAAGGCCGGTGACGAGGGTGCGCACAGCCGTCAGGGCCAACGCTGAGAGGAGCCCCGGTGAGAAGATCAGCAGCACCGGGAAGCCGATGGAGAGCACGAGGATCACAAGCGAGACCACCACGAAGAGAAGTGTGTGAAATGGCTTGAGCAGCGTTAGAAAGAGGCTGTTGCGCAGGGCCATGCCCAACGTCGGCTCCTCGAGCTCCATCAGGAAGGCCTGAGCGTAGAAGGTGATCCCCGTCCAGAGCAGGGCGAGCGCAACGAAGAGTGGCGTGGTCCAGGCTGCGACCGCTCGTGGGAAGGGTGACACGTCAGGTGCGTTGTAGAACCAGAGATTGACGGCGATGACAACGTAGCCAAAGAGGACGACGAAGAAGAGGAGTAGGGAGCGCAGGCCGAACTCCTTGATCCCCTCCCAGATGAGGTTCCACTTGACGCCCAGCCCGCGCACCGCTTTCTGCCCAATGGTGTAGACCCCGGCGAGGAGGAAGGGACCGGGCAGGATGAGCAACCAGCTGAGGATGTGGCCCATACCCAGGATGAAATAGAAGAACAACTCTTCGTAGAAGGCGACGGTGGCCTTGCCGATGATCTTGAAAGGGTTCATACAACCGACTCCTGTGTGTGGGCCTCGACGGCTATGGCATCGCGCGACAGATGAGGCCCTTGAGATATGCCGCTTCGGGGAAGGTGAGGGCTACGGGATGATCGGCGCTCTGGGAGAGGTGCCCGATGATCTGGGCATCGCGACCGGCATCCAGGGCGGCGCCGAAGACGATCTTCTGAAAGAGGTCCGCCGAGACCGCGCCTGAACACGAGAAGGTAAAGAGCAGACCGCCCGGCTTGAGCAGATGGAACGCCTGCATGTTGATGTCCTTGTAGCCACGCGCGGCGCGCTTGATGTCGCGCTGAGTGAAGGCGAACTTCGGAGGGTCGAGCACGATGGCGTCGAAGCGCCGGCCCTGACGCCTGAGCCGACGTAGGACCTCGAAGGCGTCGCCGATAACATCCTCGACGCGTGCCGGATCCAGGTCGTTGAGGCGCAGGTTCTCGCGCCCGAGATCGAGCGCGTCCGCTGAGCTGTCGACGTTGACGGCTCTCCCTATGCCGTGGCGCAGCCCAGCGACTGTAAAGCCTCCGGTGTAGGCAAAGACGTTCAGCATCTGTGCCTCGCCACCTAAGGCGAGATGGGCCACAGCTTGACCGAACCGCCGGCGGTTCTCCCGCTGGTCGAGATAGAAGCCGGTCTTGTGGCCCGCGCCGACATCGATCCCATACCGGGCCCCGTGCTCGAGGATCTCAACACGTGCCGGCGGGGGATCGCCACGGAGCAGCCCGGCGCGCCCCTCAAGGCCCTCCTGCTCGCGGACGTCGACGTCGCTGCGCTCGTAGAGGGTACGCGGACCGCAGAGATCCCACAGGAGGTCGGCGAATAGCTCTCGGCGCGCGTCGGCGCCGGCGGTCAGAAGCTGGATGACGAGGACATCCCCGTAACGGTCGACGATCAGACCGGGGGGCCCGTCTGACTCGGCGTTGACCAGACGATAGGCCGTGGTCTGTGGATCGCGGTCGAGGTGCTCGCGCAGAGCTAGGGCGTGCGAGAGACGCATGCGCCAGGCGTCCGGGGCGTCGACGTCCTCGGCCTCCTCCCACGAGAAGAGGCGGACGCGAATCTGTGAATCGGGGCTGACATGTCCCCATGCCAGGAAGTCACCGCCGGCGCTCAGGACGGCAACCAGCGCACCTGCCGGCGGGTTGCCCTCAACCGAGGCGATGCCGCCGGAGAAGATCCATGGATGGCGCCGCCGGACCGCGGCGTCTCGACCTTTCCTCAGGCGCACCTGCGGGATCACGGTGAGCCTCCATCGCCGGCCATCGTGTGCAGAATCGCCTCCAAGGCGGCCTGCTCTTCGCCGTAGCAGACCCAATCGCCCCGGCTGAGGCAGTCCTGCGCGGCCTGGAAGTGCTGCCACGCTTCAGCCGCTAGTGCACCGAGCACCGAATCCGCGGGCCGGTCACCAGGGCTGTCCGACGAGGGGCGCGGCGCCCCTCCGAAGAGGTCGATCAGGGCCTCATCGAGGGTGGGCGCCATGGTGACGCGATCGCCATAGGCGGCGACGACGCGGGCCAGCTCGGGGAGCTGGCTCGCCTGAGCCTCAAGGTAGAGCGGCTCGACGTAGAGGAAGGCGTTGTCGATCGGGATGACGAGCAGGTTGCCGCGCAGGATGTGCGAGCCTCGCTGATTCCAGAGCGCCAACTGCTGCGAGATGACCGGGTCCTGGTCGATGCGCCCCTCGATCTGCAGCGGTCCGTAGATCAGACGGTCCTTGGACAGCTTGAAGATGCCGAGCTCACCATAGCGATCTCCGTCGCAATGTGCGTAGAGCCACGCCACCATGTTCTGACGCTCTTTGGGCACATAGGGCCGAATGAGCAGGAACTCCAGGCGCTCCGAGTCGGGCAGGCGCATCGTCACGTAGTAGGGTTCCATGGCCTGCTGCGACGTCTCCACGAGCTCTTGGGGCACATCCCAGAGGTCCTCACGGTTATAGAAGACCTGCGGATCGCGCATATGGTAGGTCGCGTAGAGCTCGGCCTGCACCAGATAGAGGGCCTCCGGATAGCGCCAGTGCCCTCTGAGTGACTCGGGCATCGCCGACAGCGGCTCGAAGAGTGTCGGGAAGATGCGCGCGTAGGCTGCTGCGATCGGATCGGTGGCGTCTATCAGATAGAAGTGGATCTCGCCGGTATACGCGTCGACCGTGACCTTCACGCTGTTGCGGATGTAGTTTAACGTGCCGGTGGGCTGAGCGTAGGGATAGTTGCCCGTCCAGGTGAAGGCATCGAGGATCCACACGATGCGACCGTCCACGATGACGGGATAGGGATCGCCATCATAGCGGAGCATCGGCGCGAGGGCCTCGGCGCGCTCACGGACGGTGCGGTGGTAGAGAATGCGGCTGTCGGCGGATAGCGCCGAGGAGAGCAGCAATTGCGGACTGCCGAAGCGGCTCGCCAGCAGAGCGCGGCGCAGGAGGGTGCCGAGGCGCACCCCGTCGGGGCCCGTGTACCGCGTGTAGGCGTTGCGGTCTCCCTGGGGGTAGTTGAACTCATCCTCGGCCGCATTCACCAGCGCGTAGGCCTGGGTGAGTTCACCGAAGTAGATCTCGGGCCGGTCGATCCGGAGCTCGGGGTGCTCGCTGACCGGTGGTACGTCGCGCACGAGGAGCCTGGGAAGTCCGTCCGGCGTGACCTCGTTGGCGGAGCTCATGGCCAGCCCGTAGCCGTGGGTGAAGATGAGATGGCGGTTGATCCAGGTCTGGGCCTGCTCCGCGAGCTCGTCGACGTCGAGCTCGCGGACGGCGAGCATGACCTGGGTCAGCCGCCCATCAAGTTGGTAGCGATCGACATCGACGCTGCTGAAGCTGTAGTAGAGCCGGAATTCTTGGAGTTGACCGTAGGTGCGCAGTAGCGGGCGGTAATCCCACAGACGGACGTTGGCGAGCACGTCAGCGTGGGCCTCGAGATCCTGCAGGGTGAGCTCTCCCGTTGTCGCGTAGTCATACTCGACGATGCGATCGAGGCCGTAGGCGTAGCGGGTGTGCTCGATGTTGTGCTCAATGTAGGGGCGTTCCATGATGAACTCATTGGGCTCGACGCTGATCTGCTGCACAAAGGAGGGATAGAGCGGACCGACGAGGGTGAGCGCGACCCAGAAGAGGCCGATCCCGACCAGCAGCTTCCACTGGCGCGCGAATAGATTCACGACGAGAAGGCCGGCAGCGACGAAGAAGAGCACCGCCTCGACGGTGTAGAGGGGCAGGCGCGCGTGGATGTCGGTGTAGCCGGCGCCGAAGATGACCCCACCGTTTGACAGAAGCAGACCGTGGCGGCTCAACAGCCTACCGGCGCCGATGAAGGAGAGCAAGAGGGCGCCGAGGAGTGAGAGGTGGGCCGTCGCGCCACGATTCGCGAGCTGACCGAAGAGCACGAGGCGGACGACCACGCCGATCAGGGCCAGGGCGGTGAGGCCTTGGGCGATCCCCAGGGTGACGCGATACCATGGGAGGCGGAACACGTAGAAGCCGATGTCGCGGCCAAAGATGGGATCGACCCGGCCGAAATCGGCGCCCTCACGGGCCAGAAGATAGGTGTCCCACTGCCCGAGGAGCGAAATCCCGATGAGTAGGCCCAGGATGACTGCCGCCACCGTAAAGGCGAGCCGCAGGGGCCGGGTGGAGATCTCAATCTGGGGGGACTGCCCGCGATCCTTGGTGGGTCTGGGGACTCTGAAGGGTAAGGTGCCGACGAGGCGGCCCTTGGGAGCGATCCAGTGGGGTAGAAGCGACCAGTTGAGCAGGAGGAAGGCGATACTGATGACGGCTGTGATCCCGGCAAGGGTCGCTGCCGCCGTGATGCGACGGGCGAAGACCGCCAGGCGCCCCAGGCTTTCGAACCAGAGGACCTCGGTGTAGACGTGAGCTACGGGTGGTGAGAAGGCGAGCACGAGGAGCAGAGCTGCACCTATGCCGATGAGGCGGAAGACGCGGTCGCTGTTGTGGCTCTTGCGTGTGGCCATGTGTTGGTAACCTCTGTCCCTGGGTGACTACGAGCCTGTGCCTGGGATGAGTATAGCCGAATCGGGTCAGACGGAAAGCCGAGGGTTGCGCCCGACCGAGGTGGGAGGGACTTGTAATTATTCACCCCAACTTAAGAATATCAAAGGGCCGGCTGAAGATTTGCGTTTTCTCCCGTTCGTGCTATGATGGCGGGGCCGTGGCGATTCACTCAAAGGCACTCCGCGGCGGCTGAACGTAAGCAGAGGAGGAAGATATGACAACGCGTCAGGACAGGGCCCTACAAGAGAGCCGGATGATGATCTGCTGTGTACGTCTGCGTAGCGTCACCGACCTAGAGCCGCCGGGGTAGAGCGCTTTCGCCCAACGATCCTTGCCGTGGTGCGGGGCAGCAGGTGCCCCTTGTAGGTGCGCCAGGCAAGAAGGCGAAGCGCTGCGATACCTACCGGCGAGCGGGTCAGACGCACCAGATCTGCGTGAGCACCGATGTGCTCACGAACGTATGTGCGAGAGCCCCGCTCGTTTTGCGTCTCTGGCAGGGTGGGGGAGACCGCGATGCGAGCGGACCGCAGGGCCGGCTCGGCAGCGTCCGAGCAGCCACCAGAGAATGAGGACACGAGACGATGTCACTAGACAAGAAACACGTGGTTGACCAGAAAGAGATGGATCTCAAGACGACGCTGTCGAAGCGTCGCGTCATGGGTCTCTATCGCCTGATGCGCGGCTATCGCCTGATCTACCTGGGCGCGCTGATCGCCGTGGCGGTGGGGGCTTTCTCCAGAACTCTCTACTTCCGTTTGGTTGAGCACACCGTCGACCGGGTGATCGGCCAACCGGCGGCTCTGCATCAGTTGCCGTGGATAGCCGCTGCGTTCGTGGGTCTGGCCGCCATCGAGGGGGCTTTCGCCTACCTACGTGGCACGTGGTCGGCCAGGACTGCCGAAGGCGTCACGTTGCGGATGCGCAACTACCTATTCAATCACATCCAGCGCCTGCCGTTCGGGTTCCACGACTACGTCAAGACGGGTGAGTTGATCCAGCGTGCCACATCCGATGTCGATGCTGTGCGACGCTTCTACGCCGATCAGGCACTGGGCATCGGGCGGATCGTCGCGTTGTTCGTCGTCAACCTGGTCATGCTGCTGCAGCTCAGCCCGCGACTGGCGCTCATGTCGATCGTGGTGATGCCGGTGGTCGTCGTGATGTCGTACTTCTTCTTCGGTCGGGTGACGCAGGCCTATGAGGCCTATCAGGAACAGGAAGCGAAGCTCTCGACGGTCCTGCAGGAGAACCTGACCGGCGTACGCGTCGTACGTGCCTTCGCGCGTCAAGATTACGAACAGAAGAAGTTCGATCGAGAGAACCTGGATAAGTACCGGCGCGGACGCAAGCTCACGGTGATGCACTCGCTGTACTGGCCCGTGTCGGATACGCTGTGTTCGGCGCAGATGGTGGTGTCGATGGCGGTGGGGGCCATGATGGCGCTGCGTGGCGAGATCACCGTGGGGGCTTACATCGCCGCGATGGGTATGGTGGCATGGATTATCTGGCCGATCCGCAACCTGGGGCGATTGATCGTGCAGATCTCGACCGGGCTGGTGTCGTACCAGCGGCTGGCTGATGTAATCCGCGAGGATCGCGAGGACCTGGTCGAGGGGAGTGTGTCGGACGATGTGCAGATTCGGGGTGAGGTGGTCTTTGACCGCGTCAGCTTCTCGTATGAGCCACGCACGGTGCTGGAAGAGCGCGGCAAGACGGAGAAAAAGCGAAAGCGACGTAAGCAGGTGACGGAGTCCGAGACCGAGGCGGCGTCGGCTCCGGAGAAGCACGCGCCTGTCGAGGTGCTGCACGACATCTCGTTCCGCTGTGAGCCGGGCCAGGTGGTTGCGCTGCTGGGCTCGACCGGATCGGGCAAGACGAGCATCATCAATCTGCTGCTGCGCTTCTATGACTATCAGGACGGCAGGATCACGCTCGATGGCGTTGAGCTCAGCGCCTATCCGCGCTCTGTGCTGCGTCGCGCGATCGGGATCGTCGAACAGGAGCCGTTCCTCTTCTCCCGCAGCATTCGGGAGAACATCGCCTACGGGGCCTCGGGTGAGGTCACCAACGACGAGATCGAAGCCGCAGCCAAGGCGTCGGCGATTCACGATATCATCCTCACCTTCCCCGAGGGCTATGACACCGTCGTGGGTGAGAAGGGTGTTACGCTATCCGGTGGTCAACGTCAGCGGGTAGCGGTCGCACGGGCGCTGCTGAAGGACCCGCGTATCCTGGTGCTGGATGATGCGACTTCGTCGGTGGATACGGAGACTGAGGAGCAGATCCGGACGGCGCTGGATACGTTGATGGCGGATCGCACGAGTTTCATCGTGGCGCACAGGATCCAGACGCTGATGGACGCAGACCTGATCCTGGTGCTTGACAAGGGTCGTGTGGTGCAATCGGGCACACACGGGGAGTTGATCGCTCAGCCCGGGCTCTACCGTGAGATCTACGACATTCAGTCGCGGATCGAGGAAGAGGTCCAGGAGGAGCTCGCGTGCAGGGAGCCGGCAGCTGACACGGTTCCGGTTCTTGAGTGTGGGTGGTAGAGATGAGCCACGAATTCGAAGAGGAAGATTTCACGACGAAGTTCAATGGGCGCCTGGTGCTGCGGATGATGCTCCAGGTGCGACCGTACTGGCACTGGGCCCTGGGGCTGGTGCTGTTGATCGCCGGGACGTCGGTGCTCGACAGTTACTTCACGTACCTGAGCAAGCAGATCGTCGACGACGGCATCCTCGCGGGGAACCAGGCGCTCCTCGTACAGCTGCTGACGCGCTACGGACTGCTGGCGATGATCCAGGCGGTGACGGTCTTCGGTTTCATCGTGCTCGCCGGCTTTCTGGGCGAGCGGGTGCAGTACGATATGCGCAAGAAGCTCTTCAACCATCTGCAGGAGCTGTCGTTCTCGTACTTCGACAAGACGCCCGTCGGGTGGATTATGTCGCGCGTTACCTCGGACTCCGAACGGATCGCGGAGCTGGTGACGTGGGGGCTGGTCGATAGCACGTGGGCTGTGCTGAACATCGTGACCTCGATCGCGTTCATGGTGTCGATCAACGCCCGGCTGAGCCTGATTGTCATCGCGATCGTGCCCCTGATGATCGGCTTGGCCTTCTGGTTCAGACAGCGGATCCTGCTGCAGTATCGTGAGGTACGCAAGCAGAACTCCATCATCACCGGCGCCTATAATGAGATGATCAGCGGCGTGCGCGTGGCCAAGGCAATGGTACGTGAGCGCCGCAACGCCGACGAGTTCGGTGACAAGACATCGACGATGTACCGGGCGGCATATCGGGCCGCGTGGCTGTCGGCGCTCTTTCTGCCGGTGATTCAGGTGGTTGGGGCGCTGGGCACGGGCGCGGTGGTGTGGTACGGTGGCCTGAGCGTTGAAGTGGCGGGCATGACGATCGGCGGTATCCAGGCCTTCCTGAGCTATCTGATGTTCATCATGTGGCCGATCCAGGATATGGCTCGAGTCTACGCTGAGATGCAGCGCTCGATCGCTTCAGCGGAGCGCATCTTCTCGCTGATCGATACCCAGCCCGACATCGTCGATCGTGAGGGTGCGGTAGAGGTTGAGCGCATCGGTGGCGGCGTCACCTTTGAGGGCGTCGCGTTCCGCTATGGGGAAGGCCAGAAAGTGCTGGAGGACTTCAACCTGCACGTGGCCCCGGGCGAGCATATCGCCATCGTGGGGCCGACGGGTGGGGGCAAGTCCACGATCGTGAACCTCGTCTGCCGGTTCTACGAGCCGACGGAGGGTGTGGTACGCATCGACGGTCGCGACTACACCGAGCTGACCCAGCATGCTCTGCAGTCGCGCATCGGGATGGTGCTCCAGACGCCACATCTCTTCTCGGGGACGATCCGCGAGAACATCCGCTACGGGCGGCTGGGCGCGACGGACGAGGAGGTCGAGGCGGCGGCGAAGTTGGCTCACGCGCACGATTTCATCGTGGCTATGGATCGCGGCTACGACGAGGAGGTGGGGGAGGGCGGCAACCTGCTCAGCGTGGGGCAGAAGCAGCTGCTGAGCATCGCACGGGCGATGTTGGCGGCTCCCGACATCCTGATCCTTGACGAGGCGACCAGTTCGGTCGATACCGTGACCGAGGCACTGATCCAGCGTGGTATGGATGCGGTGATGGCAGGTCGGACGAGTTTCATCATCGCCCACCGGCTATCGACGATCAAGCGGGCCGACCGGATCCTGCTCATCGACGCAGGTCGTATCGTCGAGATGGGCTCTCACGAGGAGCTGATTCGAGTAAGGGGACGCTACTACGACCTCTATACGCGGCAATTCAGGCGCGACCGTGAGCGGGTCTACGGCGTCGAGGAGCGCCTGGCCTCAGCGGCAGCGGGCGCAGAGTGACGGATGGGCGGGCGTGGCCCTCAGGCGTGCGAGCGCATGGGGGCTGCGCTCTGTCAGTAGCTAGGTGTGAGCGTGACCGGGGGCAGAATCCACGGGGTGAGGGTCGGCGTGGGTGTCTGGCAGACGACGGCTCGCTCGATCCAGGTCTCGAGCTCGGGCTGCAGCGGCACGAGACGCCGGAAGAGACTTTCTGCCTCGGCGCAGCGCTCGGTGAACAGATAGGCCCGCGCGAGCCGCTCGTTCAGCATGTCGAGGGGCTCAGTCGTCACGTAGCGTAGGGTCGAGTCCCCTGCCGCGAGTTTGCTCGCCGCGACCTCCAGACACGTCGCGGCTTCCCTATAGGCGTTCTGCGTCAGGTAGGCCTCGCCGAGTGTGTACCAGACGAGGGCGGGTGCCGACCCGTCTTCGCGAAGGGCCTCCACCAGCACGTTGATCGCGCCGAGTCCCTCACCGGTAGCGAGCAGGGCCGTACCCTGATAGTGCGGGGCCAACGGGCTATCCGGATGATGGGTGACGTAGCTCTCGGCAAGCTGCAGCAGTCGAGTGCCGTCGCGGCGTGCCACGGCGATCCGCCAGCGCTCGTCGAAGAGGTCTGGGGATAGGTCGGGATCCAGCGTCTCGGCGATTTCCAGCACGTGGTCGGCATAGGCGACGTCACCTGAGCGCCTGAGCGTGACCCCCAAGAGAGACCATCCGAGGGCGTCCTGCGGCGCCAAGCGGATCGCTCGCCAGGCGCGCGCCTCGGCGGATGCGTAGTCCTGCAGCTGCAGGGCCAGACGGGCTCCGACCAGCTGCGCCTCGTACGTGTCGCCGGCTTCGGTCGCCTCCAGCGCCTCCCACATCAGCTCCGCGGCCCCCAGGTCGCCGACCAGGAGCGCCTGGCGCAGCGGCTGCAGATCAGGGGCGAAGACCTGCGCCGCAGCCCGTGTCGGCATCGCTCCCCATGTGGGCGATGGCCTCGGAGCGAGGTCGGGCGTGGGCGTGGCCTCACTTAGGACCGTGGCCGGTGGGCGAGGATTCACGCGATAGGACACCGCCAGCAGGCTCACTCCCGCGATAGCGAGACCAGCGACGAGGATCAGCCTGCGCCGTGGGTTCATGTCGCATCCTTGTGCGGGCGCGGTGATCGGGGCCCTCGCCGGTTCTGCCGAAGCCGGCGATACTTCTGCATCTCGTAGTAGCCCATCAGCAGGCTCAGCAGGAGGCCCCAGACCGTGTCTCGCCACCCCTGGAGGGTTACGAAGCGCCACCACACGTGGCGGAGGGCCTGTGAGTAGGGGGTATAGGCCCGCGGCACCACGCCGGCGTCATCGAGCACGCCGACGTCATAGGCCAGGTAACGCCGCTGTTTCTCGACAAACTGCCGCAAGGTCTCGTAGTTGTAGTGAATGAGGTGCGAGGTCAGCGTGCCCGCTGTGCCCTCAAGGATGACCAGTTCGTGCACGGCGCGCTGCGGGTCGTAGCGGGCGGCATCGCGGCGTAGCAGGCGTAGTTGACAATCGGGATACCAACCGGTCGCGCGCATTCGATGGCCAAAGATGAAGTTGTGGCGCGGGATCCACCAGCCGGCGTGCTGCTCTCTCTCGATAACGCTGCGCGCTTCGGTAGCCAGATCGGGCGTGGCACGTTCGTCCGCATCGACGAAGAGGATCCAATCGGCGTCGACGGCTTCCAGGGCGAGGTTGCGGTTGTGGGCGTAGTTCTGCCAGGGCCGCTGGAGCACCGTCGCGCCGGACGTGCGGGCCAGCTTCACGGTGGCGTCGTTGCTGAAGGAGTCCAGAACCACGACCTCGTCAGCCCATGCGACGCTCTCGATACATGCTTGAATGTGTCGTGCCTCGTTGAAGGTGAGGATGACCGCCTTGAGCGTGGTCATGTCCAGGCCCTCAGAATGGCGTCATAGGCCGCGATCCACGCCGGATTCTCCGTCTGGTGACGGCGACGCGCGAAGACCGTGCGCACCGCCAGGCCGACGATGCTCCGGGTGGCGCGGCTCCGGTGCTTGCGATACAGATGGGCTCGACTCTCCCACAGGTAGCGGGTGGTCTCAGGTTTGGCCTGCTGCGAGCTGGCCCCGCCGACGTGGAGGACCTCCGCGTCGGGCACGAGCCAGCATTCCCAGCCGGCGTCGTTGAGGCGCCATGCCCAGTCGATCTCCTCGCAGTACATGAAGAAGCCGGGATCGAGCGCGCCAACCTCGCGGACGGCTGTGCTTCTCACCAGCATGGCTGCCCCCAGCGGATGATCGATGCGGAACGGCGTGGTTTGGCTGAATGCCTCGCGGGGGTAGCGTCCATTGAGGGCCGTGTAGTAGAGGCGCGGCGGCATCAGTCCCAGCGAGAAGAACGCCTGCGAGAGGCCGGGGAAGCGAAAGGCACACTCTTGAAGCGTGCCATCGGGATTCAGGAGTTTGGGGCCCACCAGGCCGGCTCGTGGGTGATCAGCTGTGAAGTCCAGCAACTTCCGGATCGCACCCGGAGGGACCACGGTGTCCGGGTTGAGCAGCCATAGCCAGGGTGCGCGCGCCAGGACCAGGTCGATGGCGAGGTTGTTGGCGGCAACATAGCCGAGGTTGTCGTCGTTGGTGATGAGATGGACCCAGGGATAGGCGTCGCGCACCAGCTGCAGCGTGTCGTCCGTCGAGGCGTTATCGACGACCCAGACGGCGGCTTCGACGCCATCCTGTCGGCACGCGTGGCGCAGGCTGTCCAGGCAGCGTGCCAGATGGTGACGGACATTCCACGTGACGATGATGATGGCGAGCTCAGGTCCGACCGATAGGGCTGACACTATGCGCTCGACCTCGCTCAGGGTTCCCAGATCTGGACGTAGTTCGGGTTGACACGGTTGTTGACCGCGGCGATCTGGACGTCCTCGTGAATGAGGCCGGCCCAGTAGTAGAGGGGGTTGCGAACCGGTACGTCGACGATCTGGAGGCACCCGGTGACCAGCGAGCGCGCCCTGGGGGGGAGGTACCAGTTGCCGTCGATCTCCACCAAGTCGACGCCGGGCTGCCCGATGCCCCAGCGGAAGGGGTAGTTGCGGAGGCTCGTATCGAAATCGAGTGCGACGCGGAAGACTCCGGACTCCTCTGACCAGGCGAGCGTGTTGAAGTTCTGATCGCTCTGGTAGAGCGTTCCGGGCCAGGG
>CAZYYC010000114.1:0-2468 GCA_964650935.1 uncultured Anaerolineales bacterium
CCCCCTCCGGCATCGCGTCGCGCGCGTTGATCGCCAGGTTGAGCAACGCCTGCTGAAGGCGCGTCACATCACCTAGGACCGTGGAGTCGTCCTCACCCGAGACGATCGAGATGGTGATGGACTCGGGCAGCGTGCGCTTCAGCAGCTGAGCGTGCTCCTCCAGCAGCGTCAGCAGGTCCACCGGGCGGCGCTCCATGACCGAGCTGCGACTGAAGTCGAGCAATTGCTCGATCAGCTTGGTCGCATGATAGGCCTGTTGGTTGATCGCAACCAGCCGCTCGCGTTCAAGGGATGAGAGGCCGTGAGCCGCCTCGGTCATCCTCGCGTAGAGGATGATCACCGCCATGATGTTGTTGAAGTCGTGCGCGACGCCCGCGGCGAGTTGCCCGACAGCCGCCAGGCGATCCTGCTGCTGCAGGTGGTCGCGTACGCGGCGCTCCTCCGTGGCGTCGTTGATCACCATCACCCAGCGCCCGCGGGCCGACGTCACCTCGTCTCGAATCGGTCGCGCGATCACCTCATAGATCATCTCACCCGACCGCACCTCGTGCCACAGCCCCTTGGGCGGCGAGGTCAGTAACTCAGCGAGGTCACGATCACCCAACGTGGAGAGTCGCTCACCGGCGCCCTGAGCCAACAGCGCACAGGCGCGCTCGGCGGTGGAGTTGGCTAACAGCACGTGGCCTTCATCGTCGAGCAGCAGCACCCCTTGGGGCACCGTCTCGAGGATCTGCCGGAGCTGGCGCGCCTGCGCCTGAATCTGCGTGAGCAACCGCTGCCGCTCGGCCTCGGAGCGGCGGTGCTGTGTGACGTCGTGCCCCGTGCCTACCAGGCCCACGACCTTACCCGCAGCATCCTTGAGCGGGAACTTGGAGGTCAACAGCCACCGTGTCTGCCCGCCGCGGTCGACGACGATCTCCTCGCGGTCGCGAACCGGCATTCCCGTCTGCAGCACCTGCCGATCATCCGCCATCAACCCCTCGGCGAACTCGGACGGGAAGAGCTCCATATCTGTCTTGCCCAACACCTCGGCCTCTGAGTCGACCCCCATGTACTCGAGGTCCATGCGGTTGGCCAAGGTCTTGCGGCCCAGGTGATCCTTGGCATAGACCGAGTCGGGCAGATTATCGATGACCGTGCGCAGCAGCCGGCGCTCCTGCAGCAGCGCCTCCTGAGCGAGCTTGCGCGGGGTGATGTCGTTGAGCGCCATCACGGCACCGCGCCGGCGATCGAGCATCACGGAGTTCACCCGGTAGGTCACCCACTTGGGCTCGTCGGGCGTGTCGCGCTGCAGGAGCGCGTCGCCGCCGACGCCCTCATCGCCCGCCAGCGTCGCCTTGATCGCCTGATCGAGTCGACAGTCAGCGCAGGCGTCGGTGTGACCGCAGCCGCGGGGATCCCGATAGCGAAGCGCACACCCGATGAAGTCGCCGCATCGCCGGCCCTCGAGGTCACCTGCGCGCCGCCCGAAGAGCTCCGCCGCCGCCGGGTTGGCGTAGGACAGCCGCTCATCCTCATCGAACACCAACATCGCGACCGGGGCCGCAGCCAGCGCTGCGGTCAGGTTATCGCGCTCCTGGCGCGCTGTAGCCTCAGCCTCCAGCCGCTCGACGACGTTCCAGACCCCGTCCATCAACAACGTCAACTGCAGCACGTCCGCCTCGGTGTAGTCCGCAGCCTTGTTGCCCATCCCCACCACCGCCACGATGCGCTCACCTCGGAGCACAGGGATCGACATGAAACTCTCCAGCTCCACATGCCCCCGCGGGTAGCCGCGCTTGAGGGGATGCGGCGCCTGGAAATCGTTGACGATGATGGGCTTTCGCCGGCGGACGACCTCGCCCCAGATCCCCGTCTTCGCCAGTTCGTAGATCTCCGGGGGCCCCTCAACGTCACACTCGGGCATCACGCTGCTCGACCAGGTGTTGATCTCGAACGTCTCACGCTCCTCGTCGTAGCGATAGATATAGCCGAACCGGCTCTCGGTCAGCTCCACCGCCTCGTTAAGCGCCGTGTCCAGCAGCTCACGCGCCGACTCGCTGGGCGTCTGAAGGATGCGCACCAGGCTGCGCAGACGTGCCTCGCTCTGCTGCAACGCGGCCTCGGCGCGCCGCTCCAACGTGATGTCACGGATCACGCCACCCACGCCGCGTCCACCGTGCAGCGGAACCGGGAACTTGCGCGACTCGAAGACCCGCCCCTCCGCCGCCTCGACACTCACGATCATCCTGTCCTCACGCAGCGCGCGCTCGTCCGTGCGACGGCAGGTACGTGCCGCCGGCTCCGCCATCAGCTCGAAGTCGGTCTTGCCGAGGATCTCGTCCCCGGAGAGCCCGAAGAACGTGCAGTTGGCCTCGTTGACCATCACATAGCGGAAGTCGGCGTCCTTCACGAAGGCAAGATCCACCATAGCGTCGAGGAAGGCCTGCTGGCGCGCCACGTAATCGGCCTGGGCCTGGTGCGCCGGC
>CAZYYC010000114.1:2568-12512 GCA_964650935.1 uncultured Anaerolineales bacterium
TACCGCAACCCACTAACGACCGCAAGTGAGACCGCGAGGTTCCCACCATTGGGTGCTACCGATGACCTAGAGGTGGTAGTCGCCGGCGGCTTCCGGCTGGTAGAGAAGCTCCTTCACCTGCAGGGTCCGCTCACCGTCGGGTACCTCCCACGTGAACTTATCGCCCACGCGATAGCCCAACATAGCGGTACCGATCGGGGCCAGGACGGAGATCTTCGACGCCATGATATCGGCATCGGCGGGAAAGACCAGCGTGAAGATCATCTCCTCACCCGTGTCCAAGTCCAGCAGTTTGACGCGCGAGTTCATCGTGATCACGTCGGGCGGGACCTCAGTCGGATCGACAATCGTTCCGCGGTTCAGCTCTGCATCGAGCTTCGCTAGGTGCGTCGCCGACCAACCTGCGGTTCGCCGCGCCTCAACCATCTGCTCTCGCAGACGTGCCACATCAAACTGCGTTATGTAGATCGTTCGCTTCTCCACACTATCACTCCCTAGGGCTTGAGCTGTACGTCTTGGGCGGTTGCGGTTCTCATCCGGTGACCGCGATGCTCCCGTGTAGGAGACTCATCTACCATTATACTCACTCAACGGGCGGACTCAAACCCACCCATCTCCGTAGAGACGCCCCGGTGGGGCGTCTCTCTGCGGCGCCTACCACGCAACACAGGCAAGCCACGCCGGCAGCGCCGCTACCAGCGACACCATCACCTCTCGGGCGCGTTCACGAAAGAACACCAGCGTCCCATCATAGGCCTCGCCACCGTCGGGCCCCACCAGGTCGGTCACCCCCCGCAGGATCAGGCAGCGCACCCCGTTGCGCGCAGCCACGTGAGCGATCGCCCCCGACTCCCAATCGCCCGCCACGCCCCCGAACCGCCGGCGCAGCTCAGGCACCTCCTCGGCGACCAGGTCGCGATCGCCGGAGAGCAGTAACCCACGGTGGACCGGGTGCGGGTAAGGCTCACGAAGCCACGAGAGGTCGAACGTCACCCCGTAATGCGCGAGCGCCGCGTCCTGATCGCTCATCTGCTCGATGATGTCGTAGACCAGCGTGCGCTCCGCAAGCACGACCGTATCCCGCTCAATCGCCCCTTCGAACCCACCGCAGGTACCCAGGTTGACGAGCAGGCGTGGCGACCACCGATCGATGGCATGTTGGGCCGAGGCTGCGGCGGCGATCTTGCCCCAACCACCGTGGGTGAACACCACGTCCGTGGCGCCGGCGCCCTCAACACGGCCCGCCAGGGCCTCGCCATAGGGCGTCGACGCGACCGGCGTGCAGACATAACGCTCCTCCAACACGGGACGCGCAACCTGCCATTCGACATCGGCGGAGATGATCACCACCACAGGTCCGACCTTCGCCAAGGAGCTCACGCGCCCCCTCCCGCCCCGCTGCAAAACGCCGCGCGCGCCGCGACCATCCAGGGATGCAGCACGGGCAGGCTCGCACGCCCCTCCCACAGCCAATCCAGATAGACGCAGACCGCAGCATCCGGCGAACGCTCAAGCGCCGCCGACAGCGCCGCCTCGTACGGCGGCCGACCCGGCTGATCCCACGCGAGCTTGTCCGCCACGAAGACCACCTTCGCCGGCAGCCCCGCAGACGGATGGAGGGTCGTGTGATACCGGATCGCCGCCAGGACGTCGGCATCGTGCACGCCGAAGAGCGCCTCCGCCATCACAGCGGAGAGCTTCTGATGCAGGATCATCGGCACCGCTCGCTCCTCGTCGAGCACCGGGATACCCAGGGCCAGGGCAGCCTCGAGCCGCTGAGCGCGGGGGATGACGGCGCTGACGTCGTGCAGCCACGCTGCCGCTGCGACCGCGTCCACCTGCGCTCCGAAGCGCCGCGCCGCCTGCTCCGCGACCGCGACGACCGCCTGACTGTGCTCGGCGGTCGGCCGGCACCCATGATGCGCCAGGAACCTGCGTACGTCGGCGCCCAGCCGGCCCGTTCGGACCCAGCCGGACATCAGGTGATCGAGCGGCTCGGGTAGCGGATCACGAAGGGTCACCATACGGTGAGTATACCATGGGTCCTGGCGACGCCGTGGTATAATCAAGGCAATCAATTCCCAGCGTGGGGGGGCTATCTTCCGGGAAGCTGGAGGAGCCCCACCCAACGCGGCGCAGGCATCGGACACCGGAATCAGTACAACGTAGCAGGCCTTCGAGCCTCCCGGGAGGTCAAGTGCGGGTGCCCTGGCGGTAGTATCGAGCCATCCTAACGAGGTGGAATAAGCGCTATGGAAATCGAGGCGAAATACTCGGTCCTGAATGAGGCAACCCGCGCCGCGATCCGCTCTTTGGAGCAAATCGCCGGCCATCGCCTCACCACGGGTCAGACACTCCACCTTCACGACCGCTACTTCGACACCCACGACCAACGCATTCTCGCAGGAGGATACGCCCTGCGCAGGCGGCTCGAGAACGATCGCACCCTCTTCTCGCTGAAGAGCATGGGCGGCGTTGAGGGCAGCATCCACCACCGCGAGGAGATGGAGATCGAAGCCTCCGCCCCCGACCCCGAGCCGGCTCGCGAAGTTTGGCTCCCGCCCGCGCTTCAGGGCCGTGTGGCGCCCCTCCTCGGTGATGAGCCCCTCCTCTGCCTCCTCACCCTCGAGCAGAAACGGCAGGAACGCCAGATCCTAGACGATGAAGGGGCGGCGATCGCGACGATGGCGCTGGACAACGTCGAGGTTATCCACAGCGATGGCCCTCGCCAGCAGTTCGTCGAGTTGGAGGTCGAGCTGGCGCCTCAGCGAACCGAAGCGGAGCTGGCGCCGATCCTTGCCGCCCTCAAGCAACTGCCCGGACTGGTCCCCCAACCCACCTCCAAATTCGAGCGTGGCCTCGCCTTCGCGAGCCGCATCCGGCCCGGAGGACCCGGCAGCGCCAAGGTGAAGCCCCACGACACCTTCGGCGCCGCGATGAGCAAGATCCTGCGCCCCCTCTTTATCCGGATGCAGGATCACGAACAGGGCAGCTACGCGGGCGTCGACACCGAGGAGCTCCACGATATGCGTGTGGCTATGCGGCGGATGCGCACAGCCTTCTGGATCGCCGAACCCTACTTCGATGTGAAGGCGGTGAAGAAGATCCGCAAGGGCCTCGCAGAGGCAGCCGATGCGCTGGGCGCGGTGCGGGATATGGACGTCTTCAGGGAGAAGACGGCTCACTTTCTCGAGCAGCAGGGCAGGGATCCCAACGCCTACGCACGCCTCTTTCGCGTTTGGGACGTTGAGTACATCCGCCGCCGCAACATCATGCTGGCCCACCTGGGCAGCAAACGCTATGCCAAGTTCAAGCGCCGCTTCTGGACAGCGCTCCAGGAGGGCCTGCCCGACAAAAAGCAGCCGCGACAGGTCGCCGAGGTGGTGCCCCTGATCGTCGAGGAGCGGCTGGACACGGTGATGAAGCACGACCGCGCTGTCGGCAAAGCCGGACTGCCGTTGGCCGAATACCACGCACTGCGCATCGACCTCAAGCGCTTCAGATACACCCTTGAGTTCTTCCGTGACGTGCTGGGTCCCGCCGCAGCCGACGCCATCGAGGCGCTCAAGGTGCTGCAGGACGTGTTGGGCGATCTTCAGGATGCCCGGGTCGCCGTCGACCACCTGCGGTCGGTGATCGACTTCGGCACCTGGGAGGCCCCAGAGCAGGAGCACGCGCTTTGGAGTGCCGCGTGCGTCGACGGTGAGGAGCCGGCGGCGCCCTCGACCGCGCTCGACGACTATCTGCACACGCGCGAAGCCGAGATCGAGGAGCTCCGCCACAGGGTACCGGAGAGCTGGGAGACCTTCAAGGCCTCCGGCGTGCCGGACGCCGTCCGCGAGGCCGCGGCTGCGCTACACGACGAAGCCGAGGGCGCGTCGTGAGATCACACAGACAACCACAAGGACAAGGAGAGACAGCATGCCAGATCAACCCACCTACGTTATTTTGATGGGCCCGCCGGCGTCGGGCAAGGGGACCCAGGCCGACCGGCTTCACGAGCAGCTGAACCTGCCCCACGTCGCCAGCGGCGACCTCTTCCGCTACAACCTCAAGAACCGGACCGAGCTCGGCCTCCAGGCCAAGGGCTACATGGACCGCGGCGAGCTGGTCCCCGATGATATCACGATCGCCATGGTGCTCGATCGTCTCTCGCAGCCCGATTGCAGCGGCGGGGCCCTGCTCGACGGCTTCCCCCGCACGGTGGCCCAGGCCGAGGCGCTGGATAAGGCGTTGGCCGAGCACGGCCACCAGATCGATCTCGTCCTCGACATCCGGGTGCCCCGGCCCGAGCTGATCGCCCGCGTGACGGGACGCCGCCTCTGCCGCAGCTGCGGCGCTTCCTATCATATGAAGTTCGCGCCGCCCAAGGTAGACGGGGTCTGCGACAAGTGCGGGGGCGAACTCTATCAGCGCGACGACGACACCGAGGAGACGGCAGGGACGCGCCTTGAGGTCTACGAGGCCCAGACCAAGCCCTTGGTGGCCTACTATGAACAGACGGGCGTGTTGGTCGGCATCGACGGGGATCAGTCCATCGACGCCGTCACCGCCGCGCTCAAGGACGCGATCGAGAGCAACCTGTAGCCGGCGATCACGCCGCTTGCTGCCACGCGCCGGACACCTCAGTCCGGCGCGTGCTCAATGTGGAGGCGAAGGTCCTCCTGATCCCAGATGCCGCGATGCTCCACCATCCACATCTGTGAGTTGAGCGCCGCCTCCCCGGTCCTGGGACGGCGGCGCACGTAGCGTCCGTCGGACTGCAGCTGCCACGCCTGCTCATTGTCCCGCAGGTGCACCTGCAGAATATTGTCGCGGATCGTCTGGAGGAGCGCCGCGTCCTCGATCGGGAACAACGTCTCCACACGCCGGTCCAGGTTGCGCGGCATCAGGTCGGCGCTCCCGATCAGCATCTCCTCGTTCCCGTTGTTGTGGAAGTAATAGATGCGCGGGTGCTCCAGGAATCGCCCCACGATGGAGCTGACCGTGATCGTCTCGCTGATGCCGGGCAGCCCGGGGCGGATGCAGCAGGTGCCGCGCACCTGCAGGTCGATCTTCACACCGGCCTGGGAGGCGCGATAGAGCGCCTGAATCGACTCCTCGTCGACCAGCTGGTTCATCTTGAAGGCCAGATAACCATTGCCGTAGCTCCGGTGCTGCTCGATCTCCCGATCGATGAGCTCCATGATGCGCTCCCGCATATTGCCCGGGGCAACGATCAGCTTGCGATACTCCTGCTTGCGGGAGTAGCCGGTCAGGGCGTTGAAGAGGTCCGCCACGTCGGCCCCGATCTGCGGGTCGGCCGTGAAATAGCCCAGATCGGTGTAGACCCGCGCGGTCATCGCGTTGTAGTTGCCTGTGCCCAGGTGCACATAGCGCACCATCCCATCGTGCTCGCGCCGCACCACCATACAGAGCTTCGCGTGCGTCTTCAGCCCCACCAAGCCGTAGATCACGTGCACCCCGGCCCGCTCCAGCGCCTTGGCCCAGACGATGTTGTTCTCCTCGTCAAAGCGCGCCTTCAACTCCACCAGCACCGCCACCTGCTTGCCGTTCTCGCGCGCCTCCAACAGGGCCGAGACGACCGGCGCGTTCGGGCCGACCCGGTAGAGCGTCTGCTTGATCGCCAGCACCTGCGGGTCGCGCGCCGCCTCGAGCAGGAAATCGACCACCGGCGCGAAGCTGTCGTAGGGGTGGTAGAGCAGGATGTTGTGACGGCGGCGGATGGCGGCGAAGACGCTCTTGCCGCTGGAAAGCGACCGTGGCGTATAGGGGATGAAGGTCGGGTCCTTGAGTTCGGGGAGGTTGAGATCAACCAACTGCATGATCTGCGAGAGACCGATGGGCCCCTCCACCGTGTAGAGCAGATAGGGTGCGATCCCGAGGTTATCCAGCAGGATGTCACGGATATCCCGCGGCATCGCCCGGTCGACCTCCAGGCGCACCGCTGAGCCGAACTGGCGCAAGCCGACGCTCTCCTCGATCGAGGCCAGGAGATCGGAGGCCTCATCCTCCTCGATCTCGAGGTCGGCGTCGCGCGTCACCCGGAAGGGGTAGGCCGCGATCACCTCCATGCCCGGGAAGAGCATATCGAGGTTCTCAATGATCACATCCTCGAGCCACACGAAATTGGTGTCGACGACCGAGTCGAGCCCCAGCGTCTCATAGCTTTCGGCGCGGTCCTCCTCGGGGATACGCAGCAGGCGCGGGAAGACGCCGGGGATCTTCAGACGCGCGAAGCGGCGCCGCTTGAGCGGCCCCTCGATGACGACGGCGAGGTTGAGGCTGAGGTTGGAGATGTGCGGGAAGGGGTGGCCCGGATCGAAAGCCAGCGGCGTGAGCACCGGGAAGATCTCGCGTTCGAAGTGGCGTCGCATCAGCCGCCGCTGCTTGCCCTTCAGATCGCGGTAGCGCATGATGTTGATCCCGGCGGCGCTGAGCTTGGGCTTCAGGTCATCGCGCCAGCAGGCCATCGCCTCCTCAAAGATGGGCAGCATGTCCCGCCGGATCGCTGCCAGCTGCTCGGCGGGCGTCATCCCATCCGGGGGTGCCTCGACCACGCCGGCGGCCAGCTGCCGCCGCAGGCCCGAGACGCGCACCATGAAGAACTCGTCGGTGTTGTTGAAGAAAATCGAGAGGAACTTGACGCGCTCCAAAAGGGGATGGCGACCCTCATCGAGGGCCTCGACCAGCACGCGGTAGTTGAACTTCAGCAGGCTCAGCTCGCGGTTGAAGTAGAGCGAGGGCTCGTCCAACGCAATCGTCTGCGGCGCGATCTCGGGCTCGGGGGCAAACTCCTCCGCCGGCACCTCCTCGGTCACCAGCTCAAGTTGATCCGTCGTCATAGGTGGCTCCTTTAACGTGATCGGCGCTGCCAAGCCCCCCCATCCTGACCCCGCCGCACCGGGTACCCCCATTGTACTCAGATCACGGCCCCATGGCAACTTCCGGGAAGCTCGCAGAACCGCCACACGCTGCAGATCCCGGCGTCCGACGCCCCCGCCCGGCGCGTGAGCCGCATCGGGCTTCCCGGAAGATGGCCCCGCGCGCCAAACCGTTCGTCCGGCTGCGTTGACAAACCGCCGCCGCGTGGTATACTCGTCCTCACGTGGTGACCCGGGAGGGATGGCCGAGCGGACGAAGGCGACGGTCTTGAAAACCGTTGTGGCTGAGAGGTCACCGTGGGTTCGAATCCCACTCCCTCCGCTCGATCAGCATGGCGAGGGCGACGGCCCGACCTTAACAGACCAAATTCGGAGAGGTGCCAGAGTGGACGATTGGGGCTGCCTGCTAAGCAGTTGTGGGGGTTAAACTCCACCCAGGGTTCGAATCCCTGCCTCTCCGCCTGAGGACGACCGCGGGGTTGTCCGTCAACGTTGTGCCCCTGTAGCTCAATTGGATAGAGCGCCTGCTTGCGGAGCAGAAGGTTACAGGTTCAACTCCTGTCGGGGGTACTGTAGAGCGTCGTCGTACTGTTGTGGATGTCGTAGCACAGGTTTCAAGGTAAGCCCCTGTAGCTCAATTGGATAGAGCGCCTGCTTGCGGAGCAGAAGGTTACAGGTTCAACTCCTGTCGGGGGTACAACAAGAGCGCCCTGGTTTCTGACCGGGGCGCTTGTGTTATCCCCTTATCGATCTATAAAGGGTCAAATAACGGTAAGGACATCCACACCATGACCATGATCAGGAAACTGCTCGACGCAGCCACCGCACCGGCCCGCGCCATCGCCTCACCCGGCGACCGGCGGGCGATGCGCCTTCTCTCCGCCGTGCTGCTGCTGATCTCGACGATCGCCCTCGCGACGGTCTGGCTCGCGTACCAACCCTTCACGCCGCCCGCTCGCCTCGCACCCGGCCTCACGGTTGCCCTCTTCGTCGCCTTGAGCATCGCCTATGGCCTGAGCCGCACCCGCTATGCCCGCGTCGCGGTGACCTTCAGCATCGCCCTGTTCCTGCTTGCCCCGCTCGCCATCGCCATCGTCGGCATCCGTCCGCCCGAGGTCGCGTACCTCACCTATCTCCTGGTCCCACTCCTTGCCGCCGGCCTCTTCGTCAGCCTGCGCACCGAGGCGCTCATCACCGTGCTGATGTTCGTGACCCTCGCCGGTGTCGCCCTGGTCGTCCCCGAGATCACCCTGGGCGATCTCGCCCGCGGCCCTATGACCTTCCTGGCTATGGCGGTCGCTGTCCATCTGCTCGCCCGCGCCTATCACAGCCGGCTCAACCGCCTCCGCCTCGGCGAACTGCTGGAGATCGAGCAGCGCTACCGCGCCCTCTCCGAGGGCTCGGATCACGGCCTGGCGATCCTCGACTTCGCCGGGCACTGCCTCCGCGTGAACCAACGGCTGGCCACCCTGCTGGGCACCGAAGTCGATGCGCTCATCGGCGAACCCTTCGCGAGCCTGCTCACGCCGGAGGAGGCCCCCAGCCTGGACGACGATCTCAGGGCGCTGAGCGAGGGCAAGATCCTGCCGCCCCGGGAGCGCACGCTGCTGACGATGGATACCAGCTGCCTGCAGGTCGAGATCAGCGCCAGCGTCGTCCACAACGACCGGGGCGAACCGACCTCCGCCCAGCTCATCGTGCGCGATATCTCCGTGCAGCGCGCCGAGCAGGAGGCCCTGCAGCGCCGCCAACGCGGGTTGATGGTGCTGAACCGGATCATCAGCGCCACCACCTCGACGATCGACGACACACGGATGCTGCACGCGCTCTGCGGTGAGCTGGCCTATGCCTTCGGGCTGCACCACGTCTACGCCGCGCGCATCGATCGCCAGGCCCACCTCGCCGTCGTGACCGCCGATTACGCTCAGGCCGGGGTCAACCGCCTTATCGGCGCGAGCGTAGCGCTCGACACGCCGATCATCGCCCACGTCCTTATCTACCGCACGATCCTCCACGTCGCCTCCCCCCACACCGACCCGCGGATGGGCGTCTGGTCCCGCTCCCTGCCCGAGAACCGCAAGGTCTCGTTGCTCTTGGTCCCCCTGATCGTCCGCGACCGCGTCGTCAGCATCCTCGGGATGGAGCTCCCCGTTCCCAATCCCCTGAGCGCGCAGGACCTCGAGATGATCCAGAGCTCGGCTTCGGCGGTGGCCCAGTCGCTGGAGGCCGCCGAGCTCTACCGGCGCCTCGAACAGCGGGCCGAGGAACTCGAGGAGATGGTGACGCACCGCACCCTCGAGCTGCAGGACGCCCTCGAGCAGGCCCAGGCAGCCGACCGCGCCAAATCGCAGTTCGTGAGCAACGTCAGCCACGAGCTGCGCACGCCGATCACCAGCATCCGCCTCTACCTCGATCTGGCCAATCGCGGTCGACCCGAGCGCATCCAGGCCTACGTCGCCGCGCTCACGCGCGAGACCGCCCGCCTACAGCATCTGGTGGAGAGCCTCTTGACGGTCTCGCGGCTCGACCTGGGCTCGACCCGGATCGACCCCGACGAAGTCGACCTCAACGAGACGGTCAGGATGCTCGTCGCCGACCGGCAAGCGCTCTTCGCCGAGCGCAAACTCCGCCTCTCCGTCGAGACCGAGCCGTCCCTCGCCTCGATCCGGGCCGATCCGCGCCTGATCGAGCAGGTGCTCACCAACCTGCTGACCAACGCCATGAACTACACGCCCGAGGGCGGCACCGTCGCGCTGCGCACCGGCATCGCCGAGGTCGATGGTCAGCGTTGGGCGACCGTTGCGGTGGAGGACACCGGCATCGGCATTCCGCCGGATGAGCTCGGCAAGCTCTTCCGGCGCTTCGAGCGGGGCCAGGCCGGCCTCGCCCTGCAGATCCCGGGCACCGGCCTGGGGCTGGCCATCAGCAAAGAGATCATCGACCTCCACCACGGCAAGATCACCGTCGAGAGCACCCCGGGCAAAGGCAGCCTCTTCGTCGTCTGGCTCCCCCTCGACGCCGTGTGGGAGGAAGAGGAGTTCGCCACCCACCCGCTGGAAG
>CAZYYC010000115.1:0-12473 GCA_964650935.1 uncultured Anaerolineales bacterium
TCGGCCTCGACTCGACCGTCCTTGAGCACGATGATATGGTCGGCGCGGCGCAGGGCCACCCGGCGTGTGGAGACCGCGAGACAGGTGACATCCGGGCGCTCGAAGATGCGGTCCCAGAGCGCGCGCTCGGTCTCGACATCGAGGGCACTGGAGAGGTCGTCGAAGACGAGCAGCTCCGGCTCGCGCACGAACATGCGCGCCGCCGCCGTGCGCTGGACCTGACCACCGGAGAGCTTCACGCCTTTGGGGCCCACCTTGGTCTCGAGTCCCTCATCGAATTCGGCGACGTCGTACTCCATGACCGCCATACGCAGCGCCGCTTGGATCGCCTGCTCATCGCGATCGAGTCCCATCAGGATGTTGTCGCGCAGCGAGTCGCTGAAGAGGCGTGGGACCTGGGCCGTGTAGGCGCAACGGGGCGGCGTGAACCAGTTGTCGGGATCGGTGACCGGCTCTCCATTCCACAGGATCTCGCCGCCATCCCGGGGAAGGAGGCCCAGCAACACGCGCAGCAGCGTGGTCTTGCCGGAGCCGATGCGTCCGGTGACGACCGTAAGCGTGCCGGGACGGAGGGTCAGATCGACCTCCTCGATGCCGTTGTCGCTGCTCGGAAAGTGATAGCTGAGGTGCCGCGCTGTCAGCAGCCGCAGATCATCCGCATCGGTCTTGGTCGGATAGACAACGTCGGGGAAGTTGCCATCCATGTAGACGGGGCCGAAGGCTGTGAGCGCTTCAGGGGTGGCGCCCTCCATGAGGCGGCCCATGCGCTCGACGGAGACGCCAATCTGTTTGTAGCGTGCCACCAGGAGCCCCGAGAAGGTCGTCAGCTCACTGATGCCGCCCAGCATGAAGACGAAGAGCGAGAAGTCACCGACGGTGAAGACGCCCTCGGTCATCGCGCGTCCTGCGAGGATCAGGATGATGCCGGTCCCCAGGTCGACGGCATTGCGGAAGAGCGATCCCAGCAACGCGTGGAAGAGGCGATCCTTGATCACGACCTTGCGGCGGTCGTCGTTGATCCGGTCGAAGTGGGCCAGCACACTCTCCTCAGCAGTGGCGACCTTGACCGCCTGGACGGCACCGAAGAACTCGCCGATGAAGCCGGTCACGATGCCGGCAGCCTTACGACTGGCCCGTCGGTAGCGTTCGATGCGCTTGGTGGTGCTGTTGGCGAGCACACCCACGAGAATCAGCGGCAAGAGCGCGATCAGCGCGATGCGGGCGTTGATAAGCAGCATAGTGACCAGCGCGACGATGCCGAAGGCGAGCATACCCAGGATGTCGTTGATCCACAGCGCGAAGAGCGAGATCTCGAAGACGTCGCCGCGGAAGCGGCTGATGGCCTCACCCGGAGAGTCGGGGAGCGCCGAGGCCCCCGGGCGCCTTAGGATATGTGTCAGGAGGTTCTTGCGCAGGAGCGTCATCGTGTGGACAAAGAAGGGGACGTTGGTGGAGATGAGGCCGTACATGCCGAGGACGCGCCCAAGCTCACAGGCAAAGATCAGGGCCGCGAGCGTTACGACATCCCAGCTCGCCGCAGCCTGGCCCGATAAGGTGTCGAAGAAGGCCCGCATGATGAAGCCGGGGATCTGCCAGAAGGCGATCAATAGCAGCATCGCGCCCAGGTTGCCCAGCCAGAGTTTCCAGCGGAAGCGGATCATATCCAGGATGACGCGCCAGGTCGGTAGGGCGTTCACGGTCTCCCGTTCGTCCGGGGCGTCCGCCATGTTTGTCTTGCCGGTCTTTTCCCTGGCATTCATACCAGCACCTCCTCCAGCCCCGCTTGTAGGAGCGCGGCGAAGCGCGATCTCGGATCGGCTGCGAGTGCGAGACGCTCCCCGTGTTCGGCGACTTCGCCATCCTGTAGGATCATGATCTCGTCGGCCCGGTGGACGGTGCCCAGACGGTGTGCGATGACGATGGCGCTGCGGTCCTTCAGCAGCTTGTCGACGGCACGCTCAATGAGCTGTTCTGTAGCGGGATCGAGCCTTGAGGAGGCTTCGTCGAGTATGACAAGGCCCGGGTCGCGCAGGAAAACGCGTGTGAAGGCCAGCAGTTGGCCCTCGCCTGCCGATAGGCTGCGCCCGCCGGTTGCCAGTCGCGTGTCCAGCCCTTCGGGGAGCGATGCGTACCATTCGGTCAGCTCCAGCGCTTCGATGACCTCCGCGATGCGGGCATCGGAGATCGTGGGGTCGAAGAACGTGAGGTTATCACGGACGGTGGCCTGGAACAGCTGCACGTCCTGTGTGACCAGCGCGACGCGCTGTCTGAGCTCCTTGAGCCGCGGTTGGCGGATGTCCACGCCCTTTAGGCGGATCGCCCCCTGCTTGGGATCAAAGAGACGGAAGATGAGGCGTGCCATTGTCGTCTTGCCGCTGCCCGTCCGGCCCAGCAGCCCGAGAATCCGTCCGGGAGCGAGTTCAAAGGCGATGTCCTTCAATACCGGTTCCTCGTCGATGTAGGAGAAGTGGACGTGGTCGAAGGTCAGCGCCAACGGCCCGGGCGGGATCATCGCACCCGGCCCATCCGTCAGCTTGCTGCGGATGCGGCTGAGGTCCGAGAGGCGCTGTGTGGCGGCGCCGACACTCTGGAGGCTCTCGGCCTGTTGGGTCAGCTCGCGAATGGGCCGGCCTAGGAGGTTGACGTAGTGGACGATCAGGTAGACGGCGCCGATGGTCACCAGGTCTGCGCGAAAGAGGAGGAAGCCACCGATCATCGCCATCACGTGGGCCGTCATCATCAGGGCGCCCCCCACGATGCGCACGATCATGAACATTTGCTCACGCTTCTGCCAGTGGGTGAGCCCACGGTATTGCAGCTGGTAGAGACCGCGGAGGACGAAGTCAACCGCCCCCGATGAACGGATATCCTCAGTGCCCGCGAGTCGCTCCTCAAGGAAGCCGAAGAGATCGGCGACGGCTTGCCGGAACGCCGTCTGATGAGGAATGGCGAGTCCACGCACGGCGTTCAGCGCGAGAAGCGCGACGATCGCGAAGATGAAGACCGCCACGCCGAGGCGCCAGTCCTCCAGGAACAGCGCGACGACGATGCCGACGAGCAGGATGAGGTTGCCGATGACGCGGATGACGAGCTGGGAGAAGAAGTTGGCCAACTCGCCGACGTCGCCGTCGATGCGCTCGATGAGCTCGCCGGGGCTGGTCTCACCGTGAAAGCTCATGTCGAGGTGGATGCAGTGGCGAGCCAACTCCGCGCGCAACGCATTGGTTGCGGTCCAGGCCACGTTTTCGCCGAAGTAGGCCGCGCCGATGGTGACGCCCTGCTGCAGGATCGCCAGGCCGATGAAGAGCGCCGCGGTCGAGACCAGCACGCTCGGCGCCGCCGCCGACTGGGTGGCGTCGATGAAGCGGCGCATGATCTGCGGGTTGAAGATCTGGAGACCGATGCTGCTGAAGAGCAGAACGGTCAGCAGGGCGAAGGGCAGCTTCTGCGACGCGATGTGCTTGGCGAGCAGGTCCCAGTAACGCTTGAGCGGGATGTTCAAAGGCGTACCTCGCTGACTGAATGTGTGTATGGGCTGCTGCCCACTTTAAGGCCATTTCGCGGGGTGTCAAAGGATGATTTCTGTCGGCAACCTCTTGACAAACATCACGGGGTTTGGTATAATGTAACTACTCTAAGGAGAGAGGCCAGAACGTCGAGCCGACCTCCAAAGAGTAAGGGAGTCCCGAGTAATTGGATGACACCCTTATCAGGCTCGGAATCGATAGGTAGAACGGTCAACATGCAAGAGGTTGAAAGACCTCACGGCAGACCCACTACCAAGGTCGAGGAAGAGTATCTCAAGGCGAAGAAGCTTCAAAGAGCGAGCAGGGATGTGACATCGAAAGATGAAGCAATCCAGGGCAGACCTCTAGAAGTGGAGCCAAGAGAGATCGAGTAGGTGGTTAGGAGCTATCTGAATCGACGATGCAGAGGATCGCTCATCGAAACAGAAAGCCCAAGTAGGACTACCGAAAGAGTGATAGGGAAGCCAAAAGGTTACTTGGGACCCCTTCTTTTGTGGCTTTGCTGAGGCAGGCGTTCGGGACTCCCCCCTCCTGACGGCTGCCTCTTTTTCATGGTGCCGTCACGTCGTTGTGAAAGACCTCCGGTTTGAGCTCGGCGACGAACGGCAGGTTGCGGTAGCGCTCCCGAAAGTCGAGCCCGTACCCGACCACCAGGCGGTTAGGCAGATCAAATCCCTTATAGGCGATCGGGATGTCGATCAGCCGGCTCGTGGGCTTGTTGAAGAGCACGCAGACATCGAGGGTGGCGGGATCGCGAGCTCTCAGGTTGCGCAGGAGATAGTTCAGGGTGAGCCCGGTGTCGATGATGTCCTCGACGAAGAGCACGTGGCGGCCCGTGATCGGGAGGCTGAGGTCCTTCTCGAGGCGCACCATACCCTGGGTGCGGGCATCGGCGCTGTAGCTGGCGATGGCCATAAAATCGGTCTCCACAGGGATCGTGATGGCACGTAGCAGGTCGGCCATAAAGGGGACGACGCCCTTCAGGACGCCGATCAGGATGGGGTCACGATCGACATAGTCCCCCGAGATCGCTTCCCCCAGCTCCATCACGCGCCGGTGGAGCTTCTCCTCCGAGATCAGCACTTTGGCGATGCCCCGGGACAGCTCGCCGTAGGCCTCCTCAGGATGCCAATGGGTCGCCGCTGTGCGTTTCACTGTGCCTCCGTTCCCAGGATCTCACGCGCCTGTTCGTCGATCCCGTACTTAATCATAAGGTCACGGATGTTGCGGCGCTTGAAGAGCTTGATGTTGATCTCGGGGTGGAGCGCCTTCAAGCGCGCGATCTTGCGGTTCTTGATGCGGATCAGGCTCGGGCGGAGTGTGGTCAGCTCGATGAAGAGATCCTGCTGGGGGAGGTAGAAATCGGGCGAGAAGGCCTCCAGCACGTTTCCCTCCTCGTCCTGTTCAAGCACGAAGGTGCGGGGCTCGTACTCCCATTCGATGCCGTAGTAGTCCAGAATCCGTGCAAAGGCCTGCTCAGAGGGGTGGGCGAATGTGGGGTGGGGTGCATCGTTCAAGAGGGGATGTCCTTTCCTGGGGCTTCCTCGGGGACGATGTTCTGCCCGAGGGCGCGGATGATGAGGTCGGCTGCTGCCGTGACCGTCAGGCGTCGGGTACTGATGACGAGGTCGTAGAGCTCGATGGCGTTCCAGTCGACGTAGTAGGCCCGGCGCAGATAGGCTCGCCGTGTACGATCGCTTTCCTCGATCTGGGCTCGTGCGGCCTCGATAGGGATCTGCTGTCTGGAGGCCGTACGCTGAATGCGCAGCTCGAGCGGGGCGACCACGCGCACGTGAAGCACGTTGAGAGTATCTCTTAGGATGACCTGGCCCGCGCGACCCACAATGACCACGTCGTCCTGGACCGCCAGCTCCTCGATCACCTGGCGCACGCAGTCGCGATAGGCGCGGCGCTGACGGAAGGTAGGGCGCACGCCCAGGAGGCCCAGATCGTCGATTTCGGCCAGGGCGACCTCGGGGGCACCGGCGCGGGAGGCCGCCCGATTGATGACCTCGCGCCAGACGAAACCGTAGCCGAGACTGTCGGCGACCTGCCGGGCGATGGTGGTGCCCAGGCTGCCCATCTCTCGGGAGAGGGTGATGACCGGCATCTGCGCGCTCCCTTCGCTTGCGTGGGTACGCTATCATTATAGCAGAGAAGGTGGGGCGGGTATAGCTAGAGGCCGACCTTGCGAAGGGTGGTCGGCAACCTGGGGTCGGGTCCATCAGACCACCGCCCAAAGCCTTGCGTCCCGAGGCTGCTCGGGCTGCGGCTTTGGGCGGGATCTCGCTGCTTGGCTCAGTTGACCGGTGTCAGCCAGCCGTGGCGGTCCTCTGCGGCGCCCGAGACGATGTCGAAGAAGGCCGTCTGGAGCTGTTCCGTGACCGGTCCGCGGCGCCCGGCGCCGATGGCGATGCGATCCACCGAGCGGATCGGGGTGACCTCCGCTGCCGTACCGGTGAAGAAGAGCTCATCCGCGGTATAGAGCATCTCGCGGGTGATGAACTCCTCCTTCACCGTATAGCCCAGGTCGCCGGCGAGCGTCATCACGCACTGGCGGGTGATGCCCTTGAGGATGCTGGAGGCCAGTGGTGGGGTGACAACGACGCCCTCACGGACCATAAAGAGGTTCTCACCGCTGCCCTCGCTGACGAAGCCGTTGGCATCCATCGCAATGGCCTCCGCGTAGCCGTTCTCAACCGCCTCCATCTTCATGAGCTGCGAGTTGATGTACTGCCCGCCGATCTTGGCGTTGGCGGGGAAGGTGTTGTGCGCCATGCGCCCCCACGAGCTGACGCAGACGTCCACGCCCTGCTCGATGGCCTCGGGCCCCAGGTAACGACCGAGGAAGATGGTCATCACAGCGACATGCACGGGGCAGGGACGCGGGTCGACACCGATGGTGCCGCTGCCACGGAAGACGAGCGGACGGACGTAGGCAGAGGTTAGTCCGTTGACCTTGACGGTCTCGACGCACGCCTGCTGCAGGGCCTCGGGCGTGTAGCCGATCTCCATCCGGTAGACCTTGCAGGAGTTGAAGAGGCGGCGGATGTGTGCGTCGAGGCAGAAGATCGCCGGCGTTCCCGCGATATCGTAGGCACGGATGCCCTCAAAGACGCTGGAGCCGTAGTGGAGGGCGTGGACCGAGAGGTGTACATTGGCCTGATCCCAGGGGATCAGCTTGCCGTCCATCCAGATAAGCTCAGTAGGTTCGATGGCCATAGACTTTCCTTCCTTCTGTGTGTGGCATAGGTGCCGGAATCACTTGAGAATCGCGCCCTCGCTTGCCGACGCGACGTGAGCCGCATAGCGCGACAGGTAGCCCGTCAGCGCTCTGGCATCGGGTGGGGTCCAGTGGGCACGGCGGCGTGCCAGCTCATCGTCGGCAACGTTCAGGGTGAGCGTGCGTCCCTGAACATCGATCTCGATGCGGTCTCCCTCCTCGACGAGCGCGATTGGCCCGCCGGAAGCGGCCTCAGGCGACACGTGACCGAGCGCCGCGCCACGGGTGGCGCCGGAAAAGCGTCCATCCGTCATCAGGGCGACCTCCTCGTCCAGTCCCATGCCGGCGAGGGCCGAAGTCGGCATCAGCATCTCGCGCATGCCGGGACCGCCGCGGGGACCCTCATAGCGGATGACGATGACGTCGCCGCTGTGGATCTCGCCTCCCAGAATAGCGGCGAGGGCGGCCTCCTCCCCGTCGAACACGCGCGCCGGACCGGCGTGGCGCATCATGTGGGGTGCCACCGCGCCCGCCTTCACGACCGCGCCGTCCGGCGCCAGGTTCCCCTTGAGGACCGCCAGCCCGCCGTTGGTGCTGTAAGGATCACCGGTGGGGCGGATGACCTTGGAGCCGGGGCCGTGCGAGGTGCGCCGGGCAACACCGCGGACGTTCTGCGCGACCGGCTTACCGGTCACGGTCGGGAGCTCTCCGTGGAGCAGCCCCGCCTCCAGCAGGGAGCCCATGACGGCGGGGATGCCGCCGGCCTCGTCGAGGTCCTGCATGTGGTGGGGACCCGCGGGGCTGAGCTTGACCAGATAGGGGGTGCGGTCGCTGATCTCGTTGTAGAGGTCCAGCGGCAGCGTGATGCCCGCGTCGTGGGCGACGGCGGGCAGGTGGAGCACGGTGTTGGTCGAGCCGCCGATGGCCATGTCGGTGGCGATGGCGTTCTCGAAGGCGTCGAGTGTCATGATATCGCGGGGGCGGACGTCGTCGGCAACGAGCTTCAGGATCTGCATCCCTGCCTCCTTGGCCAGCCGCAGCCGCGCGCCGGTCACCGCAGGGATCGTTCCGTTGCCGGGCAGCCCCATCCCCAGCGCCTCGGTGAGGCAGTTCATCGTGTTAGCGGTGAAGAGCCCGGCGCAGGACCCGCAGCCCGGGCAGGCGGCAAACTCCAACTCGCGCACCTCCTCCTCGCTCATCTTCCCGGCTCGGTAGGCGCCGACGGCCTCGAACATCGTCTTCAGGTCGATCTCCTCGCCGTTGTAGCGCCCGGCCATCATCGGCCCGCCGCTGACGAAGATGGCGGGCACGTTGACCCGTCCTGCAGCCATCAACATCCCCGGGACGATCTTGTCGCAGTTGGGGATGAAGACGATACCGTCGAAGGCGTGGCCGATGACCATCGACTCGACGGAGTCGGCCACCAGCTCGCGGCTGGGCAGCGAGTAGTTCATACCGCCGTGGCCCATGGCGATGCCGTCACAGACGCCGATGACGTTGAACTCCAGTGGTGTGCCGCCCGCCATCCGCACGCCCGCCTTGACCGCCTCGGCGATCTTGTCGAGGTGCGTGTGGCCGGGCACGATCTCATTGAAGGCGTTGGCGATGCCGATGATGGGGCGATTGAGCTCCTCCGCCGTCAGTCCGTTAGCGTAGAAGAGGCTCCGGTGCGGGGCCCTTTCGGAGCCTTGTTTGACTTGATCACTGCGCATAGTTCCTCCTGCTGATAGGGGAGACGGCGCGGTGCGCCGTCCTTACACATGGTTGAGGGCGGCGACGACGTGGTCGCCCATCGTGGCGGTGTCGACCCGCGTCGTGCCCGCGCTGTGGATATCGGGTGTGCGGTCGCCGGCCTCCAGCACACGTGCGACGGCGGCTTCGACCGCGTCGGCTTGGCGCTCCAACCCCAGCGAATAGCGCAGCAGCAGCGCACAGCTCAGGATGGTGGCGAGGGGGTTGGCGATGCCCTGCCCGGCGATGTCGGGCGCACTGCCGTGGATCGGCTCGTAGACACCGTTGCTGCCGTCGCCCAGCGAGGCCGAGGCGAGCATACCCATCGAGCCTGCCAGCATCGAGGCCTCGTCGGTGAGGATGTCGCCGAACATGTTCCCGGTGACCATCACGTCGAAGTCGGCGGGGCGGCGCATCAGGTGCATCGCAGCGGCATCCACGAGCATGTGCTCGAGCGTCACGTCCGGATAGTCGCCGCTGACCTCGACCACGACCCGGCGCCATAGGCGGGAGACGGCCAGGACGTTGGCCTTGTCGACTGAGGTCACCTTACTGCGGCGCCCACGTGCCAGCCGGAAGGCTTTGTGCGCGATGCGCCGTACCTCGTCGGCGGTGTAAATCATCGTGTCGAAGGCTGTCGGCTCATCGACGGTAGCCTCCCGGCGGGCGCCGAAATAGATCCCGCCGGTGAGTTCGCGCACGACGAGCAGGTCGACGTCCTCCAGACGCTCGGGCTTGAGCGGTGAGGCGTCGCGTAGCAGAGGGAAGATCTGCACGGGACGCAGGTTGGCGTAGAGCCCCAGGCCCTTGCGCAGGCCGAGCAGCCCCTGCTCCGGGCGGACCTTGGCCTCGGGGTCG
Organism: uncultured Anaerolineales bacterium; assembly: GCA_964650935.1. Classification (GTDB taxonomy): domain Bacteria; phylum Chloroflexota; class Anaerolineae; order B4-G1; family SLSP01; genus PWVB01. The sequence goes on from CAZYYC010000115.1 coordinate 9,340, forward strand.
GACCACTTGGGCCCACCGACGGCGCCCAGGAGCACGGCATCGGCGCCTTGGCATGCAGCCAGGGTCGCCGCCGGTAGGGGATCGCCGGTTGCGTCGATGGCAGCCCCGCCGATGGGATACGCCTCAAAGGTGAAGGTGTCACCGTAGCGCTCGGCCACGGCAGAGAGGACTTTGACGCCCTCGGCGACGACCTCGACACCGATGCCGTCGCCGGGTAGGGTGACGATATTAGCTTTCACAGTTGCTCCTTAAGGATAGGCGAACCCTGTGAGGGTCGCGAGTGATGCTCAGATGATGGGGCCGGCGTAAGGGCGGACGCGCGCGATCCTAGCTTGCCCATCTCTACGCATAGACCGCCAAGAGGTCCGTCGTTGCCTCGGGGGCCACGATGCGGACGTAGGTCTGCAGGCTGTCCAGGTGCGCCTCGACGGCGCCCGCGTTGATATCCGCCGGGGCATAGACGGTGAAGAGGACGCGTCGCGTCTCCGGTCGGATTTGTGTCCGCCGGTCGGGGCCATAGATGATGCTGGAGAGGACGCCCTTGGCGTCGGCGATGGCCATATCATCGGACTTGAGCACCAGCTCCTCACCCCTGATTCCTACATAGGTCTCGCTGCCGCAGGCGATGTCCACCGTGATCGGACTCTGCACGACGTCCAGATCGTGGCCTGCCGTGAGGAGGAGGTGCTCCAGTTCGGCCATAAACATCGCCTCGACCAAAGGGGCGGTGCTGACGATGGACCGCCCCTTGAGGACGACCGACTCAAGCTGGTGCTGGACGTGGTAGGTTTTCCTGAAAGGCTTGTAGTAGGCGTTGTAGGCCTCGATCACGGGCAGCGCCTTGATGCCGGCACGGTCCAGGTCCGCGTAACGAGTATGGAGACGTGCCTCTAGGGCTGCTTTCTCGCGCTCCAGGCCCTCACAGGACGCGGGATTCCTCACATCCCGCATGGCCAGAATCCCGATGTGCGCGCCCGGATAGGCGGTTCGCCAACGCTCGGCGATCTCCACGGATACCGTCATACTGAAGCCTCCCTACTTCGTGGGGTCGTGACCGTAGGCCACGGTCAGCCCATACTCTACGCCATCCGCGAGCGCTGTCCAGGAGGCCTCAATGATGTTCGTCGAAGCGCCCACGGTACTCCAGCGCCGGGTTCCGTTCTCCATATCGAGCAGCACGCGGGTCGTGGCGGCGGTCCCGGCATCGCTGTTGAGGATGTGCACCTTGTAGTCGGCGAGCTCAAACTCGGCGATGCGCGGGTAGACGGGTTCCAGGGCCTTGCGCAGCGCTTGATCCATCGCGTTGACGGGACCATTACCCTCCGCCGCCGTGTGGAAGACACGGTCGCCTACCCGGACCTTCACGGTGGCCTCGGCAAAGAGGCCGCGCCCCTCGCGGTGTTCCACGACGGCCATGAAGTCGATGAGCTCGAAGGGAGGGGTGTAGCCGTCGCGCGAGCGATGCAACATCAGCTCCACCGAGGCCTCGGCGCCCTCGAAGGTGAAGCCGCGGTACTCCAGTTCCTTGATGCGCTGCAGCACCTCGGGGATCTCGGTGAGTTCCTCGGCCCCGAGTCCCATTTCGTCGGCCTTGCTCAGCAGGTTGCCGCGCCCCGAAAGCTCCGAGATCACGACGCGGGATTCGTTGCCGACGAGTGCGGGATCGATGTGCTGGTAGCTGAGGAGGCTGCGGCGCATCGCCGCGACGTGGATGCCGCCCTTGTGCGCGAAAGCACTCAGCCCTACGAAGGGAGCGTGGCGATTGGGGACCTGGTTGGCGATGGAGGTCGCGGTGCGTGCGACACGGGTGAGCCGCGTGAGCTGTCCCTCCGGCAAGGCGGCGCGCTGCATCTTGAGCTCGACATTGGGGATGATGGTACAGAGGTCGGCATTGCCACACCGCTCACCGTAGCCATTGATCGTGCCCTGCACGTGGACCGCTCCCGCCCGGACGGCGGCGAGGCTGTTAGCAACGGCGAGCCCGCCGTCATTGTGCGCGTGAATGCCGAGCGGCACCTCCGGATAGCGCGCGGCGAGTGCGTCCCGGACCTCCGCGACGATCGTCTCGACCTCCCAGGGCATGGCTCCGCCGTTGGTATCGCAGAGGCACAGCAGGTCCGCATCGCCCGCCATCGCGGCCTCGAGCGTTGCGAGCGCATAGGCCGGATCGGCCTTGTAGCCGTCGAAGAAGTGCTCGGCGTCGTAGATGACCTCCCTGTCGCAGGCCTTGAGATAGCGGGCGCTGTCGCGGATGATGCGCAGGTTCTCCTCCGGCGTCGTCCGGAGGACCTCGGTCACGTGGAGCGTCCAGCTCTTGCCGACCAGAGCGATGGTCGGTGTCTGGGCGGCGATCATCGCCTGGATGTTGGCGTCGTCCTCGGGCCGGCTGCCCACGCGACAGGTGCTGCCGAAGGCTGTGACGCTCGCGTGCACGAGCTCCATATCGCGGACCCGCTCGAAGTAGGCTGCATCCTTCGGGTTCGAACCGGGCCATCCCCCTTCGATGTAGTCGATCCCCAGGTCATCGAGCAGTCGCGTGATCTTGACCTTGTCCTCAAGGGACAGGGAGATCCCCTCTGCCTGCGTGCCGTCACGCAGGGTCGTATCGTATAACTGGACTCTTGATTCCTCCATCAGGTCTCCCCCTCCTAGTCCTATGTCCTAGCACGAGCGACCACCCTTGCGAAGGTTCAACGCCTTCGCAAGGGCGCGGAGACGGGACACCGTCCCGTCTCTACGACAGCGGCTAGCCGTGCAGCTTGGCCCGTGTGTAGGGTACCAATCCCCCTGCTTCGATGATCCCCATGATGAAGGGAGGGAAGGGTGCCGTCGTGTAGACTTTGCCGTTCGTCTCGTTGGTGATGCGTCCTGCTGCCAGATCGACGCTGACCTCGTCTCCTGCAGCGACGTCCTTGGCAGCGTCGGTGCAGACGAGGATCGGCAAGCCGATGTTGATCGCATTGCGGTAGAAGATGCGGGCAAAGCTCTTGGCGATGACGCAGGAGACGCCGGCGCCCTTGATGGCTAACGGGGCGTGCTCACGCGAGGATCCACACCCGAAGTTCTCACCGCCCACGATGATGTCGCCCGGCTTCACAGCGGCGGCGAAGGTGGGGTCGATGTCCTCCATGCAG
>CAZYYC010000116.1:0-6124 GCA_964650935.1 uncultured Anaerolineales bacterium
GGTCGCTACTGTACGCAACGAGTCGGCACGATAACCGCGCGCGGATGTGGTCGCAGCGAAGAACTCATCGGGCCTTCGCATGGCGACAGCGAACTCCTGGTCCACGGACACCAGCAGGCCATCGACAAAGACCAGATCACCTGTCTGATCGCCGATGACCTGAACCGACTGCCGTAGAGGACGCAGGTGATCAGCCTCGATTGAGGTCAGGAGCTCTCCCTCTTCATAGTCCACGACATGGGCGCTACTCGTGGCCCATCCGCGTCCGAAGTAGTAATCATAGGTGTGACTGCGCCAATAGTGTCGCGGCACCGAATCCAGGAAGTAGGATGGGTCAGGAACGGGAGCGAGCTCGCCCGTCGTCACGATCATCACTACGATCCTTGACAGCTCGGGGCCCGATCCGATGAGATGGCGCTGCGGGAGGTCTGTGGAGGTAGCAGCCTGCACGGGACGTACCGGTCGCGGCTCAGGGCGCTGCTGCAGGCCTAGACTCTCAGCCACAGTCTCCGTGCGGGTCTCTTCCTCCTGCGCCGTCATCTCGCGCACCCAGTTCGTGATGCGCTCGACCGTGATGGACGGAGCAATCGCAGAGGCCAACACCAGCACAATGGAGACACCGGTGGCTGCTACCGCCACATCACCCCACAAACCCTGTGAGAAATCCACGCCCCGCTGTAACCAGCTCTCCTCGCGTGCATGATGGCTCATCAGAGCCATAAGCACCAGCGTGATGCCCAGGATCGGCAGAAAGACGTAGGGACTTGTGCCCGTGTAGGACAGCGCGAAGCTGAGCAGCAGCCCGCCCGGTAGGATTCCGAGCAGCGGACGATGGTAGCGACGAACAACGAATCCGGCCCAGGCACTGATCGACCATATCACGATGCCCCAAACCATCGGCGGGCCGACGATGTCCAACGCCGACGATCTCGTCAACAGACCGGAGGTCCACGTCAAGGTACGGCTCAGAACCGTACCCATGTCTCGCCAGAGCGCTAGGTACAGCGTGGGTAGCGGCGCCCAGTTAGGCGTCTGCTCGGTAAAGTACCATTCGACAAGCTCCCACAGTAACTGCAGCGCTGCACGCCCGATCTCGACAAGGCGTGCCTCGAGGCTCCCAACGCGTATCAGCAGATACTCTACACCGGCGACCAAGCTGAGAAGAGCCGCCAACCACGCTTTCATCGGTAGCAGGGCCAATACCCAACCCAAGGCACTGCCGATGATGGCCACTGTGAACATCAGCCCGGACTCCAGGTTGGTCACCGCCTCGAGCAAACCACCGATCATACTCAGAACCATGGCCAACAGGAGCGCAAAGACGAACAGGGCCCTAGGCCCCAGCACGCTGATCATCGATCCTACGCTACCCTTGCGACCGTTCCTCATGCCAACACCCTCCAGGCTACCGGCTCCTCTTGTCGAACCGCGATCGCCTTGCCTGTTCCCGAGACACGCCACTCGAGCCGGCCTTGCCGCCCCGGACGCACCTCCGGAAGATCCAACACATCCTTGGTGATCTCATAGTAGGCCACTCCAAGGTTGGTTAAGGCGGCCTGCACCGCCTCCATCGTCCCCGGCCCACCAAACGAGACCGGATCAAGCAGCATCACCGTCGGGACCACACCACGGCGGATCATCGTGACCAGCTCCTCAACCCAGGCAATGTCGGTTGAGGGCGTGATCAAAACCAAGCTCGCGCGCTGCCCGATGCTAGGGCCTACCCTCGCCAGCACTTCGGCAAACGGCACCTCACCTCGGGTCACAAGAGCCAGGGAACGCAGAATCTCCCATCGCTGTCCCTCACCCTCCGCGGGCGGCATCCAGACCAACTCCTCGCCCTGAGCCACAATCCCAACCGCACGTCGCAGCCTTACCCCGCGGTCAGCTAGCGAAGCCGCAAGAACGACGCCGTGCTCATCCGTCAAATCCTCGTCCACGCCTGCCTGAACATCCTTATCCATATCCAGGACAATCCACCAGTCACCCGATGGCGTGCTCTCGAACTGCCGCACATACAACTCTTCACGCCGGGCCGATGTACGCCAATGGATGTGCCGCTGGCTATCCCCGGTCGTGTACTCGCGTACCGTCGCAGCGCTGACAGTACGGTCGACGATGTTAGCCCGAGGTCGCGCCTCACCAGACCGACCACCGGGCGCCACCTCGATGCTCGGCAAGGGCGCAATGGGCGGCAACACCAGCAAGGGCAGCGAGGCCGGGAAGTCGATGGTGGCGGAGAAGATGCCGAAGGGATCGCCGGTGCGAAGTTGTGTAGGCCCCAGCGTGAAGAGCCCTCGCCGCTGACAGACCGCCTCCGTATGCCAGCGGATGAGGTCGAAAGAGGAGATGCCCGTGCCCCGGCTGATGAAGTAGCCCGGCAGCGTGGATTGATCGAGAACCTCAACCCAAACGCCGGGCGCCCAGCCGCCGTTGTGAACGGTGAACCGCTCGATCAACCGATCACCGACCTGGGCCCAACCAAAACGCATCTGACGTGTCAGGTCCAAGTGCCTCATCAGCGAGCGTGTCCATAGCCAACTTCCAATGAGGACCCCGCCCAGACCGACGATCAGAATGCGCCAGCCACGGTAGGGTTCTAGCAGCTGTGTCACCACGACGATGAGCAGCAGAATCGGCACCAACCAAGCCCGCAACTCCATGTTGGCCCGGCGTCCATTCCCATCGGAGTGCCCGACGTCACTCTCATCTCGGGGGCGTGGCGGCGACACCGCGTGTCGCTCTCGCTTCAAGTGTCCTTCTCGTACCACACATCACCTCGCATCACTCGAGCTCACACCCTCACGCTTGCGCCCGCGCGCGCGTCGGCTCCGGCATCGGCAGTTGCTCCAGAATCACGTCAACAATCTGTTCGGCGAGTACGTTCCGCAGCCGAGCACTGGGGCTGATGATCAACCGGTGGCTCAGCACATAGGGCGCGACGAACTTCACGTCATCGGGAAGGGCAAAGTCGCGACCGAACATAGCTGCACGAGCCTGCGCCGTTCGATAGAGCGTCAAACTACCACGCGGGCTCGCGCCCAAGTAGACATCCGGGTGCTGCCGCGTCTGCTGTACCAGCCGCACAGCGTACTCCTTCACTGAGGGCGACACGAAAACGCCGCGCACCGCCTCCTGCGCTGCGAGCAGATCCTCTGCAGATGCCACGGGCTCCAGATCCACGACCGGATGGCGATACTGCTGGCGATCGAGCACCTCGATCTCATCACGCAGGGCAGGATAGCCCAGATCGATCCGCATCAGGAAACGATCCAGCTGTGCCTCAGGCAACGAGTAGGTCCCTTCATACTCGATTGGGTTCTGAGTCGCCAGAATCACAAAGGGTTCAGGCAGGGCATGGGTCACGCCGTCTACGGAGATCTGTCGTTCCTCCATGGCCTCCAGCAGAGCCGACTGCGTCTTGGGTGTCGCTCGGTTGATCTCGTCAACAAGCACGATCTGCGCCATAATGGGTCCGGGCTGGAACTCAAACGCGCGGGTTGCCTGGTTATAGATCGAGACGCCCGTGACATCGCTAGGCAACATATCCGGCGTGAACTGAATGCGCCCAAAGGTACAGCCGAGAGAGCGCGCAAGGCTTCGTGCGAGCATCGTCTTGCCTACACCGGGCACATCTTCGATCAACAAGTGCCCCCGGCTCAGCAGGCCGATGATGGCAAGCTGCACAACCGAGGACTTGCCCACAATAACGCGCTCCACATTGGCAACCAGCCGGCGGCTTAGCTCCTGAACGTTGACGTCGACCATCAAGACCTCCCTATGTGTATGGGCTAACAAGGAGTCCGTTCCCTTACGAATGCGGAGGACGCCACGACTATGCTACCACCCTCGCTGGTGAACGCTCCAATTAACGCTATAACTATAACACAAAAAAGTAGGGAGGCACGCGTTTCGTGGAAAAATCAGCTATGAGACACCACCCGGATGCGCACGATCCTACCTCAGACTGGAGACAGCAAGGGACTGAGCAGTTGCCTGACGGCCCTGCGACGCTGGTGAGCTTCCCGGGTACCGCCACCTTCGGGGCAGCGCACGCCGCGCTTTTCGGTGCTGTGCGCCGGATCCAGGCGGCAGAGGTCTTCGTCTCCGGACCGGGAGCTGCGCCCACCGCCGTCTGGGTAGCACGCTCAGGCGCACGGGTGGTGACGTGGCACGAGCACATCGCCGAGCACCTCTCGGTGACGCACAGCCTTGCCGCGAACGGATGCCGAGACCATCAAGCCCATCTGCATTGGGACTTCACGGACCTCGTGCCTCGCGCTGTCGATCTTGCGCTTGTGCACCTACCGCGCGGGCGAGAGCGGCAGCGGGAGGCTCTTCGACTCGGGGTCGCCGTGCTACGTCCTGGCGGTAAGTTGATCTTCGTCGGCGCGACCCGTGAGGGGGTGAGAGCGGCCCTACACGATGCGACGGAGCTGTGTGGTTCGGCGGGCATCGTGAACCGCAAAGGTGGCTATCACGCGGGCTTAGGATACGCGCCGCAGGCGTCACTCCCGCTTCCTACCGTTGACCTTGGCGAACACGAAATCGAGCTTGACGGGCTCCCTACCCTCGTGCGAAGCTGTGCCGGCGTCTTCGCCCACGATCGACTCGACGCCGGGGCTGCGGCGTTGATCGATGCCATGCAGATCGGAGCCGGGACCGAGGTCCTGGATCTCGGCTGCGGTACGGGGCTGATCAGCCTCGCCGCACAGCGGCGGGGCGCGGCGATGACGGCGACCGATGTCTCTGCACGTGCCGTGATCAGCACCCAAGAGACGTTGGCAGCCAACCGCCCCGCGTTGGGCCAACCATCCGGCGAGCCACAGATCCATCTGTGCATAGGGGCGGCGGCGGTGCGCTCGTCCAGCGTCGACACCGTTATCACCAACCCACCCTTTCACCGAGGACACAGCATAGCTCTCGACGTCGCGCAGCTCTTTGTCCAAGAGGCCGCTCGTGTACTGAAACCAGGTGGGCGCCTCTTCCTCGTGGCCAACAGCTTCCTCAACTACCGTCCCTGGCTGGAGCAACAGCTCGCCGCTGTCGAGGTCATCTCCGAGACCCCGACCTTCCGCGTCTGGACCGCACAAAGATGACCCGTCTGGACAAGTCGTCGTGCTGCTCTATGATGGGGTCAGTGCTGTATCCTTTCGACATACGGAGGCCATGCCCATGACTGAACCGCTTGAGCTCTTCTTCGCACCCCAAGGTGTCGCCATCATCGGAGCCAGCTCAGATCCAACGAAGCTCAGCCACGGCGTCGTCCGAAACCTCACAGCCTGTGGCTATCCCGGGCCGATCTATCCGGTCAACCCTAAGGGCGGGGAGATCCTCAACCTGAAGGTCTATCCGACGATCGAGACCGTGCCCGATCCCGTGGACCTCGCTGTCATCATGATCCCGGCGCTCTACGTTCCCGATACGCTTCGCTCCTGCGGGGAGCGGGGCCTCCGGGCGGTCATCGTCATTACCGGGGGCTTCAGAGAAGCCGGACCCGAAGGGGCGGCGCTCGAGGCCGAACTCAAGACCATCGCTGACCACTATGGCATGCGCCTGATCGGCCCTAATTGCGTCGGCGTGATGGACACCCACCTCCCGCTGGACACGACGTTCATATCGGCTATGCCACAACCCGGACACATCGGCTTCGTCTCGCACTCCGGCGCGATCGCCGGCGGCACCGTCGATTGGGCGCGTTCGGTCGGCGTGGGCTATAGCCGCATCGCCAGCCTAGGGAATCAGGTCGACGTCGACATCGCGGATGGTATCCGGATGATGGCTTCCGATCCCGAGACCCGCGTGATCAACGTCTACGCGGAGGGACTCCCGAATGGGCGCAGGTTCGTCGAGGCGGCGAGTGAAGTCTTCCGACAGAAGCCCATCGTGATGCTCAAGGCAGGCCTGACGTCATCGGGCACGCGCGCGGTGGCATCCCATACAGGGGCCCTCGCGGGCAACGAGCAGGCCTACCTGGCCGCCTGCCGCCGTGCCGGTGTCCTGGTCGTTGACTCACTCCAAGCACAGAACGACATCGCGATCGCGTTGGCATCGCAGCCGCTCCCTGAAGGCAACCGCGTCGCGATGCTCACCAACGCCGGTGGTCCGGCGGCCCTGGCTGCCG
>CAZYYC010000116.1:6224-12468 GCA_964650935.1 uncultured Anaerolineales bacterium
GGCAACCGCGTCGCGATGCTCACCAACGCCGGTGGTCCGGCGGCCCTGGCTGCCGACGAGCTGGACCGTTGGGGGCTGACGATGGCGGATCTTGCGCCGGAGACCATCGAGCAACTCAAAACCGTGACACCGCGGGGAGCGCAGCTGGGTAACCCTGTCGATATGTTGGGCGGGCCGCAAGCGGACATGTACAGCGCAGCAGGAAGACTCCTGTTGCAGGACCCCAATGTCGATATGTTGATGGCGATCTTCGTCCCGCAGGCGATCACGCCTGTCAATGAGGTCGCCGATCATGTCATTGCTGCCGCCGAAGGGGCGGCAAAACCTGTCGTCTGCTGCTTGGTCGGCGGGGAGAGCATCACTGACGCGGTGCGTAAGCTGAACCGTAGCGGGGTCCCCTTCTATCAGGATCCCAACCGCGCCGGACGAGCCCTGGGCGGGCTCTGGGCCTACCGGCATCTGCGCCATCGTCCGGAGACGCAGCCACGGGAGATCACCGACGTTGATCACGCAGCGGCTCGTGCCCACCTCGCAGACGCCTGGTCGCGGTCGGGCGCCGGCTTCCTAGACGCGCAACTATCAGCCCAGATCGCCGCGGCCTACGGCGTACCGGTGCCCCCGTCGGGGATCGCTGCGTCGACTGAAGACGCCGTGGCACTCGCCGGTTCGCTGGGTTACCCCGTGGCGATGAAGCTTATCGCGCCGGGCATCGTCCACAAGGCCGATGTCGGCGGTGTGCGCCTTGGACTGCTTGATGCCTCGTCGGTCCGATCGGCGTTCAGCGAGCTGATCGCAGGCTACGAGAACGCCCAGGCCTTCATCCAGCGGATGGCACCCCGTGGTCAGGAGGTCATCCTGGGTCTCCAGGCCGATGAGCAGTTCGGGCCCGTACTGATGTTCGGTATGGGGGGCACGCTGGTCGAGGCGCTCAGGGACGTCGCTTTCAGGCTCGCTCCCATCGATACTGAGGATGCACGCAGTATGCTGGCGGAGACCGCCGCCGGTAGAATTCTCCAGGGGATCCGCGGTATGAAAGCGGGCGACATCGAGGCCGTGATTGAGGTGCTACGCCGCGTTGGCCAACTCGCCTTCGATTTCCCGTGCATCAACGGCCTCGACATCAACCCACTGATCGTGGGCGAGGCCGGCCATGGTGTGTGGGCAGTCGACGTCAGAGTGTCGCTCGGTGGCGAGCCGGGGTGACCTCAGTGCCGGACAGCGTTCACAGACTCCCAGCATTCGCAAGCGGTTCGACTCTCGTCACCACGTAGCAACCGGCCCTCGTAGTGGTCGGCGCCGGCGACGGGCACCCAACCGGAGAGCGACATCGGATAGGCAGGATCATCGGCGGAGACCCACACGCCGTTCACCCTGCGGGCGAGATGCACGTGTGAGGCGTCGGAGACGCCGCCCTCGCATGAGGGATGGCCGATCCGGTCACCGGCCTCAACTTGGGTCCCGGCCTCGACACGCCCTTGGCCGGCGATGTGCATGTAGAGGATCACCCAGCCCGTGCCGGTGAAGCCGTCGCCATCCAGGTCCTGCAGGACCATCCCATCGTCACTGACGACGATCAGACCGTCAGCGACGGCCGTCACCCAGCGCTGGCTCACGGCACACCCGATATAACGCTCGTCTGTGACGAAGTCCACTGCCGACAGGGCGCCCAGTGTGCCCCACCCCGGGTGCGGCCCGCCGGTGTAGTACCAGACCTCATCCTCGGCCCACGGCAGGCGTAGCTCAGGTGACGCCGTCTCCGGGGGGAGCAGCGGTTCGACCGCATAGTCCTCCGCAGGCCCATAGAGAGAGGCGTAGATCTCGCGGAAATCCGAAAGATCCGCCAGCCACGTCTCATACGAGCGAGAGGTGTCAGCCACCATCTTCTGAATGCCCGCAGTGCCGGCGTTGAGGTCGGCCGAGAGCTGGATGAAGGCACCGTCAGCCGTCTGGATCAACCAGAGCGTGTCCAACCACCAACCATAGGCTCCCGCGTTCAGAGCGTTGGCCGCCAGACACAGCTGACGGTACAGGCCCTGCCAGTAAACACCTCGATCGTAACCCAGTGGATACTGGCGCTGTGCGGGGGCAGGGTCGGCGTCCGACAGCCACCCTCCGCGCAGCTCCAACAGCGACAGCAGCACCCGTGGGCCCACACTGTATTGCTCGGCGACAAGTTCGATGATCTGGACAGCTGTCAGCTCGCGTCCGTCCACAAGCTCTGTGTAGCCCGATATGAGCCCCGGATGGCGCCCGATATCCGCAGCCAGATCATAGTCGATGTAGCCGGGACCATAGACCAGTTCGCTGTCAGGGAGAAGTCGCTCGTCGGGCCCGGTGTTCTCCGCCTCCATTGAGACTTTGAGAACTTGGCCGACGGCTAGGCGATCCGGGTCGGCCAGGCCATTGAGGTGCATCAATGACTCAACGGTCGTTCCGTAAGCGCCGGCGATCCGTAGCAGCGTGTCCCCGGCCCGTACGGTGTAGGTGGTCGCCGTCGTCTCAGGAGGAACCCGCGTAGGGGTTGCCGTCGGTGGCACCAAGGCGGCGCCGGCCGGACGCTGTATAGCGCCGGCAGACCCACCACTTGGGCGGGATGACGACGAGCCGGGCGGGCCACTCGCGTCAAGATCAGGGATCAGCACATCACGACGGCAGCCCGTAGCCGCCAAGGCCGTCAACATCAGCGATACAGAAGCCAACAACCATCGGTGTCGTCTTGTCCAAATCATGGGCTGGATTATAACCGACCCCACCTCCCTAGCAAGCAAGAGGCGACCTGACCTTGGCAAGTCTTACGACACGGCAGCGAGGCCGGCCCCGAGCCGGCTGCTGACCTACCACAACCGCAGCCAATCGGTGCCGGTCACCACCGAACAGGCCAGAATGATGAAGAGGATCAGCAGTATGACACCACAACCCATGCCCGAACACGAACAACCACGACCGAAGCCGAACCGCTCCTGGAGCCAGTCGAAGACCACATCCAAGAAGGCAAGTTTGAGAAGACCCACCAGACAACCCTGTCGACGCTGCATCGTGACACCCCCTCTCGAAGTCAGTATGGCCCACGACCCAGGTCGTGGGCCGATGCCGGAATCCATCCACAGGGTGTACGTAGCGGCTAGTCGAGTGGTTGCAGGATGAGCTTGCCGCTCACCGACGACACGATCACGTTGATGCACGCCTCAGCAGTCTCACATGCCGAGTTCCGCCAGACGCCCCCCTCGTGACGAAAGCCGGGGGCCTCAACGCGACCGGTCACCGCTGTGAATCGAGCCGAGATGGGGGTGCTCCGTTGATACCGAACGCAGGTAACGCCCGATACGCAGTTGACGATCAACGAGAGATCGCCGGCGGTCACCAACTGCAGGACCACGTCGACGTCACTGCTGGCGGTGTTGATCGTTGTGCTGTCGAGCTGCGGCATCGTCCCGTTGAGTTGCAGGTCAATGCGACCACTTGCACTATTGAGCTTGACACGCCGTAGCTCGGGGAAGCCCCCCGTCAGACGCAGATCGTTCTCACCGCTGGCATTGGCGATCGCTACCTCCTCAAGCTGTTCATAGAGGCCGTCGAAGACCAGCTCATTGAGCCCGCTGCCCGACTTCACCGACACATGCTGTAGATGCGAGTGATCACCTCTCAGATCAGCACGACATCTCCCGCTACCCAGAGCGGCGCGCAGCTTGCGGATCTGCAGCGTGCGGAGGTCGAGATCTGCTTGTCCTGAGCCGAGCTTCAATGCGACGTCGAGCGGAACGCTGTCACTCAGTTGCAGATCCCAGTGATAGTCGGGACTGTGCAGGAGGGTCCCCAACAGATCGGGCTGCCGAACGTCCAGATGTCCCGTACCCTCACGGACCTCATAAAGAACCTCCGGACGCCAATCTTGGTGCACGTAACTGAAACGCGCCTTCATAAGGTGCTCTGCGCCACCACCTAGGTGCAGCGCGCCACTCCCCATGCGCAGTGAGGCGTGAACATCGTGAGCCCCCTGCACCTCTACATACCGCACATCACCCCCCACATCCCCAACCGTGCTAGCGCTCATGGCTTGAGACCTTTCGTTGAATTGGCAGAGTTGTAACAATACTAAACCAAGTCTTTAATAAAGTCAATATGCAAATTGATAAAATCAACCCATGGCCTCGCTGAGGCTGCCCAAGCCCAAACGCCGGACCGGGGCACTCCCTAGGGAGTGCCCCGGTCCGGCACACCATGTCCGCTACTCAGCGGCGGTCAGCCCTCGGGCTCCTCATCCCAGACATAGTCCTGAAGCGCTTGAGCCGCCTGTCGCATGGCCGGATCATCGGAGTAGTGTCCGCGCCGATCCGGCGGGAGGAGCTCGGCGATCCGCTGCATCATCTCGTGACCAATCGCATCCAGCTTCTGGCGCCTCTCACGTCCACGTCCCGGCACGGCAAAGGGGCCGAATGGGGCTCCCACGCGAATGGTCACACGATGGCGTCGACCACGGCGCAGGGCCGGAAAGACATCCACTAGACCCTCCATGCCGATAGGCAGAATCGGAACGTGAGATCTCGCCGCCATAAAAGCGGCACCGGGTCGTGGAGGTCTCAGGAGCGCGTGTGCACTCGATCCTTCAGGGAAGATACCCAGGATTCCGCCCTGATCGAAGACCGCCTGGGCAGCCCGAAAAGCGATCTGCGACCCCGTACCACGATAGACCGGGTAGTAGCCCCACAGCTTGCGCAGCTGTCCGACCCCTGCCGGTGCGTTGGGCACGGTGAAGCCGCCGACGAATTCGATCGGCCAGGGAACAATCGCCAGCAACGCCACAGGGTCCAGGAAACTGAAGTGGTTCCCAACAACCAGCAGTGGACCCGTTGTCGGAAAGTTCTCGGTCCCCTCGACCCGAAAGTCTGAGATGGCGCCGAAGATGGCTCGCGTCACGCGACGAATCATCCCCCGAATCACGCGGCGGCGAGGATACTTGAACTGCACGGTGTCGGTTGCCATGCCGGGATTGTAATCCCGAGACCCAGGCCGTCAAGTCGCGATTGACAGGATCTGCGCACCTCACTACAATCAATCGCCGTGCACAAGAGACGTGTCCTGGCCGATCCACGTGCCCACCCGGACCCCACCCCGCGGTGTGCCGCGGCGCGCGGCGATGGCGCAGGACGGCGTCAGGGAAGGAGGTAGAAGAGACACAGAGCGAGAGAGGCGGATGCACCCGTTCCACCACAGAGTTCATGATGTTTGATCTCATATCTCAGCCATCAGAGGAGACGCACATATGGCCAAAAGGAAGGCCGGGGTAGACCCCAACACCGTACGCGGATATATGCCGCAGGATGTCCCGCCTGTCGGCGCTATGCTGAGCCTGGGACTCCAGCAGGTTCTCACCATGTTTCCGGCCACAGTGTTGGTCGCGATTCTAACCAAGTTCGACGTCGGCGTGACCCTTTTCGCTTCGGGTCTGGGCACGATCATTGCCCTCCTTGTCGCAAAGCGCAAGATCCCCCTCTATTACGGGTCGTCATTCAGCTATATCGCGGTGATCATCACCGTGATGTCGATTCACGCGCCCGACTGCTTCCGCAATCCCGCCCAGGTCTACTGCCCCGACGGTGTGCGCGTAGCGCAGGTCGGCATTATTCTCACCGGTGTCCTCAACATCTTGTTCGGACTGCTCATTCAGAAGATCGGCAAGGCTCGACTGGACAAAGTGCTGCCTCCCATCGTCACGGGCAGCGTGGCGATCGTGATCGGCATTGCCCTGGCTTTCGAAGCCATCAAGATGGCGGCTGGGCAGGCGATCCTGGGCGACGCGGCGTTGGTCACCGCCAACGTGCACTGGCTCATTGCCTTCATCACCCTGTTCCTGACCATCGCCTTCTCCGTCTACCTGCAGGGCAAGGGGTTGATTGGCATGCTGCCCATCCTGTTGGGCGCCATCGTCAGCTATCTCATTGCTATCCCCTTCGGCCTCGTGGACTTCAGCCGTGTAGCGGAGGCGCAGTGGATCCGGATGCCCAGCTTCACCTTCCCGGCCTTCGGCAGTGGGGAAGCGTGGGGCGTCGCCATCAGCGTCGCCCTGATCGCCATCGCGACGATTCCGGAGTCGACTGCCCATCTGTACCAGATGAGCCTCTACATCGACCAACTGGCTAGGGAGATCAAGCGCAAACCGCTGGAGATCAAGAACCTCATCGGCCTCAACCTTATCGCTGACGGGTGCAACGATGCTATCAATGGCCTGCTCGGCGGCTGTGCCGGC
>CAZYYC010000117.1:0-12344 GCA_964650935.1 uncultured Anaerolineales bacterium
CACCAGCTCAATATAGAGCTTGCGAAGCTCGCTTTCATAGATACGTCCTTTGATCCGGGGGCGCTTCTCACGGATCGCCTCCGACGTGACATCGGAGACCACCGGTTCACCGTTGCAGTCGAGGATCTTGCCCGATTTGGCCATGATCACGGGCAAGGGGCGGGAGTTGGATTCCGCGATCGCCGTGTCCTTCTTCTTACCCATACGACGCACCTCCTCAGGTAGTCGAGAACGAGCCAGAGCCGACGCGGTCCGCGATGTGGATCAACCTTCTATCTCAGTATATGGGGTTATCCGGAGCGTGCAACCCACTCTATGCCACGCCGCGCGACGTCACCCTCCCGGTCTCCAGGTAAGCCTCCAGCCGCGGCGTCAACCTGCTCAGAAAGCCCTGCAGATGGGGGGTTTCGTGCGCGGCCACGTAGTTGGCGACCCACAGCATCCGCCCTGCCTGAAAGGCATCGATCTCACCTGCGTACCGCTCGGGCCAGGGCGCCGACCGCTCATACCCGGTTCTGAAGGCCTCCACGAAGGCCGCATAGCAGCCGGTGGGCCCCTCCGTCAGCAGATCCTCGAAGGCCATCGCGATGTCCTGCACGGGGTAACCCCAGAGGGTGTCCTCAAAATCGAGCGGCCTCAACCGCCCCCGGTTCACCTTGATATTATCATGCCACAGATCGTTGTGGATCACGCGCAGGCCGTCCGGATCGGCATAGCGCGCGGTAAAAGCCGCCTCCACCCTGTCTCGCGTCGCCTCCAGCGCTTCTCGATCACGGACCTGCTGTGCCTCAATGCACGCCGGCTCGAAGAGGGCATCGCGCTCCCCTCGTGCTAGATAGTGACTCATCCTGCGCGTGGTGAAGCCCGGCGGCGGCGCAAAAGCCGCGCCGTGAGCGTGCAGGGCAGCGAAGAGCGCCCCCATCCGGGTCAACGTCTCCACCGATAGCCGCTCACCCAGGTTAATACCCGGGATCCAGCTCAGCAGCGTGCAATGGCACATCGCGGGTACCCCGTCTACGCGGACACTGATCACGGCCTCACCAGCGGGCGTCCGATGGGGAACCGGGGCCCCGATCTGCGTATCGCGCGCCAGCGCCTCGAGCCAGAGCGCCTCGGAGCGCAGGTCGGTCTCGGTCCGCCACCCGGGGGCACAGATCCGCAGGACATAGGTGCGCCCCGCCGCCGTGCGCACGCGATAGAGCGTGTTGGTGAAGGCCCCCAGCAGCGCCATTCGCTCGACCTGCACCTCAAAGGCAGCCAGCGCCGCATCGGCAAGCCGCCGCAGCCGGCGCAGCCTGCCCCGCGGTGACAACGTGTCAAACGGTCTCATAGGGTAGTCTGAACGTCGACATCAGCCTCAAGCTCGAGTTCCTCATCGCAGCTCCTACCGAAGTAGATCGGGTTGGTCAACGCCAACATCGCGCCTTGACCATCGCGCACCTCCACCACCATCCAGTCGGCGTCACAACCCGACGTGTGCCACGTGGTGGCCCCCTCCCCGTCAGCAGGCCACTCGCGCAAAAGCCTGGCGTTGACGACGCATCGGATCTGGGCGTCCGGCGGGCAACCGCTCCACGTGACGCGCATCGTCAGTGGGCCATCGACCGTCTCCGGCGGGATCGCGTCGCCCATCATCCAGCGACCGCCCTTGCCATCCGTGGCTTCGAATCCCACCTCGGGCCCCGAGCTCAGGTAGAGATGCCCCGCTCTCAGGCCATCGAGCAGCTCCCGCTCGCCCAGGGAGGCCGCGTAGATCACGCTGAAGCCGACGCCGGCGTCAGCCGCGGCACCGGGATCCACCGCCCCGTCGGCCACGATCTCCGACGCTGCTGCATCCGCCGGGCCATGGTAGTCGGAGCCCGCCGTCGCCACCAGGCGCAACCCCTGATTGAGCCAATCGTACCAGAGCGAGAGCGCAGCCTCGTTGTTGGAGTCGCAGCCCCAGGGCCCATTCCATACCTCGACCAGCCCGGCATTGCCCGGCATCATCTCGCGAAAGCGCCAGCGACAGCCGGTACACCCCGGATCGCCATCCGCCTCGGGATGCGCGATGACGAAGAGGTGATCGCGGGCCGCTGCGCCGGCCACCAGGCGCGCCATGCCGCCGCTGCCCGGAGCCACACGCCAGTCAACCCAGTCCCGCGTGCCCAGACAGAGGGCATGCCCCCAGAAGGTCGTCAACTCCATACCGCCGGCCGCCAACAACGCAGGCGACGACTGCGCATCCATCTCCACCAACCCCGACGTCGTATTGTGGTCGGTGAGAAACACGAAGTCGAGCCCCAGCTTCTGAGCGGTCCGAAGCAGGTCCGTGACGCTGAACATCCTGGCATCCGAGTGCTCGGTGTGCGTGTGGAGGTCGCCGCGATACCAACCGGCGCCGCGAGGACGTGTCATCCCATCGCCGGGCACAGATGCGCCGATGCGATGGGACGCCGCGTCCGATCCGACGACAGAGCGATCATCCTCGCCGTCACCCACCTCGGAGACCACGCCATCCCCCACCGTAATATCGAGCGTATAGCGCACCGGCTCACCCGGCATAATCATGTGCGCGTCGATGGAGACCGTCCACCTCCCCGGAGGTAACGGTCCGGCGATATACCCGGGCGTCGCCACAGACGGTGCGAGCCGCACGTGGTGTCGAGCGCCTCCACGGTGCCCTGCCCCGCGGAAGCCCTGCGGGTCAAAGAGTGTGAGGGTGAGGTGATTCGCGATCCCATGCGCCCCATCGGGTGCATAGGCGAAGTCAATCTCCAGCCTACGGCCCTCGGTCAGATTGAAGCTGTGGATCGTGTGTTGCTTGCAGTCGCGCGCCGTCAGCGCGCCGGTGAAGTGCAGTCTCATAGCGTGTCCTCATGCCTCCGGATCATCGGCGCCCGAGTCGCGGCACCGTTAGGTCGCCACGATTGTAGGCACAATCCGACATTCGACAACCTGACGGCGCGGGCCGTCAACGCTCATCGGCAGAGCAGATCGTCCAGGCGACCCTGCAGATAGGCCGCGAGCAGCGGGGGGAGGCGCCAGGCCTCACGTTCGTCATCCAGAGGTAACAGCAGGAAGCCGGCATCGCTCAGCAACTCCAGCCACATCTGACCATCGTCCCCACCCGTCAGTGCGTCCACCGAACGAGCCGTCAGCGTCTCGAGGTGCGCGACCTTCTCAAGTCTCTCCCGATGCAGTGACCACGGCACCATCTCACGGTCGAAGTAGCTGCGGATCGCACTTACCGGGTCGGGTCGGCCCAGCAGCATCCGCACACCCTGAGGCCACCCCAATGTGAGCCGGAGGGCTCTCAGGACGGCCGGATCGGAGGCGCAACTCACACCTGACGCGTAGTCCGCCACCTCCTCGTCCGTGAAAGCTAGATGGTCGATACCGACCTCCGCCAGCTCGGCCCGCACCCGCAGGCGGCCCACCGCTACGCCGGGATCACCGCGCCCGGCCAGGACGAGGTGCAGTCGCGGCGGCCCGTGCATCAACAGCGCCGAGAGCACAGCACGGGAGGCCGCCTGCCGGAGATGGTGGTAACCGTCCACGATCAGCACGGCCTCGATACCGGCCAGGCTGTTGACCAGGGTCGTCGGCGTCTCTACCAGATCGGCGCCGACCTTGCGGAGCACGGGGGCGTCCGAGCGACGCAGCGCCTGCGAGAGCAGTTCGTAGATGCCGCCACCCACGTCATCGCCGTCCGTCAACGCCAGACACGCCAGTGGGAAGCGATCCCACTGACGTGCCCACGTCTCCACGAGCCTCGACTTGCCGTAGCCTCCGGGCGCTCGCATCAGCACCACCCGGCTGCGCAGCACCATCTCGTTCAGCCACCGGACGAGCGGCGAGCGCGGAAGGTCCACACGGTCGGGCAAGGTTCACCCTAGTCCGTGAGATCCTGGCGGTGCAGGCTCCAGAGGGCGACGCCCAACAGAATCGCCGTCCAGGCCACACAGCCCACCAGCGCCGTCGCAGCATCCATCATCGGGGGCGTTACAGCTGCATCGCGTACCATCAGCCGCCCGTAGGCAGCCAAGCCATTCGCCGTGGCAACAGGAAGATAGCGCGACGCCGCGCCGATACCGACCAAGCCTAACACCCCACCGATCAGCTGCTCCCCAAGCAGTAGGTAGCCCAGCGCCGCACCGAGACTCCCTGCCCCCGAGCGCACAACCACACCAACCAGCAGCGTAAGAGCGCCGACAGGCATCAGCGCGAGCGTCGCGCGCAGTATGCCGAGGACGATCTGGACGCCGTCCACCTGCTGCAGGCTGATCCCGCCCTCGGCTAGGAGGGTCAGCGCTGCACTGGTTCCCCCTGCAGCCACGGTCCCCGCCACGCTCACGAGCAACAGCGGCAGCACCAGGATCACGGCTTTGGCCACAAGCATCTGGGTTCGGGAGACGCCGCGACCCAGCCACAGGTGCAGGGTCCGCCAGCGCGTCTCCGCAGACCACAGCGACGAGACCAGCACGATCGTCGCGATCCCGCCGAGGAACCCGGGTGACAACAGCTCGACCACGCCCGTGACCCATCCGTGAGGCCAGGTCACCGGTGGGATCGAACCCACATCCATCCCGGTGATCTGAGCCTGCCGTGCGGTCATATAGGCCAGCACGAAGTAGAGCGCCGTGAAAGCCGCAACCGCACCGGCGAGCATCCAGATCACCTTCCGTCCGAAGGTCTTGCGATACTCGGCAACCAAGACGTTGGTCATCATAGTTTCTCCCCTTACGCGGCTTCCGCTGTGAGTTCCAGGAAAACGTGTTCCAGATCGTGCTGCTGCGTCAGGAGCTCACTGGGCACGATCCCGTTCTGCACCAGCTGCAGGTTCACGACCTCGCTCGGCAGGCCCACGACCTCAACGTAGCTGCCATTCGAACGTACTGACGTGACCTCAGGCAGCCCTCTCAACCTACGTGCGGCAGCCTCTGCATCCGGAACCCGAGCACGGACCGTCGCTCCACCGCCCAGCAATTCACTCACCCGTCCCTGTGCCACCACGCGCCCGTCCTTGAGCACCGCCACTCGATCGCACACCTGCTCGACCTCGTGCAGCAGGTGGCTGCTCAGGAAGATGGTCACGCCCTCCGCCGCGAGCGAACGCAGCAAGCCGCGGATCTCCCGCATCCCTGCGGGATCGAGGCCATTGGTCGGTTCGTCGAGGATTAGAAGCCGTGGTCGATGCAGCATCGCAGCGGCTAGCCCCATCCGCTGCTTCATGCCGAGGGAGAAGCCACCGACCTTGCGATCCGCCGCGAGGCCGAGTCCCACCTGCGCCAACACCTCATCCACCCGCTCCGCTCGCGAGGCGCCATCCAGCGACGCGCTGTCGAGGTAGGTCAACAAGTGCAGGTTATGCCGCGCGGTGAAGCCGGGGACCATGGCCGGGCCCCCCACCAACGCTCCCACCTCACGCAAGGGCGCCACGTTGCCCGGGTCGACGCGCTTCCCAAAGACTGCGATCTCCCCCATCGTCGGATGCAGGAGCCCCAACACCATGCCGATCGTCGTCGTTTTGCCTGAGCCGTTAGGGCCGAGGAAACCAAATACCTCGCCCTCCTGCACCGCAAGATCCACGCCGTCGACGGCGACGACATCCTCGAAGCGCTTCGTCAGCTGCCGCGTCTCCAATACCACCTTGGCCATCTGCATGCTCCTATCCCTATGCTTGCCTTGATGCCTGTAGGATAGTCGAGAGCTTGGGGAGACGTCATCCCCCAGGTAGGGGAGTTGGCTTGGGGATGGGCACGGCACGGGGCGTTGTAGCGTTCGCCGGGCACCATCGAGGCTGCAGGAGCCTCGGGGGAACTACGCCGCCTCAGGAAGACCAGGATCGGGTCTAGATCAGGTCCAGCTCGGTCGCGCGTGCCACGGCCTCACCACGGTTGTGCACGCCCAGTTTGCCGTAGATGTTCTTGACGTGGGTGCGGACGGTGCTCGCGGCAACGTAGAGCGCATCGGCGATCTCGGGCGTGGAGAGCTCAGAGCCGAGGTAGCGCAGAATCTCCAACTCACGCTCGGTCAGCGGGTCAATCAACGCCTGCTGGGCGCGGGGCGACGTCGGGCCGGTCGTGGGGCTACGCTCCCGAACCGACGCACGGCAGGCGGGCGGGAAGTCGTCGAGCAGGCGGGCGGCGAAGGCACGTAGCGCGTCGGTCATCTTCGGCACGCCCGCCGCGTCCTCCACCAAGGCCGAGAGCAACTGAACCATCGCAGTTCCTTCCTCGACGAAAGGACGCACGAGGTCGTCGAGCTCGGCCACGGAGAGCACCTCCGCCACCGTCGCCAACGCCTCAGATCGCCGCCCTGCGGCATCGAGAGCGAGGGCCTGCATCAGCCGCAAGCGCACGATGATCTGCACGGCATCACGACCCTTCAGGGCATCGAGCGTGGTCGCGGCCAGCGCCAGCGCCTCGTCCTCGCGACCCAACGCAAGTAGAGCTCTTGCAAGCGTCGCATAGGTCATCGGCGCGGACACGACGTCGGCTGCGCGCTCGATCTCTCCCAGGCCTTGGATCGCCCGCAGCCGAGCGGTTACCCAGCGGCGGACCACCTCGATCTCCCCGTGAGCGGCCCCTCGACCGGACCCGTCATCACCCGCCAGCGCACGCTGCGTGAGCAGCAGATCGACCTCCACGCCGGCAGCGATGTTCGCCAGTCCCGGATACTGATAGCGCCGTCCGGCATCGACCAGCTCGGCGCTCGCCGCGCGCATCTCCATCTCATCACCGCGGGCACAGGCCAAGCGTGCCCGCATCACGAGGCCGTTCACGATGATCTCCACGTTGTTGTGGCGCACGCCGCTTTCGTAGGCCTGATCGATCCATCTCTGGGCCTCATCGATCCGGTTCCACAGCCAGGCCAACTCCGCCTTGCCATAGGTGACATAGCCCGCCAGCTGCCAATCCTGCGCCCCCAACCGGTCGAGCAAGGTCAGCGCGCGCTGATAGCCGGCATCGGCGGCATAGAGCCGGCACTGACCCGCCTGCATCCGCCCCAAGAAGCTCAGACCGGCTAGGGCACCATAGGGGTTCAGCGCAGCGCAGTCCCCTTCGGCAACCTCCGCGAACGCATCAGCGGCCTCGGTCAGGCGGTTATAGCCGACCGCCAACGTAAACCCGGTATTGAGCCGCGCCAGGTGGCGCCAAAAGCAGACCTCTAGCGTGACAGGTGACGCAGGGAGCAGCGAGAGGGCTCGCTCGGTCTCGTCAAGACTGGTCTCGTAGTCACGGTCAACCAGACGCGTCCAGTAAGCGTGAACGGCATACCAACGGCCCCACAACGCTCGTGCCTCTGACTCATCCCCCTGCGCATCCTGCGGGCACGGGGGCAGCGCCGCAGCCACCGCCTCCAGTCGGCGCGCCATAACATCCAGCCGCAGCGCGTAGACGTTCACCAGGGCGTAGATCAGGCCCAGCACAGGATGCTGATCCAGCATCGGCTCGGGCAGGGACTCCAGCCATCCCAGAAGCGTACCCGAGTCCCCACGGCTCAGCAGCGTATGCGCAGCTTCCTGCACCAGCGCTGCAGCGCGCTCGTAGTCCTCGGCAGCCAGAGCGTGGTGCACAGCGTCGCGAACACGCCCCTCACCCTCAAACCATGACGCGGCACGCAAATGAAGCGACGTCACCTCATCGGGTTGCTCCCTGCGCAGCCGGCTCAGCAGGAACTCGGCAAAGAGATGATGATAGCGATACCACCGACGCTCATCGTCGAGCGGCACCACGAAGAGCTGGGCCCTCTCCAACTGCTCCAGCATCGCGTGCCCGTCATCCCGTCCGGTGAGTGCGTTGCACAGCGGACCGGACAGCGATCGCAGGACCGATGTACGCAGCAGGAACTCCCGGCACGCGGGCGATTGCCGCCCGAGCACCTCCTCCACCAGGTAGTCCATCACGTAGCGATGGCTGCCGGTAAAGGAGCGCACAAAGCTCGCAGCATCCGCTCGCCCCTGCAGTGACAGCGCCGCCAACTGCAACCCGGCAATCCACCCTTCGGTGTGGTGCGTCAGCGCCTCGACATCGTCCGCGCTCAGACCAAGCCGCATCGTCGTGTTGAAGAAGATCAGAGCCTCCTCATCGGTGAACCGCAGGTCTGGGGCGCGCACCTCCGTGAGGCGCCCGCCTGCTCGCAGCATCGCGATGGGCAACGGCGGGTCAGTCCGACTCGCAATGACCAGGTGACACGTCGGTGGCAGATGCTCCATCAGCTGCGCGACGCTGCTGTGAATGCTCTCGGTCTCGATCTCGTGGTAATCGTCGAGGAGGAGCAGCACGGGGTCGGCAGAGGCGAGGGCATTGACCAGCATCGTCACCACCGCGGTCGGCTCAGGCACGTCCGGTGAGTGCAGTCGTGCCATCAGCTCCCCCGCCGCATCCGGGAGCGCCTCCCGCAGCGCCGCCACCAGGTAGGTCCAGAAAGCAATCGGGTCGTTGTCCTCCTCGCCCAGCGAGAGCCAGGCAACATGCCTCTCTGCTGCGAGACCCCCAACCCACGTGCTGAGCAGCGTCGTCTTGCCGAAGCCCGCCGGTGCAGAGACCAGGGTCAGCGCAGCGTGGCGGCGCAGCCCAGCCTGGAGGCGCTCGACCAACCGGGGCCGCGCCACCTGATCCACGCGGGGACGAGGCACATAGAGCTTCGTCGCCAGGAGGACCGGGGGCTCCACAGAAGGGTCTGTCACGCGCGCCTCCCTCCCTGTGCCGGCGCAGCGTCCCTCGGCTCGGTGCCGAAGACGAGATCCCACAGGGGCGAGCTCACACCAAACCGCCGGTCCGGCGTCTTGGCGTGGTGGAGCATGTGGTGGCGGCGCACCATCCGGAAATACCCGCGCTGCATCCTGAAGTGATGTGTGGCGTAGTGGGTCAGATCATAGGCCAGATAACCGAAGGTGAAGCCGGCGAAGACCGGGGCGATCCAAGCCGGAGCACCGATGAGGCCGCCGATCACGAGCCGAAACAGGCCGTAGAAGAGCAGGGCCAACGGGAGGCTCACGGCCGGCGGCATCACCAGCCGCGTCTTGCAGCGCGGCTGGGCGTGATGGACGCCGTGGAAGAGGAACGACAGGCGCTCCTGCCACGGTGCCCGGGGCCGGAAGTGAAAGACGAACCGATGCAGCGTGTACTCAGCGAGCGTCCAGACCAGCAGGCCCGCGAGCACGCCGGCGACGATCCCCAGGGCACTCAACGCCGGCGTCAGCAGGGCGCGCACCAGGGCATAGCCCCCTACGGGCAGCCAGATCACAGCGACCACCACCGGGTGCACGTGCGTGAAAAACTCCAACAGGTCCGACCTGAACAGCCGGATGGGCGCGTCGCCCCGTACCGCGGGCGCATCGCCCCGTACCGAATGTGGCTGTGTCATCGCGATCCTCCCTCTGCCCTTACGGGCCGCGTCTGCGCCCTATCGACCTGTCGAGTGGCGGAGGATAGGTGGAGCCACCCGGAAGGAACGGCTACGGCGCTTCCACCTCAGCAGGCGCCGGCACCGGCGCCACGCTCTGTCCATCTGCCGAGATCGTCGGGTAGATCCCCGGCCCCGGCACCACGATCGTCGGCGAGGTCCCCTCAGGCGTGAAGATGATCTTGTCCGTCTCACGAAGCGCCGAGGCGTTGGTCACCAGTGCCTGCAAATAGGCGTAGGCGGGATTATCCGCATACACCTCCGCCAGCACCAAGTCCTCGGCCAGTGCCGCACGCGCCGCCGCCACCGCGGCCTCGGCCCGCGCGGCGTTGATCTCCAGGTCCCGTTGAGCGGCGAGCAGGTCGTTGGACTTCTCCGCCTCGATCACCGAGCGCTGCGCCTCGAGCCGCTGGCGCTCCAGCTCGGCCAGCGTCGTGCGCTGACGCACCTCCTCCTGCTGCCGCGCCAGGGTGACGCGCACCGCGCCCTCCTCACGGGCCTGATCGGCTGCCGCCTGCTCGCGCGCCTTGATCGCGTCCTGCTGCGCCAGCTCGGTGTCCAGGCGGCTCTTGGTGATCGCGTCGAGGCTCGCCTGCACCTCCTCGGAGAGGATCACGTTGGGGATCGCCACGTTCCGGATATCGAGGCCCAGATTGCCCGCCAGCAGGCTGAGCCGCTCGTCGATACACTGTAAGAGGACATCGCGTGAGGCGCCGATGACACTCTCGGTGAAGGTGCGATCCCCCACACACGACTTCATCGCCTGCAGCGCCAGATCGTTCACGCGAAAGCGCAGGGCGTCATCACTGAGGTAGAGGCCCTGGTAGGAGGCCCACAACTCGCGCAGCATCTCGGCCTGCGCGATGCCGGGCCGAAATGCGTCACCGCTCACCTTCAGTCCGACCCGCTGCTGATCGCGCGTGATCACCTCGACATCCTCCACCGAGAAGGAAATCGCCTCGCTGGAGACCATCTTGATCTCGGCGAAGAGAGCCACGTCGCTGTAGACGCCGGGCCCCACGATCTCGTAGATGCTCCCCCCCCGAAACCGCACACCCACCTCTTGCTGATCAACCCGCGAAAGGAAGTAGGCGTGTTGGCTAAGGATGGAAAAGACAATCAACAACCCCACGATCACGGCGGCGACCGTGCCCAGTCTGCGTAGGCTCTCTCGGTTCACGTAGCGCTCCTCTCCTGCGGCAACTTTAGCTCAACGATAGTGTTCGATACCGCGGTGGATTATCGCCCGACCGCCACGGAAAGCAAGCACGAGGAGGCCCTCGCAGACGACGGGGCTGCAAGCATATCTAGCGAAGGCTCCCCGCCCCGTCTCGGGGCGGGCTGGTCTGACGGCGAGAACTGCGGATCGGAGAGGCTGCAAGCATAATCCCGCCCAAGGGCCAAGCCCGAGCAGCCTCGGGCCGGGGCCTTGGGCGGTGGTCTGACGGCGAACCCGACGCATCGTAGAGCCACCGAGCACTCGCCGCGTCCGACGCCCCGGGACGGGGCCCTCGCGGACGAGGGGGCTGCAAGCATGTCAGTGAAGGCTCTCCCCGCCCCGGGGATGGGGCGGTGAACACCTACGCGGCGACGACGACCTACTCGGCGTGGGTCCAGCTCCGCAGCATGAGCCGGACGCGCTCGTTGAGTTCCTCGTCACAGAGCCATGCAAGGACCTCCTCCTCGGAGGGGGTCGCCGGCGTTGATTCCTCACAGGCATACTGCGCGATCAGCTCCAAGAAGCGGCTGCGCCAGGGCTCCGCGAGCCCAAAGACCATCCCCGCGACGGTTGCAGCGCGCTGAACCATCTGCGCGTGGCCGACCCGAGACTGTGCGGCTCTCACGGTCACCTGCGGGCTCAGGCCTCACCCGTCCAGGTGCGAAGTAGTTCCCAGACCAAGCGGTGCAGCCGCTCATGGGTCAACCAGACCGCGAGCTGCGCCCGCGGCGGTCTCTGCCCCTGCCGCGCCTCACCGGTGACCCTGTAGGCGATGTAGTCCACAAAGCGACCACACCAAGGCTCGCGCAACGCCAACACACGATCCGCGAGGCGGCAGGCCCGCTCGAGATCACACGATACCAGCGCCGGCCCCCGTTCCTCACCGAGCGCATAGCCGAAGAGGCTCTCCTCCAACGCACGTGCGGTCGGATCCAGTGCAAGGGAGATAGGAGCGGATGAATCCATCGTCGACATCGTCGTCATAGGTCTCCTCAGGTCACTCATCGTCGAACCGGCGACTACCAGCGCCCGCTCGCACTCTTCAGTATAGGGAAAAGCAACCTGCTGGAGATTACGCTGTCGTTACGGGGTCGTTACACCCTCCTGCTCGCCCTGCCCATCGTCGTAGAGCCCCACCGTCGCCAGCGTCGGGCAGACCCGCGAGGCGAGGATCTCGATCCGCACCCGGCGCGCCGTCACAGCAGGGAAACGCAACAGCCGCCGATGCCCCACCGTGGTCGCCTCGGCGACGGTGCGCCACCCACCCTCGCCCTCCACACTCAGCCGCACTCGCTCGATCCGCTGGCCCAACGTGATCGCCTCCTGCAGGCCCGCGACATTGAACCGGCGCGCCTCGGGCAGCTCGAGGAGCAGCTCGGCACGCTCCTGGTCCGGCGGCGCCATCCAGAAGGTGTCCGGGTCGCCGTCAAGGACGTGCGCGGCGGCAAACGTCGCCGCAGGGGCTCGCGTCGCGCCGGCGGTTACCCGGGCATCCGCAGCCAGGTTGACGTCAAAGGTCCTCCGCAGGGTCGCACCGAGCTCGGTCAGGCGCGCCACATCGGCCTCGTGGATGCGTCCCCGCCGGTCGGGCGGCACGTTGAGCAGCAGCGTGGCGTTGCCCCCCACGGCGCCGTAGTAGATGTCGAGCAGCTCCTGCAGCGGTCGCACCCGGTCGTCCTCCTCAGGATGGTAGAACCACCCCGGGCGGATGCTGGTGTCGACCTCGGCGGGA
>CAZYYC010000118.1:0-12330 GCA_964650935.1 uncultured Anaerolineales bacterium
TGATGGACTGCCGGAATGTATGCCTGTTTTCCCACCAGATCCGCCCGGCCAGCATCGTTGTCGCTGCGGCTTGCCCAACTACTGTTGCACCGATTAGCGATCCCCCAGTTGCATAGCCTGTGTAACCGGCACCTAGCTTGAGTGAATGAGTGCCTACGGTGCCGGCAACTCTAGCAATTGAAAGTAGCCCGAAGCGTTTTGTCCGCGAACTCCAGTAGCTTAGCGCAAGAAACACACCCGAGACCAACACCATTGGCGGAACTAGCCAGAGGTACGGTGCCAGGTCTAGCGTACGTAATAGTCGCAGCAACGGGTCCTGAGCAAACCAGACAACAGGCACAGTGAGAAGAGATAGCGCCAAGGCGAAGCCTAGACTCACCGCCAGTAGATTGGCGGCCTCCTCGTCGCTCTTGGGGAGCATAATTGCCAGTTCATACCGCATACAGGCAATCACGCCCAGGATGCTGGTAATTGAGGTGAACAAAGCCAAGATGCCAAAAGCTTCGGGTGCATACAAGCGAGTCAACAGCGGAGTGATAAGGATGCCTACTGCCTGCGCGATTGTTGTGCCCGATACCAGCTTGAGGACATTCCCAGCAAAGCTGGGAATATCCTCCGCGATCACAGGTCGTGCCTTGGGTAACACTTCAGGGCCGCTCGTGGCAGAACCACAGATCTCTTGTGTGCAGCCTATTGCAGATCACTCCGTACGGTTGAGTTGATATGTCACCATGGACCAGCACCTCAGTGTGCCGCTTGCGCAACTCCCGACTCACAGGCGCCGCCTTGATGAATTGCGGACGCGCGCCGACAATCGTGACAACCTTCACGTTGTCTCATCCTTCTGAACGACTGTCCGGGCCCACGCCAACACGTGTTCCGCTATCCGAAGCGCTTCCTCGTATTCGTCAGTGGTTACTGGTTCTGAAAGGCTTGGATAGCGCGTCGCCACAGCGTAGTCCGACAGGATTGCCGCACGCCGGATCTCTGATGATAGGGCTAATCCACTCTCCTCAAGGTGCGCCAACAGCTGAACCAGATCGTGAGTATAAGGAAACCGTGCTTGTCGAGAGAGTAGGACAGCCTTGAGTGCCTTCTCAGCCGCCTGCTGGGCATCGAAACACGCATCTTCCAAGTAGATGCCGGGCGTCATAGCCGAGACTTGGGCTTTGAGCAGGCTGCTCTGCGCGCGGTTGAGCCATTCCCTAGGATCATCTGGTGGGAACCGAGGTGCGTTCATAGATCACCTTTCCATCTCGTAAGGCAGGCGCAATGACGAGGCCGGGTGTGTCACGGTAGCGCTCGATGTCCTCCGGTGTCACCACGACAACATCGACTGCGCGGCCGACACCGATAAGGCTGAGATAGATCTGTTGCGCCAGATGTCGGCGATGGACATCGGATTTGATGACCAACAGATCCAGATCACTTCCAGGCGTCATCTCACCACGCGCCGCCGAACCGAAGAGGATAATGCGCTCCGGCTGCGCCACATCTACGATCCTACGCACAATCTCATGCACGGCTTCCGTGTCGACACGCTCTACCATGGCCATGCTTCTCCTCTGATCCATTGAGACTTCGTGATGCTGTTCCTATACTATAGTACCGCAAGGCAACGGTGTGAACACCCTTGCCGCTGAATAGCTGTCGTCCATCTACCAAAATGGGCTCGCGCAGAGCCGTGCCAAGAGCTTCCAAGTCTAGCGAAGCATACACGCTATGTCGTACCATGATCACCACCGCATCGCAGCCCTCCGCCAGTGCGACCACATCGCCTTGATACGCTGCCACGTACGGGTCGTGGATCACGACCTCGGCGCCTCGTTCACGCAATCGGTCCACCAGCACAGCGCTGGGGCTGTGGCGTGTGTCGTCGGAGTCCTCCAGATACGCGTAGCCCAGCACCAAAATGCGCGCGCCTGAGATTGCCTTGCCTACTTCAGCCAGAGCTTCTTCTAGCAACTTGACCATATGCAGCGGCATCGCATTGTTCACGGCCCGGGCAGCCGGGATCAGACGCACGGGCACGCCCTGCTGCTGCGCCTGATACGCCAGCAGCCAGGGATCCTTGGGGATGCAGTGCCCACCCACGCCGGCGCCCGGCAGGAGCATGTTGCGCCCCGGCGACTTGTTGACCAGTTCGCGTACCTTCCACACGTCGCCACCCACCGCCTCGCAGATGAGTGCCACCTCGTTGGCGAAGGCGATGTTCACGTCGCGATAGGCGTTCTCCGCCGTCTTCACTAGTTCCGCCGTCACACAGTCAGCAGGGTCGAGTTCTGCTTGGACGATATGCGTGTAGAGAGCAACCATTGCTTCCGCCGTCTCCGGCGTTTCCCCACCACAGACGCGGCTCACGCCGCGCAGGTTCGCCAGCAGCTTGCCCGGCATTACGCGCTCAGGACAGTGGCCTAGGAAAAAGCCCTCGTTGGCCTGTCTCCCGGACGCCGTCTCGAGCAGCGGCTTCACCAAGTCCGTCATCGTTCCCGGCGCGATCGTCGACTCAACGATGACCAGGGCGCCCTCCTTCAGCACCGGCCCGAGCGATCGCAGTACGCACTTGAGCGCTGCATACCGCGGGACGTGATTCTCGTCCACCGGTGTCTCGACATTGATCGTGATGACATCGCAGTCCGCCAGCGCAGCATAGTCGGTGGTGGCGTGGAGCTTGCCTGACGTGGTAACCTGGAACAGCACCTCTGCCAGCCCGGGCTCCTCGCCCTCGATGGGTGAGCGTCCGGCGTTGATGGTGTCGATGCGCGCCTGTTGGATATCGACGCCGACGACGGCAAACCCGGCCTCGGCGAAGAGACAGGCGACCGGCAAGCCCACATAGCCGAGCCCGATGACGCCCAGCCGGGCGTGTCGCGACTCGATCCGCTGCCGGAGCGTCGTCAGGTCCATCAGCCGACCTCGATGGGGCGGTGCTCAGCGCCGGACTGCACCAGGGCCAGGGCCAGCTTGAGGGCTGCCAGGCCATCCTCGCCCGTCACGGGCGCGACGGTGTCCTTGACCACCGCCGCGACAAAGGCGCTGAGCTCGGCCTTGAGCGGCTCATAGCGCTGTAGCGGGAAGCGCGTCATCCGCCCCTCGCTGACGCCCTTGAGGTTGCGCAGCGCGCTCCACATCTCACCGTTGGCTGCGGCGTTCTCGTAGAAATAGAGGTCCTGGAGCAGGCAGTCGGCGCGGAACATGCCCTGCTCGCCCGTGACGAGGATGTCGCGGACCTTCGTGGGGGTGAGCCAGTTGATCTCCAGCATCCCGGTGACGCCGCTGGGGAAACGCAGCAGCGCCGTTACCAGGTCCTCGTGGTCGGTGTGGATCTGCTGCTCGGTCTCGGCATAGATCCGAGTGGGGTCCTCACCGGTCACGTAGCGCATCACGTCGAGGTCGTGCGGCGCCAGGTCGACCACCACGCCCACGTCGCGGATGCGGCTGGGGAAGGGGCCGATGCGGCGGCAGACGATCTGGAAGATGCGGCCCAGCTCGCCCGCATCGAGATGCTGCTTGAGCGCCTGGACCGTGGGATCGAAGCGCACGATGTGACCCACCATCAACTTACGGTCTGCGTCATGTGCGGCGTCGATCAGTGTACGGGCCTCCGCCACCGTGGCGGCGATGGGCTTCTCGACCAGGACGTGGGCCCCGGCAGCCAGGGCTGCCTCGGCAACCTCTCGGTGGTCGCTTGTCGGCACCGCGACCGTCACCAGGTCCGGACGCTCCGCGTTCAGCATCTCGCGGTAGTTTGTGTAGCGTCTGCAGCCGTGCTGGGCGCCGACACGCGTGCCGCTCTCGGCTGAGACATCGGCGACGGCGACCAACGCCGTCTCGCCGAGTTCGGCGTAGACTCTTGCATGATGCCGGCCCATCGAGCCGACCCCGATGACGGCAGCTTTCAGCACGGCGCTCATGCGGAGGCCGTGAAGGTATTTACCGCCGCCACGATCGTCGCCAGGTCTTCTTCGGAGAGTGCGGGGTGCACCGGAAGCGAGAGGACCTCTTCGCTTGCACGCTCTGCCTCCGGCAGCGAAACTGCGTAGCCCAGCACCTCTGTGTAGTAGGCCTGCTGATGGATGGGGACCGGGTAGTAGATGCCGAAGCCGATACCGTGGGCCTTCAGGTGTTGGGCCAGGGCGTCGCGCCTTCCATCGGGCACGCGCACGGTGTACTGGTGGAAGACGTGGCGGCGTTCCTCGGGCACGGTCGGCGTGATCACCCCCTCGAGACGCTCACTATAGTAGCGCGCGTGGGCGATGCGGGCGGCATTGAAGGTGGGTAATTTTGCCAGTTGTGCGAGCCCGATGGCGGCGTGCACGTCGGTCATCCGGTAGTTGTAGCCCAGGCCCTCCTGATAATAGCGGATGACCATGCCATGTTGGCGCCGCATCCGGCAGGACTCTGCGATCTCCGGATCATCGGTGGTCAGCATGCCGCCCTCGGCAGAGGTGATGTTCTTGGTGGGGTAGAAGGAGAAGGTGCCTGTTCCGAACGAGCCTGAGGCCCTGCCTCGATAAGTCGCGCCGTGCGCCTGGCAGGCGTCCTCAATGACCGCCAGACCATGGTCAGCGGCGATTGCCATAATCGGGTCCATATCCGCCATCAGGCCGAATAGGTGGACCGGTATGATTGCTCGGGTCCGCTCCGTGATGGCTGCCTCAAGCATGTTAGGGTCTAGGCAGAAGGTAGCGGGGTCAATGTCGGCGAAGACCGGTTGGGCCCCTGTGAAGAGGACGGTATTTGCTGTTGAGATAAAGGTAAAGGGGGTGACAATCACTTCGTCTCCGGGCCCGATCTCGTGCGCTAACAGCGCGAGGTGCAGCGCCGTGGTGCCACTGCTGGTTGCAACAGCGTGGGCGACGCCGCACATCTCAGCGAAGGCCTCCTCAAAAGCCTGCACACGAGGTCCTTGTGCGAGCATCCCCGATTCGAGCACCTCGAGAACCGCTTGCTTCTCTTCCTCTCCCATCAGGGGTTGCGCGATTGGAATCACTGAGCTGACCTCCAGAGCGTGAGCGGAATGATAACTCGGTTACCGCAACTGGTGCAGTGGGCCTGCATATCAGACCCCTCCTGTGATCCTGCCGCTAGCCGTGCGCCGCAGGCGCAGACGAAACCGACCAGTCGTGCCGGATTCCCGACGACCAGGCCGTGGTCCGGCACGTCTCTGGTGACGACGGTCCCTGCACCGACCAGGGCCCAGGCGCCGATGACGACTTTGGGGAGAATGGTGGCATTGGCACCCAGCGCTGCCCCATATCTTACCCGAATGTGCCCGAGGGTCCAATCATCAGGTAACTTTGGAGAGCCATTGGGGTTGATCGCGCGGGGCAAATTGTCGTTGGTAAAGCAGACGTGAGGGCCGACAAAGACGCCGTCCTCGATCTCGACGCCGTGGTAGATGGAGACATAGTTTTGGATCTTAACGTTGTTCCCGATGCGTACGCCGGTGTCGACATAGACGCCCTTTCCAAGAATGCAGTGATGGCCGATGTGTGCGCTCTCACGGATCTGACAGTGATGCCAGATTTGGGTGCCCTCTCCAATGATTGCGTCCTCCGAGACATCCGCGGTGGGGTGAATACGCACACGCTCGCCCATTCCGACCTATCCTTCCAGCAGCCCGCGGATGCGCGCCGCCACCATCTCGATCGCGACCTCGTTGAAGCCGCCCTCGGGGATGATGACGTCGGCATAGCGTTTGCTCGGCTCGACGAACTCCAGATGCATCGGGCGCACGGTCTTCATGTACTGCTGAATCACCGAGTCGAGGGTCCGTCCGCGCTCCTCGATGTCGCGCCTCAGCCGGCGGATGAAGCGCAGGTCGGCGTCCGTGTCGACAAAGAGCTTGACGTCAAGTTGTGCCCGTAGGTCAGGCTCGACGAAGATCAGGATGCCCTCCACCAGGATGATGCGTGCGGGCGCCACATGCTCTGTCTGTGCGGTGCGGGCATGGTGGGTGAAGTCGTAGACCGGGATCTCCGCCGGCTCCCCACGACGCAATTGCTGCAGGTGTTCGATCAGCAGCGAGGTCTCCAGTGAGTCCGGATGGTCGAAGTTGATCCGGGCCCGCTCCTCTATCGAGAGGGTGCTCAGATCACGGTAATAGGCATCGTGTGGGATATAAGCGATATGCTCGGTGCCGACTCGTTCAAGGATACGAAGGGCAACGGTCGTCTTGCCCGAGCCGGTGCCGCCGGCTACGCCAATGGTCACACACTGCATCTGCGTTGGCCTTCCTTAGTCTGGTGACTCGGTCGGCTCCCTATCCCGGTGCGAGGTGGACGCGATACTCATCATCGAGCCCACCCCGAAGAGGATCATGCCCAGTGCCTCGGGAGCTGCCCCCGGATTATAGATCACTTCATAGCGCGGAAGAAATGCCTGCGTGAGGTCGACACGGATGCCGTTGAGCTGCAGGTGTGCGACGGTGTCGGTCTCGTGGAGCAGGATCTCGGTGAGCAGTTCGCCGCTGGCACTGCGGTAGGCCTGCACTTGGACCGAGTCCTGGATCTGGTTCAGGCGGAAGATCAGCTCCGCCGCCTGAATGGCGAAGAAGGCCTCCGGTTCTGAGGTCGTGAAGGTCAGCCGTACCAAGGTCTCGGATTCCTCGTCCACGGCACGGAGGAGCGGGACCGCCTGCCCGTTGTCGTCGACGGCCTCAACCTCGAGCCCGGTGCGCTGACCACGCCGGATGACGTAGTGCCCGTAACCACCATACCATAGGCCGAGCGGGCCGGTGGGCTGCGGAAGCGTGAGCCGGGACGCCCCGGACGAGGTGCGCGCTGCGACGACGATGTCCTCATCGGGCCAGACGATGATCTCGGGGTCGCGCCATCCGGCGAGCATCTGCCCGGCCCACCCGCCGATGATGAGCAAGCCGCCGAAACTCAGCAGCAGCTGGACGGTTCTTCGCGGGGTCCATGCCCTATCCTGCCGGATGCTGAGCAAGCGGTCAAGCTGCGCGGCAACGATCAAGGCGATCAGGGCGAGGGTCAGGCGCAGCGCGAGAGAGGTGCGGATGGTCAAGAGCCCGAGCGTTGCCAGCGGTTGCGTCATCTGTCCGAGTTGCGGGCGATACTCTGCCAGCCAGCGACTGAAGAGGGCACTCTGGTCAGCGGCAACGGGGAGTTGGGGTAGGGCGAAGGCCAGGACCTGGGTCGTGATCAGGAGGAGCAGGGCGGCGAGGGCGAGCCTCGGGCTACTTAACCCCTCCCAACCTTGGTTGATGAGTTGCCTGATGCGCATCGCGTGTTCGGTCCCCTATGTGAAAAAAGCCCCGAGTAAAGTCGGGGCTTTGAGCCACCCCTGGGAATTGAACCCAGAACCTGGCGCTTACGAAGCGTCTGCTCTGCCGATTGAGCTAGGGTGGCGCTTTGCGTACGCATTATACCGTGAAGCCCGATCTTGACAAGGGCGCGCCTGGCCGGGGCTATCGCATTTGGCCCGCGGCAGGTCTCGACAGCGTCCAGCGGAGTTAATTCCGCGTCCGACGCCCCGAGACGGGGCTGCAAGCTTTCAGTTGTCGACTTCTTACCCTCGTCTGCGAGGGCCCCCTCGTCTGCGAGGGCAGCGTTCTCGGGGCGCGCTGGTCTAGCCGCGGGACCGACGGATCGCAGACGTGAAGGTGGCCGAGCTGACCGAAGCGCGAAATGCGATAGCCCTGTTCTTATCGGGGTCTTCCTTTTGCAGCAGACTAGTGTAAAATAACACAATGTAGACTTAACGTTGAGCACTTCTAGACGCGGTGCGAGCGGTCGATGATCTGGTTGCTGCCGGCCCCGTGGGTGGGCTGAGATAGGAGAGTCCGCAACTGATCGTCAGCGTCGAGAAGGCGGTCTGCAGGACAGTCGGCTGTGGCTGTAAATATCACAAGCTGTGGGCATGCCCATGGTTCCGGCAATTGAGTGTGGATGGCTTTGACTTTGCGCCTTGGTGATGCTGAGTAGACGTCTCTGATGTAGGGCCGGCGCCATCGTTATAGCGCGTACCCGATGAGGCGCATGGTCGACAGAGTTGGATTCTGCGGCCTGCACGCTAGGGCATGTCTTAGCTGAGTTTACCCTTGTGATGAACGGCTATGGCACGACTGCCATAGCCGTTTTGTGTTTCCTAGAGGATGGAGTGGCTGGGTATGGCCCGCAGAATCACCGCTTTGGAGCCCCAGAAGCGCTCCAAAGATCGGGTTAACGTCTACCTGGATGGAGAGTTTGCGTTTGGGTTAGCGTTGCTGGTCGCAGCGAACCTGAGCATCGGTATGTGGCTGTCCGATGAGAAGGTCGCCGAACTCAAGACTGCAGATGGCTTGGAACAGGCCCACAGTAGGGCTCTGGACTACCTAACCTATCGACCGCGGAGTGAAGCCGAGCTACGGTTGTACCTGGCGGAGAAAGGTTATGCCGAGGGCGTTGTGGAGGATGTGATGGCGCGCCTGGCGCGTGTTGGGCTGATCGATGATGAAGGCTTCGCCCAATACTGGCGCGACAATCGAGCACGTTTTCGCCCTCGAGGAAGACGGATGTTGAGATACGAGCTGGGCCAGAAAGGCGTTGCTTCCGACGTGATCGACGCAGCTCTCGAGGACTATGATGAGATGGCTGCGTTGCGCAAGGTGGCCCAGGAACAGGCGCGGCGGTTACGGAACCATCCGCCGGATTTGGCTCGCCGGCGCCTGTTCGAGCGACTCGCTCGTCGTGGGTTCTCCTATGATCTGATTCAGGAGACGCTCACTATCCAAGACTTCCCTCAACTTTATGATGACGACGAGGAGGATTGAATGGAGTGGCTGGTTGGTGTCATTGCTCTGATCATTGGATTGGCTGCCGGAGGCGCGGTGGGCTACTTTATCCGCCAGCAGCGCTTTCAGCAGGAGCTGGGGAATCTTGAGGCGATGCGGACCCGCCTGCTTGAGGAGGCTGAAAAGCAGGCTCGAGACATCGTTCTTAATGCGAGAGATGAGACGCTCAAGACGCGCCAGGAGATGGAGGCCGAACTCGACAGTCGCAATCAGCAGCTGCGGCGGGAAGAGGATCGGCTGCAGAAGCGTCGCGAGCAGTTGGATGAGCGGCAGGAGCGCGTGGATCAACGCGAACAACAGCTTAACAAGCGTCAAAGTGCGCTGGACAAGCGTACCAATGAGCTGGAGAAGGTGGAGGAGCAGCGCCTTGAAGAGCTACAGCGCATCGCGAATCTGACGGTTGAAGACGCGCGGAACTTGCTCCTCGAGCAGGTGGCTCAGGAGACGCGTCAGGATATGGCAAGGGTGATCCGTGAGGAGGAGGTGCGTGCGCGTCAGGAGGCCGATG
This sequence comes from uncultured Anaerolineales bacterium, assembly GCA_964650935.1. Taxonomy (GTDB): domain Bacteria; phylum Chloroflexota; class Anaerolineae; order B4-G1; family SLSP01; genus PWVB01. The sequence continues at coordinate 9,306 of CAZYYC010000118.1, forward strand.
AGCGGGCACGTGATATCGTCACGACGGCGATACAGCGACTGGCCTCTGAGCAGGTGGCTGAGCTGACGACGAAGACGCTGGAGATCCCCAACGACGAGCTCAAGGGCCGTATCATCGGTCGCGGTGGGCGCAACATCCGTGTCTTCGAGCAGAAGGCGGCGGTGGATGTCATCGTCGATGATACACCGGAGCTGATCACCATCTCGTCGTTCAATCCCATTCGTCGTGAGGTCGCGGCCCGGGCGATGCATTATCTAGTCGCTGACGGGCGTATCCATCCTGCACGTATCGAGAAGGTGTTGGAGAAGGCCGCTGCGGAAGTTGATCAGGTGATGCGCGAGCAGGCGGAGCGCGCCGTCTACGACGCCGAGGTGCCGAACTTGCACCCTGAGATCATGAAGCTCCTGGGACGTCTCTACTTCCGCACAAGCTACGGTCAGAATCAGCTCTCGCACGCTGTGGAGGTCGCCAAGCTCTCCAGCTTGCTGGCGGCTGAGGTGGGAGGCAACCCCGAGATTGCCCGTATGGGTGGCTTGCTGCACGATATCGGCAAGGCGGTCGATTTCGAGATCGAGGGCACCCACGCCACGATTGGCGCGGAGTTGGCGCGCCGCTACGGCGTCCCCAAGGCCGTGATTAACTGTATCGAGTCGCATCACCATGAGGCTGAACAACAGAGCCTCGAGGCTATCCTGGTCGAGTCGGCGGATGCCATCTCGGGCGCGCGCCCTGGGGCGCGCCGGGAGAGCCTTGAGCACTACATCAAGCGCATCCGCGGCCTGGAGGAGATAGCACGCTCCTTCGACGGCGTTGAGGAGTCCTACGCGATTCAGGCGGGCCGCGAGATCCGCATCATCGTCCGACCGGGCGAGGTTGACGATCTGGAGTCGCTCAAGCTCTCACGCGAGGTCGCGCGGAAGATCGAGGAGACGATGGAGTATCCCGGTCAAATTAAGGTGACCGTGATTCGGGAGACGCGTTCCGTCGAGTACGCCAAATAGCCGACAGGTACCGCCGGATCGAGCGGTACGGACGTAGATCGCGGATGCCTCAGTGTTGATCACATGGGGCGTCCGCGGTCTGCTTCCTCCCCCCGTATGCCCTCTGGGGTAGCTACCCCAGAGGGCCGGGACTAGGCCTGTCGTAGACGCTCCACCGCTGCCTCACCGCCAACCTCCTGAACCGTTTCCCTGGCGCGAGCATACTCAGCGCGCGTACGCTGATAGGCTGCCACAAAAGCATAGCGGAACCTCCAGCCGCGCGCCGGCGAGTCGAGGTTCATCTCCTGGTGGGAGCCCGGCGGGATGAAGATCTTGTGGGCGATGGACCCAAGCACGGGCAGGTAGTAAATGAAGTCGCGCAGCAGGATCGTTACGCCGGTGCGCAGTTCGGGATGACTCAGCAGGGCCGGGTCGAGCCCGTCGATGGCTTCGGCGGGAGGACGCGGGTCCCTCTGGGTCGCCAGCCAGAGATCGACATAGTTGGCGTGGGCGTAGAAGTCCTGCACGGTATGGAAGAGCCGCCCCAGCGCGGCGCGCATCCGCTGTGCATCATCTCCGGTCGCGGCAGCGACCAAGATGACCTCGTGCTGAGCCTCGACATAGGCTAGCGACTCCGCGATCCGGTTGTTGTCGCAGTGAAAGTGCGGCTTATTGCCGAGCTGGTAGCGGAGCGCATCCTGTCCCAGGTTGGCTTTGACGACCTCAGCGAGAGCTGCGACATCGAACTCGCCTTGTAGGGCCATGCGGGTCAGTGTGATGTGATATTTGGCGTCCATCAGCAATGGCCCGCAGTCTCCGCTGACAAAGTGTTGTTGGCAAGCATGCTCCATAGTATAGTTCTCTTATCCATCAGTGCGTCGTGCGGCTGCGCGATGTGAGTTGACTTGGGACTCGAGGAGGTGAGAGGGTGATTCGTACCGAGAATCTGACCAAACGTTTTGGTGACAACCTGGCTGTGGACGACCTGACGCTTGAGGTTGCCCAGGGCGAGGTCTTCGGCTTCCTGGGGCCCAACGGCGCGGGCAAGACGACGACGATGCGGATGCTGTCCGCGTTGATCTCTCCTACTTCCGGTGCTGCATGGGTCAACGGGCATCAGGTAGGGGTCGATGATGCGGCGATCCGTGCCGACATCGGTTTGTTGACCGAGACGCCGGGCCTCTATCCACGCCTGAATGCCGAGCAGAACCTGGGTTTCTATGCCAGACTCCACGGCGTCGAGGATATTCCCCGGCAGGTACATATCTATCTGACCCTACTGGGGCTCTGGGAGCGGCGTCACGAGCCCGTGGGTGGCTTCTCGAAGGGGATGCAGCAGAAGTTGGCCATCGCGCGGGCGCTGCTGCATGAGCCGCCGGTGCTCTTCCTTGACGAACCTACCTCGGCCCTCGATCCGGAGGCTGCGCGCGTGGTGCGTGACTTCATTGAGACGTTGCGGGGTGAGGGACGGACGATTTTCATCTGCACGCACAATCTCAATGAGGCCGACCGGCTCTGCGACCGCGTGGCGGTGATCCGGCAGCGGTTGATTCGCGTTGATACACCTGAAGAGCTGCGTCGGGGCCTGTACGGGCAGTCGGTGATGATCCATCTAGAGGAGGCGTCTCCCTCCCTTGGGACGTTGGTCGAGGATCTACCCTTCGTGCGAACTGTCACCGAGACGCCTGAGGGCCTGCGCGTCGCGCTGGACGATCCCGAGACGAACAATCCGGCGTTGGTTCGTGTGCTGGTGGGGGCCGGCGCAGGCATCCGGTTTGTGGAGCGGGAGTCCCACTCTTTGGAGCAGGTCTACTTTGATCTGATGCGGGAATCGGAGGTGGCAGCATGAACGGAGAACGTATCAAGGCGGTGATCAGCAAAGAGTGGATGGACATGGGCGAGAACAAGCTGGTGCTCATGATGATGGCGCTGCTGCCGATCCTGCTGGTGGGCATGATCCTCGTCACCGTCTACTTTATGGAACGGGCACCCGTGGCCGATTTTGAGCCGGGCACGGGGAGCAGCGGGATCGCATTGCCGGAGGC
>CAZYYC010000119.1:0-12277 GCA_964650935.1 uncultured Anaerolineales bacterium
CACCCCCCACACCTGGGTGGCTTGCGTCGTGACGCACTCTGTGTTAGAGTGTCGTATAAACGACGCAGGCGCGCGGTGAGGGAGATGTTCCGGCGATAAAGTCCCTGCAGCCGGGGCGTGCACAGGCTGACCATCGCCGGTTTCCCGCTTATCTCGGGAGCGGACTCCAGCCGATCGCTGCTCATCCGGTGGAGACATCGTGGCAGGAGCCCTGGCAATCAATGAACACATCATCTTCGCTTGACGACGTGCTGGGCACGCTGCAGCGTCGCTACGCCGTGGATTTCCGGCAGTACCGGCGACGCTTCCTGGATCGACGTATCCGCGCGCGGATGCACGCGCTAGGGATCGGCAGCTATGTGCACTATGCTCGGCTGCTTGCCGAGGATCCAGGTGAATACGAGTCGCTGCTTGGGGCGCTCTCGATCAATGTGTCCGCGTTCATGCGCGACCCTGCTGCTTTTGATGCGCTGCGCGAAGCGGCGCTCATCCCCCTGGTCCACGAGCGTGAACGCTGCGGTATGCGTCATCTGGCAATCTGGAGCGCAGGCTGCTCCAAGGGTGAGGAGCCGTACTCGGTCGCGATGCTGTTGCTGGATCTTCTCGGAGCGTCGTGCCCGCGGTGGCACCTGACCCTTCATGGCTCCGATGTCAATGCGAAAGTCCTGGATGAGGCTCGTCGCGGTTGGTACACAGCCGACAGCTTCAGCGATCTCGAGGCCGACTATCTTGCCCGGTATTTCTCTCCGGCGACCGATGGCTTCCAGATTGACCGGCGGGTGCGTGATCTGGTCCTGTGGAACCGGCAGGACTTGCGCAATCCTCCGCCCCGAGTGCAGTATGACGTCATTCTATGTCGGAACGTGCTGATCTACTATGACCACCTAGAACAGGCCCTGATGGTGGCCCATCTGCTCGACCACTTGGCTCCGGGTGGCTATCTGATGCTGGGTATGGCGGAGATGGTCCCTGCTGCCCACGCGCAACAGCTGATGCCGGTGAACGGCAAGCTTCGCCTCTACCGCAAGGTTGCGTTGACTGAGGAGGGTTGATGACGACTGAGAGAGATGACACCGGCGGTGAGGATCGGCGGAAGTCGCGTCAGTTGGGGGTGCTGCTGATCGTCTATGGGGTTCTCGTTCTGGTCATTCTTGCCGTCACCATCGTGCGAGCGCATCCGCTCCCCGCCATCCTGGCTCAGGCAGGTTTGTTGGTCTGCGTGCTGGTGTGCCTCCGGCTGTTGCGCCGTGGACGTCGCCGGATCGCCGGGGTGCTCTTCCTTCTCAGTTGGATCGTGCTGCCGCTCGCTGCTCTCGCCTCGCACTCCGCTGACTGGCTGCTGTTCACCACCATGCCCTATCTGCTGCTCCCCACAGTGGTCGTCGCCGGCATGCTCTTCACGCCGAGCGCCGCGTTTGCCGCTTTGGCCGTCGTGATCCTGGGCTACGGCGGCGCGCTGATCGGGCGCTTTGACAGCATCGGCGTGCCCCCTGGGCAGCTAACGCATCTGTGGATACCCTTGACCTCCGGCGTGCTACTGGCCACACTGTCGTGGCTCTTTGGACGCGATATGAGCCGTGCGCTGGCGGAAGCGGATCGGAACGCCCGGATCGCCGGCACCCAGCTGGAGACGACGATCAGTCTGGTCGCGGATCTTGTGGTGGCAGCGGCGCGCGTGGCCGGTCTGGCCGAAGAGCTGACTGCGACGATGGGCTACATCCGCGGGGGTACTGAGGAGATCGCCGAGGCGACGGGACGGGTGGCAGCGGGCGCGGGCGACCAGGCGCGCGAGGTGGAGCGCACCTCCGAGTCGGCTGCGCAGTTGGCCCGGGCTACGCGCAAGATTGCGTCCGACACGCATGAGACGAGCGTCGCTGCGGCGTCGAGCGAGCATCTGGTCGAGGACACCGCGACGATGGTCGAGACACTGCGCCAACGCCTGGATGCCGTGGATGGTGTGGTGCGGTTGGTGGACAAGCTCGCTGATCAGACGAATCTCCTGGCTCTCAATGCCTCGATCGAGGCGGCGCGAAGCGGTGCAGCAGGTGCCGGCTTTGCCGTCGTTGCCGAGGAGATGCAGGATCTAGCTAGCCGTTCAGCTGCCCTGGTGCGTGAGATCGGTGGAGTCATTCAGGAGGCGCGCCGGAGCCTGACGCCGGTCCTGGCGTCGATCGCCAAGGTGCAGGATGAGTCGCGACGCTCGCAACTGCTGAGCGAGCAGGTAGCGGTCATGACCGTCCAACAAGAGCAGTCATCCGATGCCATGGTGGCGGCGATGGGGTCGATCGCTGTGGTGGCCGAGCGCAATGCCGTCGCGACCGAGCGGATCGCCGCATCGGTCGAGGAGCAGCTGGCGTCTATTGAGCAGCAGATCGAGGCCACGCAACGTCTAGCCGAGATCGCGGGAGACCTCAGGACGATCGTTACACACCAGTTGACCCGCGTCGACGATGCGGGCATCTGGGAGCGGATCTGTCCGAGCTTCGCCGAGACGTCGATCCTCCAGGACCTCTGCTTTGAGGAGGCCAGTAGCGAGATGGTCCGACGGTATTGTATGGGTGACTTCGGTGCGTGTGTTCGCAAACAGTTCCGAGATGCAGGGGAGCCTGTGCCGTCCGACCTGCGGCCTGACGGCACCATCGTTGCAGAGGGGTAGGAAAGATGGGAATTGCGAAACGGGTCGGTAAGGGGGGGGCTTGGTTGGCTGGGACGAAGAGTGTCATTCATCAAGTGCTCTTGGTTAATCTACTGGGCATCGCGGTGGTCACTGCGGTGCTGGTGGTCGTGATGGGTACGCAGATCCGGATTGTGACGATCGAGAAGGAGGACCAACGCTTCCTCGATCGCTATGTCGGGTTCATCACGGCGATCGAAGCTGAACGCGACACGGCGATTGCGTTGGCGATGATGACGGCTCAACGGCCCGACGTGCAGGCGGCTTTAGCGGTCCAGGACCGCCTCGAACTGACGCGCCTGACCTTGCCGATGTGGTTGGCGCTCGACAAGCGCTTCGATGTCCCTCAGGGCCAGTTCGTCCTACCTTCGATGACCTCGTTCCTGCGCCTTCACGATCTGGAGACCTTCGGTGATGATCTGGCCGGCCACCGTCTGTCCATTGTGGATGCCATCGAGCGCCGCGAGCCGGTGGGGGGACTGGAGACCGGACGGGCCGGCCTATCGATCCGCGGCGTGGCTCCGGTCTGGTACGGCCGCGACTTCGTGGGGGCAGTGGAGTTCGGCATGGGCTTTGATCGTGCCTTTCTGACCCGATTTGCTGCTGACACGGGTCTTGACCTCGAGGTTCATCTCCTGGCGTCTGCATCCACGGCTGCGGCTGAGGGTACGGCAACCCTGGGGACCTATGCCTCAACGAGTGGCGTTCAGCTTCCGCTGTCGGCGGATGTTCTGACTGACGTCGTGGCGCGCGAAGCACCGGTCATGCGTCGGCTCACCTACGAAGGTGCGCACTACGGCGTGCTGGTTGGGCCCCTCTACGATTACTCGCGGCGCATCATCGGGGTGGTGGAGATCGTGGTCGACCGCACCGACACTGTGGTCAAGATGAGGCGTGGGCAGCTCATCGCCTTGGCTGCCGGTCTGGCTGTCATGGTCGTCTCGGGCATTGGTTCCTATACAATGACCCGCCGCATGGCGGCGCCGCTGGCTGATATCAGTGAGGCAGCTCGGCGCGCAGCGGCGGGGCACTTCGCTGAGCCGATTCCCGTGGCGATGGAGAACGAGGTTGGCGTGTTGGCGGCTGCCTTCAACCATATGGTGGCGAATCTCAGGGAGCTGTTGGGCCAGATCACGGCGACATCGCAACAGGTGTCAGGCTCCGGTACGCGGCTGGCTGCTGAGATGACCCAGATCAACGCTTCGATCGAGCAGATTGCGCTGACGGTCAACGAGATGGCACTGGGTGCAGGGACGCAGGCGCAGCGAGTCGAGGAGGCGTCGCATGCGATGTCCACACTCGCCGAGGCCACCGGACAGATCAGCAGTAACGCTCATCGCACGGGTGAGGCATCGATCCGTGCGATGCGGATGGTTGAGGACGTCCGACACGTGGTCGACACGCTCGACCGCAGAGCCACGCGGATTGAGCACATCGTCAACGACGTCGACAAGATCGCGGACCAGACCAACCTTCTAGCGCTCAATGCCTCGATCGAGGCTGCCCGAGCCGGTGAGGCCGGCGCGGGTTTCGCCGTCGTCGCGCAGGAGGTGCGCCGCCTCGCTGAGAACTCCACCCGGCTCGTGGCGGAAATCGCCGACCTGAACCGGGAGATCGGGGAGGACCTGGTCGAGATCCTTGAGAAGATGGAGGAGACGCAGCGAGCTGTTGGTCAGACCGCGGAGATCGCTCAGGAGACCGCCGAGGCAGCGCGGGATCAGGGAGCGTCTTCCGATGCGATGGTGGCGGCGATCAATGAGATCGCGGCGGTTGCCGAGGAGAATGCGGCATCCAGTGAGGAGGTCGCGGTCACGGTTGAGCAGCAGGCAGCCTCGGTTGAGCGCATCGCTGTGGCTTCACAATCGTTAGCTGAGCTGGCAAGCCGGCTTCAGGAGACCCTGGCGCGCTTTCGCGCTTCGCAGCCGGCGACGCTGGATTCGGAGGGATGAAAGTGGCTCGTCCGACGTATGAACACCCAGCTCGTGACCAATACGTGGTCTTCGCGCTTCAGGAGACCCGTTTCGCGGTGCCCATCCTTCAGGTCCTGAGGATCACGCGCAAGTTGCCGCTGACGCACGTCCCTAAGGCACCTGACTTTCTGCAGGGTGTGATCAACGACCACGGTGTGGTGGTGCCGGTGGTTGATCTCCGCAGGCGGATGGCGCTGTTGGGTGCCTCGCAGGACGAGGACGCCGAGCGTATCATCATCATCGAGGCGTCACCGACACCGGAGGGTGCGCCCCAAGTCGTGGGGTTGCTGGTTGATGCCGTGGTCGGCATTGATCGCATCGATGACGCGGATATCCGGCCGCCGCCGTCGATGGTGGCCCAGGTTAACGGTGTGTACCTCACGGGTGTGGCAAGGTTGGAGGATCAGGCCGTGATGGTGCTGGATTTGGACCGTGTGCTGACGATCGATGAGGTGGCGCAGCTGAGCCGTCGGCAAGACCTAGACTATGCCGGCTGAGCAGGGCGCCATCGAGATCTCCATCGAGGTGTTGGTCGTCGATGACTCACCTCTGATGCAGCGGCTGATCACGCGCCTCATTGAGAGCGATCCTGCCATCCGTGTGATCGATACGGCATCTGACGGTGTGGAAGCTGTGCAGAAGACGGCGGCCTACCATCCGGATGTCGTGACGCTGGATATCGAGATGCCGCAGCTGAACGGTCTTGGAGCTCTGCAGATGATCATGGAGCGAACGCCGACACCGGTGGTGATGGTAAGCGCGATGGACGAGGCGGACACGGTGATGCGGGCGCTTGAGCTGGGTGCCGTGGACTTTGTGAGCAAGCCGTCGGGTACGGTCTCCATCGATCTCTACAAGGTGCGTGACGAGATGATCCGGAAGATCAAGCTGGCGACGTTCACACGACCACGGCGCGGTGTCCAGGTTGAGCGCCCAGGCGCCCTTCCACGGGCGCCTCGAACCGAGATGATGGGTGTGAGGTCAGGCAAGCCCCGGATCGTCGCGGTCGGGGCTTCGACAGGCGGCCCCCGGGCCATCGGTGAGCTGGTGACCGCTTTGCCCCCTGAGCTTCCGGTGACCATCTGCGTGGTCCAGCATATGCCGATCGGGTTCACGCGTTCCTTTGCCGAGAGGCTCGATCGACAGTGCTCTCTGCACGTGGTGGAAGCGGAGGAAGGTCAAGTCGTGGAGCCGGGCGGCGTCTATGTTGCTCCAGGCGGGTCCCATATGGTGCTGGCGCGCCAGGGTGAACGGCTGGTCGTGGCCTTGACCCAGGCGCCCGCGGTCCACTCGGTCCGACCATCGATTGATGTGTTGATGCAATCCGTGGCTGACGTCGGTGGGCGGGACACGCTGGGCATTCTGCTGACCGGTATGGGAAGCGATGGTGTTGAGGGGCTGGCAGCCATCAAGGCGGCCGGTGGGACGACGATCGTTCAGGACCGGGAGACGAGCACTATCTTCGGTATGCCGAGGGCGGCGATTCAGCGCGGCGTTGCCGATCAGATCCTGCCGCTGTCACAGATCCCCGGCGCGCTGATGCTGGCGATGGGGATTGACGAAGATGAGGAGCAGGGGCGTGGAACAGCCTGACTTCTGCATCGATATGGACGAGTTCCGGGAGCTCTTCATTGATGAGGCTCGCCGCCATCTGCAGACGCTGAATCTGGGCGCGCTTGACCTGGAGCAGGCACCTGACGACGCGACGCTGACTGAGGTCTTCAGAGCCGCGCACACGCTGAAGGGCATGGCGGCAACGATGGGCTATGACGGCGTGACCAAGGTCGCCCACGCCTTGGAGGATCTTCTCGACCACACCAGGACCCACGGCCAGGATCTGACGGCGACGGGGATTGCGTTGCTCTTCGAGGCGATAGACGCTATCGAGACGCTGGTTGACGATGTCGTAGGCGGCGGCACGGCCGATCAGGATGTGAGCCGGGTTCTGGCGCGGTTGCGCGCCGGCTCTGACGGTACCGAATCGCCGACGCCCGGTCCGGGCACCTATGAGTCGTCCGAGACCGATGCGCCCCGTTTGGGTGCGCCCGAACACGGGATGCTTGCGAACGATGAGTTTGAGGGGGCACCCTGCCTCACGCTCGGTCCGTTGTCGATGGAGGCCGTGCCCGCCCCGGAAGCGCCGGTTGCACCCGAGCAGGCTCGGCGAACGGAGGCGGAGCGTTTTGGGATGTCGCGCATCGTCCGTTTGGATGTCGCGCACCTTGACCGGTTGCTCGACATCGTTACGGAGATGGTCATCCACCGGGGAACTCTCAACCGGCTGACGACGCTTGGGGATCTGTCGACGCTGGGGGACGCATTGGCGACCCATAGCCGGCTCGTGGATCAGCTCCAGGATGCCGTGTTGGCGACGCGGATGGTGCCCGTATCGCAGATCTTCGACCGTTTCCCGCGTATGGTGCGGGACCTACTGCAGGCCCAGGGAAAAGAAGCGCGCCTGGTGGTGGAGGATGCCCAGGTGGAGCTTGATCGTACGACCCTCGCTGCATTGGGCGATGCACTCGTGCATTTGCTGCGGAACGCTGTCGACCACGGGATTGAGCTGCCGGACGAGCGCCTGGAGATGGGCAAGCCGCGGCAGGCCACGCTGCGGCTTGCTGCGTCCTACGAGCGTAACACGGTTGTCATTGAGGTGCGTGACGACGGACGCGGCATGGATGCCCGCGAGATTGGGGTGGCCGCGGTCGAGCGAGGCCTCGTGACGCAGTCTGCCCTGTCCGATCTGGACGAGTCGCAGATCCTGGCCTTGATCTGCGCGCCAGGCTTCACGCTGAGCTCGCAGGTGACCGAGGTATCGGGGCGTGGGGTGGGTATGGAGGCCGTGAAGCGCCAAATCGAGCTGATGCGCGGCTCACTGGAGATCGAGAGCCGTCTCGGCGAGGGGTCAACCTTTCGTCTGCATCTTCCCAGCAACCTGGCGCTGCTCGATGCGCTTCTCGTCGTCGTCGACGACGTGTGGTATGCTGTGCCGGCAGCGCACGTTGAGACCATCATCGAGGTGGATCCGCGCGATCTTGTGCATCTCGGAGACCGTACCGTACTGAGCCGTCCTGATGGCCTCCTGACGCTGCGCAGCGGTTGCGAGGTTCTGGGAGGACGTGCATGCCGGCCTTTCTCCAGATATGTGTTGGTGATGCAGCGCCACGGACGAAGCCTGGGCGTGGGTGTCGACAGCGTCGTGGGCTATGAGCAGATCGTAGCCAAGCCTCTACCCCCGGTCCTGCAGGCCATCTCTGTCTTGTCAGGGATGACCATTCTGGATCAGGGTCGCGTAGCCTTCATTGTGGATCTGGTTGCTGGCTAGTAGGCACGGCAGGACTTCTTTCATTGGGAGACGATGATGACCATCAAGGCGAGAATATTAGCTGTCGATGATGATCCTGTGAACCTCAAGGTGGTGGAGCACGTGCTCTCCGCTGAGGGCCACACAATCCTGCAGGCACGGAATGGGCCGGAGGCCCTGGCGGCCATTGAGCGCGAGCGCCCCGATCTGGTGGTGCTCGATGTGATGATGCCCGAGATGAACGGCTATGAAGTATGTCGCCGCGTACGCCAGACCCCGGCCATTGCCGATGTCTTGATCATCCTGCTGACGGCTCACAGCTCGGTCGACAGTCGTCTGCAGGGCTTTGAGGCCGGCGCTGACGACTTCATGGGCAAGCCCTTTCACCCTGCCGAGCTTCAAGCGCACGTGCAGGCCCTGCTGCGGCGCCGTGGCCCGGCCCAACAGGATGCCCTGCCTGAGCTGCAGTCCTCCCGCGGCAAGACGATCGCCTTCTACTCATTGCGTGGTGGCGTGGGGGTGACCTCCTTGGCGACGAACGTCGCTGTGATGCTCGCCCAGGTGTGGGGTACGCCGATCGTCCTGGCGGATCTGGCGCTGACCTGCGGACAGAGCGCGATGCTGCTTAACCAGACGCTGCGTCACACTTGGGCCGATCTCGCGCCGATCCCGCTCGAGGATGTCACGGGGGATCTGGTCGAGCAGGTGCTGATGCCCCACGACACCGGGGTACGTACGCTCGCCGCCCCACAGTCGTCGGAGACGGCTGAGTTAGTCACAGCGCCGACGGTGGAGCGCGTCCTTGGTGTCCTCGCCGAAGCTTATCCCTACGTGGTGGTGGACCTCCCTCACGACTTCCGCGAGACGACGCTGATGGCGCTGGACGCTGCCGATGAGATCGTGCTCCTCTTTGCGCCCGAGATGAGTTCGGTCTATGCTGCGAAGCGCGCGATCGACACCTTCGCGATGCTCGATTATCCGCGCGAGCGCATCTCGCTGCTGATGAACTGGACCTTCGAGAAGCGCGGTTTAGCTCGCAAGAGCATCGAGTCGGCGCTGAATATGCCGGTCAAGTACGTGGTGCCCTACGCGGAGAGCCTCCTCGTCGAGGCGCTCAACCGAGGGATTCCAGCTGTGGTTCACCACGAGGGCAAGCCGTTGGCGGCGGTCTTCGAGGACCTGGCCTACGATCTCAGTCGCGGTGACGACCGGTCCGCGACGCCTGCGTCGCCCACGGCTGCCTGGAAGCGGCTGATGGGGCGCCGCAAAGGTTAGGAGGACGCTCGAGGCGGTCTGCACGATGGAGAGCCTGCCAAGGAAGTTGCTGGAACGTCTACCCGATGCGGTGTTGCATGTTCGCGTGTCGCAGATGGTGGATATCCTCGCGGGCCACCCGGGGCACCTCCCTGAGGGGCTCATCCGGCACGGTATGGCGGGGCAGCGCCTTGCGGATGTTGTGTCCGATAGCGCGGCCAAGACGCTGGCGGCGGCGTGCCGCCAGGCCCTGGCACAGCAGACGCTGATCACGGTCGTCATCTCCCTGCGGAGCACGCCTGAGGATGCCGCGCTGCACTACCTTGAGGCCCGCATCAGTCCTTACGCGACCGATGAGGTGCTGGTTGTGCTGCGCGATATCACCGAACAACGGCTGACTGAGCAGCGTCTGATCCGGCGTGAGCTCTATTTGTCGGCTCTGACTCAGATCAACCACCGTCTTCTAGCTGCTCGCGGGGATGAGTTGCCCTACTCGGAGGATACGCTGTCACTGCTCGGCTATGCGGCAGGCGCCTCGGTGGTCTACGCACTCGAACTCACCGCTTCCGGTCCGGAGGATGTTCTGGTGCGCGACGGTCTCGTCTGGAGGGCCGCAGGGTACGATGCGCCACTCGGTGAGGGTGAGTCGATGACGTCGCTGACGGCTCGCCTCCAGCCGCATCGGCTGGCGACCCTGAGGGGCGGGCGTCCCGTCCAGGTGTCGGGTGCGGAGGTGTCCGCGGATGAGGCCGAGGCGTTCGCGCGGCACGCGCCAAGTCCCAAGGTGCTGCTTCTGTTGCCGATCATGGTCGCTGATAGGCTTGCGGGCCTCCTGGGCTTTGAGAACCATAGGCATAGCCGCCGCTGGACCGAGGACGAGGTGAGCATGTTGCAGGCGGCTGCGGTCGCTGTGTCCTCCCATATTGAGCATACGCTGTACATCCGGCAGCTGCGCGAGCACGCTGAGGAGATCGCTCGGATGAACGTCGCGCTCGCCGAGGCCCGGGATCAGGCACAGGTGAGCGAGCGCGCCAAGTCTGAGTTTCTGGCGGTGATGGGGCACGAAATGAGGACGCCGCTGAACGCGGTGATCTCGATGACCGAGATGCTGCGGAGGACGGAGCTTTCCGAGCGGCAGCAGCGCTTTGTCGACCTGACGTACGAGGCCGGCATATCACTGTTGGATCGGATCAACACCATCCTGGACTACGTGGAGGTCCAGGCCGGATCGCTGGTCGCGCACGAGGTCGTTTTCAGCCCGGCGGCAGTCGCTCGGAGTGTCATTGAGCTCTATGAGGGCAAGGCGAGCGAGAAGGCGCTGAGCTTGGAGATGCATCTCGATCCGGGCCTCCCGGCGACGGTGCTCGGTGACGCGATTCGCATCCGGCAGGTGCTGGTCGCCCTGGTCGACAACGCATTGAAGTTCACCGAACGGGGTGGGGTGAGGGTCAGGGTCGGATCTGAGACGGGCGCCGGCGATCCCGCCTCGAATCGTGTGGTGTTGCGTTTCACCATAACCGATACGGGCATTGGTCTGGCTCCTCGCGCGCGGGACGAGCTCTTCGAGCCCTTTGTCCAGGGCGATACCAGCTTTACGCGGCGCTACAACGGCAGCGGGCTCGGCCTAGCGCTCGCCAAGCGTATCGTGACGTCGCTAGGCGGCGATCTCGATGTGCGGAGCCGGTCTCGTGAGGGTTCCACCTTTTGGTTCACCGTGGACGTGGCCCGTACCGCCGGCTCTCTGGACGACGGCACCGTGGGGTCCGCGCCCTCCGAGGCGACGGTTCTCGGCGATGCCGTTCTCGCGGCCTCGGATGTCACGGCGGCGGGGGATGTGACGATTCAGGTGCTCCTGGTCGAGAGGAACGCTATTCTGCGGCGGTTGGCGGCCCAGGAACTCGAGCGGCACAGGTGTCGGGTGTCGGCTGTGGCGACGCCCGCGGAGGCGCAGCGTGCACTGCGTGTGGTGCGCTGTGTCGATGTGGTCCTGATCGAGCTGCCCGCGGACCTTGGCGTCGGTGATGGCCTTGCACCGACAGCCGCCGTTCGGGCTTTCGAGGGCCTGCTGGCGGCTGTCTCGCGTGGGTGTGCGGAGGGCCGACCACGCCCGCTGCTGGTGGGCCTGACGGCGCAGCCGGGTCGTGCATCCCACGCTGCTTGTGAGGCCGCGGGGTTGGATCTCTGTGTGGCCAAACCGCTGACCTCGACTGCTATTCGCGATCTGCTGTCGCGCCGCCGTGCCTGAACCCTCACAGGTAGGCTGAAGCGCAGGTCCCTGCGCAACGCCCCACTATTTGACAGACCTTCCTGATCGCCTATCCTAAGGACTTTGGCGGAATGAACACAGGAGCGCAACTCATACGATTATGACGAACCCATCTCTGCAGGTTGTGGGCCTGGGCATGGCCACACTCGACGTCCTCTTGCGCCTCCAGGAGATGCCCACCTGGGAGCACGGTACACGACTGAGTGATTTCGGGTTTGATGGCGGTGGGCCGGTCGGTACGGCGATGGTCGCGGCGGCCAAGCTGGGGGCCCGCGCCGGCTTTGTCGGCACGATGGGTAACGATGCCGCCGCAGAACTCAAGATGCGCTCATTCCGTGAGGTCGGAGTCGACCTCAGCCACCTCGTCGTACGGGATGTGCCTGAGGATCAGGTCGTGATCGTCCACGTCCACGCCGAGACGGGTGAACGTGTCTTCTCCGGCGTCTCGCGCCCCTCCGACACCCAATTACAGCCTGAGGAACTCGACCGCGAGTACATCACCTCGGCGGATTACCTGCATCTGGAGGGCTACCACGCTGCAGCTGCCCTGCCGGCTGCCCAATGGATGCGTGAAGCCGGCAAGACGGTGGTCCTCGACGGGAGCAAGACGAATGGGCCGGTCCGCGGCCACATGCGCGAGTTGGTGGGCTACGTCGACATCCTGATCAGTGGATCGGGCTTTGTGCAAGGGCTGACCGGCGTGCCGGACCTGCACGAGGCACTGCCCGCAGCGTTGGAGTATGGCCCGCGGGTGGTGGTGCAGACCGAGGGCGCCGATGGTGCCTACACGGTGGCCCGGCGCGAGGACG
>CAZYYC010000120.1:0-12064 GCA_964650935.1 uncultured Anaerolineales bacterium
GCTCAACGGCATCCAGCTTTACGATTCGGGCACGACGGCGGTTGAGGCGGGGCTTGTGGTGGGGTGGTTTGGCTCGTGGGGGTTTTTGTCCTTCGTGGTGGGGGTGGGGGGTGATCAAGGTTGGCAGCGGCATCCGGTCGCCGGCCAGGGCGGGTTGCTGCGTCCGACGCTCCGGGACGGGGCCCTCGCAGACGAGGGGGCTGCAAGCAGGCTTTCCGGGAGGTACCGCGCAGGACGTCCCGGGAGGGGGCTGCAGGCACGGTGGTCAGGAGGGGTGGCTGCGGATGGTTTACCTCTTGCGGGTTCTCAGTATACTTGGGGTGAGGTGTGAGTTAGCGAGGAGGCGGTATGCCAACAGCACGCGATATTGCGCTGATCTTTCTGAGCCTGGAGGCGCTGGTCATCTCCTTGGTGCCGCTGGCGATCCTGTCGGCGCTGGTATATGGGGTTTTTCGACTGACGCAGTTGGTGCGGATCTATCTGCGGAAGGCGCAGGTGCTGGCGCAGGAGGCGCACGACTATGTGACGCGGGCGTCAGAGGCGGTGGCGCAGCCGCTGATCAAGGTCCACGCGACCGGCAGCCAGGCGAGAACGATGGTGAGAAAACTGACAAGGAGGGCATAGTCTATGGGACAAGCGAAGACACGCGCGTTGATGGTCGGCGGGTTGCTGGGGTTGGTCGCCGGCGCTATCGCCGGATGGATTTACTACAACTCGAATGTGAAGGTCGATGATGAGGGCAGTGAGAGCCTCGCGGCGCCGACGCCGTCGACGGCGGTGAAGCTGGGTGTGGGGCTCCTGGGGGTGCTGCGGCTGATCGCCGACTGACCCCGCCGCGCGCCTAGATGCTGAGCCGGCGCAGCCAGGGGTTGTGCCGGCGCTCGACTTCGAGGCTGCTGGGTGCGCCGTGTCCGGGATAGATGCGTGTGGACGGCGGCAGCTTGAGCAGACGCTTGAGGCTTTGGGACAGCCGGCGTGCGTCGCCGCCCGGAAGGTCGGTGCGTCCGACGGAGCCTTTGAAGAGGGTGTCTCCGGTCAGGAGTGCTTCCTCTTCCGGCAGGTGGAGGCAGATGCAACCGGGCGTGTGGCCCGGCGTATGGAGCACCTCGATGCGCAGCGTGTCCACGGCGACGATGATACCCTCCTCGAGGTCGAGATCGGGTGTGGGCAGCGGAAGCACGGGAAGACCGAAGGCGGCGGCGCCACCACCGTTGGCCAGCAGGTCGCGATCGGCGGGATGAAGTCCGTAGCGGACGCCGGCTAGGCCGAGGGCCGGGGCGCCGATGACATGGTCGAAGTGACCGTGCGTATAGAGGATATGCGTGACGTGGAGATCGCGACGGCGCAGTTCTGCTGTGAGGGCGTCGGGTTGTGAGACGCCCGGATCGACGATGGCGGCGTCGCCGCCTTCGCGAGCGTAGAGCACGTAGCAGTTCGAGCCGAGAAGGCCGATAGGTAGTTGCAGGATCATGGTGGCGGGATTGTAGCACAGATCGTCGGCGGAGCGAGGTGATGGATGGAGAGTCGACTTGAGTTGGCGATAGCGGCGGCGGAGGTCGAGGGCCTGGATGCATTGGCCTTGGTCCCCGGGCCGAATCTGGTCTACGCAACGGGTCTGTCCTTCTTTGTGAGCGAGCGACCCGTTGTGGCGCTGGTACCGATCGATGGGCCGCCGTGCGTGGTGCTGCCGGAGCTCGAGGCGGGGAAGGCGAGCGAGGCCGGCTTTGAGGCCTTTGCCTACAACGACGAGGACGGCTACACGTTGGCGTTCCACGAGGCGTGTGCGGCATTGGAGCTCGCCGACGCGCGTGTAGGGGTGGAGTCGATGCGCATGCGGCTCCTGGAGGCGCGAATCCTGGAGCGATTCGCGCCGAACGTGGAGCTGGTGCCGGTCGATGATCTCTTCGCCGAGATACGGATGACGAAGTCGGTGGACGAGATCAACGCGATGCAGCGGGCGGTCACGGTGGCGGAGCAGGCCTTCCTGTCGTGGGTCGACACACTGCGGGTAGGCATCAGCGAACGGGAGGCTGCCTCGAAGTTGGTGGCGGCGCTGCTGGCGCACGGGGCCGAGGGCCTGGCGTTCAGCCCAATCGTCGCCAGCGGGCCGCGGGGCGCGCTACCGCACGCGGTACCGGGGGAGCGCGTTTTCGAGCGCGGCGATTGGGTGGTGGTCGATTGGGGCGCCAAGGTGGATGGCTACGACTCCGATCTCACGCGGATGCTCTCGATCGGTGAGCCGTCGGAGCCGCTGCGGCGCATGCACGGTATCGTGCTGCGGGCCAACGAGGCCGGTCGCGCTGCCGTCGGGCCGGGCGTGGAGGCTCAGGCGGTCGACGCTGCGGCGCGCGCGGTGATCACCGCGACGGGCTACGGTGCGCACTTCTTCCATCGGACGGGACATGGTCTGGGGCTGGAGGAGCACGAGCCGCCCTATATGGTGGCGGGCAATGACCTCCGGTTGGTGCCGGGGATGACCTTCACGGTGGAACCGGGGATCTACCTGCCGGGCGTGGGCGGGGTGCGTATTGAGGATGATGTCGTGGTCACGTCGACGGGTGTGCGGACGCTGAGCGAGTTGTCGCGGGCGCCGTTTGTGATCCCGGCGTGATGCGGATCGATATCTGGGCGCCGGCCCGAGCGGGTCGGCCAGTGTGAGGAGCGTGTATGAGTGACGAGATTGCCTATCTGACGCCTGAGGGGAAGGTTGCCCTGGAGAAGGAGCTCGATGAGCTGGTGAACGTGAAGCGGCGCGCGCTGGCGGAGCGGCTGCATTTCGCGATCAAGCAGGGCGACCTGTCGGAGAATGCCGATTACCAGGCGGCCAAAGAGGAACAGGCGTTTCTCGAGGGGCGGGTGCTGGAAGTGAAGGAGCTGCTTCGGAACGCCGTGCTGATCGAGAAGAGTGACCAGGACGACGGTAAGGTGCGCTTGGGCAGCGTGATCACGGTGCTCGAGGAGGGCTTTGACGACGAGGAGACCTACTATCTCGTCGGACAGGCCGAGGCGGATCCGACGAAGGGGCGCATCTCCCACGTCTCGCCGCTGGGTAAGGCGTTGCTGGGACGGGTCGCGGGCGATCGTGTGTCGGTGGCGGCGCCGGCGGGCGAGATTCGGTTCAAGATCATCGACGTCAACTGACCAGTTGGGAGCTAGAGCGCAGCGGGGGCGGCGTCGAATTCGAAGCCGCCCCCGCTGTCGACCTATCTTAGTTCAGCACTCACTGTGCCCGCAGGCATAGCAGCGGCTGCAGCCCTCGGTATTGACCAGGGCCGCCTGCCCGCAGGCCGGGCAGAGGTCGCCGACCTGGAAGAGCGCGAGGCTGGGTTGGGAGAGCTCAGCGTGGACGGGGCGCACCGGGTGCTCATCATCGGTCTCCTCCGTCTCGCCCAGGTAGGCCTCCAGCACATTGGCGACGCCGTCGGGAAGGCTGAGGACGCGGTTGTGACCGAAGCCCATCGGGCGCCCGCCGCCGATGCCGCTGAGCTGCTCCACGATCTCCTCAAGGCGCTCGCGAGGCGCCATCGGGGAGGGGAGGCGCAGGGCCAGCGAGATGAGCCTGCCGATGGCCTCGGCGACCGCGGCGGTGTCGGAGCCGGCCTTGCCGACGTTGAGGAAGACCTCGAAGGGCTGCTCTTCGCCGTTGGTGTTAACGGTGACGTAGGCGGTGCCCAGGGGGGTCTGAGCCTGGTAGGTGATGCCGGGCAGCGACTTGGGCCGCGGGCGTTTGGTGGCGTAGGGGTGATGGGCGGGGGCCCGCTCCGGCGTGGCCAGCTGAATGGCGTGATCGAGCGATGCGATAGCGTCATCGGCATCGCCGCGCTTCTGCTGACGCGTGGCCTCGGTCTCCAGGACCTCCTTCTCGCGCGAGCCGGCGACGTAGACGGTGAGGCCCTTGCAGCCGAGGCGCCACGCGAGCATGAAGGCATCGGCAACGTCCTGCGGCGTGGCGTCGGCCCGGAAGTTGACGGTCTTGCTGATGCTGGCGTCGACGAAGAGCTGGAGCGCGGCCTGCATACGGATGTGACCCTCGGCCTCGATGTCGCTGGAGACGACGAAGACGTCGCGGATCTCTTGGGGGATCTCGTCAATCCCCTGGCAGCTACCGGAGGCGCGCACGCGGGCCAGCAGGGCCTCGCGGCTCTCGGCGTCGATGTCGGTCGCCGCCAGCGCAGCCTCGAAGCGGGGACTCACGTAGTGGAGGGGCAGCTTCTCGTCGGCCTCGTGGACGTAGCGGGTATAGGCGAGCGCGAAGACCGGCTCACAGCCATAGCCCTCGATGCCGGCGACGGTGGCGATGGTGCCGGTGGGGGCGATGGTGAGCTGCGTGCTGTTGCGGATGCCGTGTGCGGCCATGCCCGCGAGCACCTGATCCCAGTCGAGGCCGGGGCGGCCCCAGTCGTGGGACGGCCCGCCGCCCAGCCACTCGGGCCAGGGGCGTGGGCGCCAGGCGAGGGCCTCCGGATCGTAGACGCTGCCCTTGATGGCGGGAAAGGGGCCGCGCTCGGCAGCCAGGTCGATGGAGGCGAGCATAGCGTGATAGCGCATGAACTCCATCAGTTGGGCCGAGAACTCCTGCGCCTCGAGGCTGCCGTAGCGGATCCCAAGGTGGAAGAGGGCGTCGGCCAGGCCCATGATGCCCAGGCCGATGCGGCGGGCGCGATGGGCTGCCTCCTTGAGCTGGGGCACAGCGGGGACATAGGCGTTGGCGGTGACGACGTCGTCGAGGAAGCGCACGCTGTCGACGATGGTCGCGGCCATGGCGTCCCAGTCGATGAGGGGTGTGCCCTCCTCGTCTATCGTTAGGTGGCGCACGAGGTTGAGCGATCCCAGGCAGCAGTTCTCGTAGGGCATAAGGAATTGCTCACCGCAGGGATTGGTGCTCTCGTAGCGCCCGAGGTTGGGGAGCGGATGGTCCTCCTGAGCCTTGTCGAGGAAGAGCATGCCGGGCTCGCCGTTGGACCAGGCCTGCTGCACGATGCTGTTGAAGAGCTCGCGGGCGGAGATCTCCTTATAGGTCTGGAGCGGGATACCGGCCTCGACGGCGGCCTCGAACCCTCCGCGGAAGTCGCGGTAGGCGGGGTGGTGGACGTCGGGGAAGTGCAGCTCCCACGTCGCATCGGCCTCAACCGCCTCGAGGAAGGCATCCAGGACACCGACTGAGATGTTGAAGTTGGTGATGGCGTTCTCGGAGGTCTTGCAGGTGATAAACTCCTCGACATCGGGGTGGTCGACGCGCAACACGGCCATATTGGCGCCACGTCGCGTGCCGCCCTGGGCGATCTCGCCGAAGGCCTTGTCGTAGACGCGGAGGAAGCCGATCGGGCCGGTCGCCCTGCCCATGCTGGAGATGACGAGGCTGTGCTTCGGACGCAGGCGTGAGAAGGAAAAGCCGTTGCCCCCACCGGTCTGCTGGATCAGCGCCGCGTCGCGCAGCGCCTGGAAAATGCCCCCGGGATCGCGGCCCATGTCGTCTTCAATGGGCAGGACGAAGCAGGCGGCGAGCTGCCCCAACGGTGTGCCGGCACCGGTGAAGGTGGGCGAGTTGGGGACAAAGCGGAGGTCGGTCAGCAGGCGGTAGAAACGGGGCTCGGCGTCCTCGGCGTCGCCGTTCCACGACTGCTCGGCTGCCGCGATGTGGTGGGCGATACGGCTGAACATCCCGGCGACGGTCTCGATCGGCGTGCCATCGCCGTCCTTGCGCAAGTAACGGCGCTTCAGCACCTCGAGCGCATTCGCGGAGAAGCGGGCGGTCAGCTCTTCGTCGGTGGGCAAGGTCGATTCGGTCATCGCGGTGCCCTGCTCGACGGTGTCACTGTGGTCCATTCGATCCCTCCTCACACAATATCATGATTTGTCTCCTGTTGGTTCGTTATGTTGCGGGGTTGCTAGATCAGGTGTGCAGCCGGTCATCGTGAGGCCCCGGGGTGGGGCCGGTTCACCGGCGACGGAGCGCGCCGATGGCCATGGTCCGCCGGCTCAGCCGGCGCCCGCTTCGCGGCGCCGGCTTGAACGCGCGAGCCCGTGGCTGCGCGGTGCGGCTAGTAGCGCTGTCCACGGAGGCGGTCCATCTCAGCGCGGATGGACTCGAGATCCTTGAGTCCCATGTAGACGATGGCATAGCGGATATAGGCGACCTCATCGAGTTGGCGTAACTCCTCGATCACCAGGTCGCCAATGGTCTGGCTGGGCACCTCGGTCCGTCCGGTCTGGCGGATCGCGTACTCGACGCGCTCGACGATGCGATCGACGTCGGTGGCAGAGATGGGACGGCGAGCGCAGGCAATGCGTAGACCGCCCATCAGTTTGTCGGGGTCGAACTCCTCGCGGCGCCCGTCACGCTTGACGACCAGAGGATTGGTGAGGATCGCTCGCTCGATGGTGCTGAAGCGATCGTCGCATGCGGTGCACTCGCGCCGGCGCCTGACGTTCCCTTGCGGGTCGCGACGGGTGTCGATCACTCTGGTATCGGTTGAACCACAGAACGGACACTTCATGTCGCCTCCCTTGGCTGGATGATCGCCGGACCCCCTTAAGGACGGACCACCGGGCGCGGCCTTCGCGGGGTGGCGGCATTATAGCATGGGGGGAAAGGGGATGCAAACGACCGAGGGCGGCTCGCGGGTCTGGTGATGTCCCGGGAGCCGCCCTCTGCGGGGGAGGTCGCAGCTAGCTGCGACGCCTGGATCTTGTCGCGGGTTGGGTGGGAGGCGCCTGATTGTAGTCGAAATCGGGCAGTCGGCGGCGCTCGATGCGGCGTTTGAGGAGCTTCTCGATATCGCGGATCATCGGCTCGTCGTCGGGCTCGGTGAAGGTGCGGGCCTCGCCCAAGGCGTCGACACGGCCTGTGCGCCCGATGCGATGGGTGTAGGCGTCGACGGTGTCGGGCATATCGAAGTTGATCACGTGGGTGATGTCGGCGACGTCAATGCCGCGGGCCGCGATGTCGGTGGCGACCAGCAGGTCGACCTTCCCATCGCGGAAGCCGTCGAGGGCGCGCTGGCGCTGATTCTGTGACATATTGCCCTGGAGCGCGGCGGCACGGTAGCCGCCCTTGGCGAGGTCGCGAGCGAGGTTCTTGGCGCGGTGCTTCGTGCGGGTGAAGATGAGCACGCGTCCCGTCGCGGTCTGCTCGAGCATCGCCATCAGCAGGGCCTTTTTGAGCGGGCGGGTCACCGGGTAGAGGGTGTGCGAGACGGACTTCGCCGGCGCGATGGCGCCGATCTGGACCGTCACCGGGTTGTGAAGGATATGATCCGCCAGTTGGCGAATGTCGTCAGGCATCGTGGCCGAGAAGAAGAGCGTCTGGCGCTTGGTGGGCAGGGCTTTGAGGATGCGGCGGATGTCGGGCAGGAAGCCCATGTCGCACATACGATCGGCCTCGTCAAGCACCAGGACCTCCACGTGCCGGAGATCGATGTCGCCGCTGCCCATTAGGTCGAGCAGGCGTCCGGGACAAGCGACGACGACCTGGGCGCCGCGGCGCAGCGCGTCGATCTGCGGGCCCTTGCTGACGCCGCCATAGACGGTGACGCTGCGGATGGGGGTGTCGCGACCGAGCTCGTTGAAGACGTCATAGGTCTGCTCGGCGAGCTCGCGCGTGGGCGCCAAGATGAGGGCACGGACGTGGCGCGAGGGGCGCTCCAGCAGCCGATTCAGAATGGGCAGCGCAAAGGCCGCCGTCTTGCCGGTCCCGGTCTGGGCGATGCCCATGACGTCACGGTCCTTGAGGACGACGGGGATCGCCTGCTCCTGGATGGGGGTGGGGTCCTCGTAGCCCGCCGCGGCGACGCCGTGCAGGACACGTGGATCGAGAGGGAAATGATTGAAACTCACAGATGTACTCCTTGACTCTGGTGAGCCAAGTCGCACTCCTGGCCCTAGTTAGTTAACGCTGCACCCCTTGTGGGTGCAGACACAAACGTACATGATAGCGGAGATGCGGGAGAAGGCAAGGGTGCGTGCTGCGCAGCGGTCGTCGGGGTGGTACGTGTGGGAGGGCGGTGTCAGACCACCGCTCAAAGCCGTTCCGCCGGCTTTGAGCGGGAGAGCGCGACGGCTTTCGGCGAGGGGCGGGTTGTCGTGGGCGGGGAGTGGCCTATACTCGCGCGGGTGGATGGTTAGCGAGAGAGAGGTGATGGGTGAGGATTGATCTCCACGTGCATACGCGGGAACGGTCGGCGTGCGGCAAGTCGTCGGAGGCGGCGATGGTGCGTGCGGCGATTCGGGCGGGGCTCGACGCGATGGTGCTGACCGACCACGACCGGCCGGCACCGCCCGCCAGGCTGGCGCGGCTCAATGCGAAGTTCGCGCCGTTCCGTGTCTTCGGCGGTATCGAAGTCTCGATCGTCGAAGGGGAGCATGTCTCGGTGTTGGGGCTTCAGGACGCACGTCTCGGGAGCATGGACTGGTCCTATCCCGACCTCCACGCCTACGTTCGGGAGCGCGGGGGCTATCTGATGCTGAACCACCCCTTCCGCTACGTCCCGCACCTGAGGATCGATGTTGAGCGGTATCCGCCGGACGGCATCGAGGCTTACTCGAACAACACGCCGGTGGAGGACGAGGAGCGGATACTGGCGTTGGCGGCGCGTGTGGGGATCCAGGTCCTCTCCAACTCCGACGCCCATCACGTGGACCGGATTGGGGCTTACTGGAACGAGCTGAGCGCTGAGCCCGGCGACGACGCCGAGTTGGTCGCGGCGTTGCGGAATGGCGTAGCGGTAGGGTCTAGAGGCTAGCCGCCGGACAGGACAGTGCGGACAGCGTGAATGGCGTCCTCCAGGGACGTGAGTGGTGAGCTGGACCCTGTGCGCAGGTCGGCGTGCCGGCGGGCTGCGGTGTCGCGGACCTGTTGTTCGGCAGCCGGATGGCAGGACAGGAGGGTAAGGACGGCAGCGGCGAGAGGGCGTTGGTCGGTGCGGGCCAGCAGGTCGGCGGCGCCGAGCAGCGTCTTGGTAGCCTGGGCCCAGTCCTGACCGACGGAGGAGATCTCAAGCGCTTCGGCGAAGTAGGTCCTGGCGCGATCGAGGTGGCCACGGGTGACGGCGATGTCACCCAGGTTGCTCAGGCAGAGGGCGACGGTGGCCTCATCGCCTAGCGCCCTTCCGATGGCGAGGGCAGCGGCGAAGGCGCGCTCCGCCTCGATGGGGTTGTCGTGTTGGGTGGCGACCTCACCAAGATTGCTCAGGGCGATTGCCTCGCCGGCGCGGTCGCCGATCTCACGGCAGAGACGCAGGCTCTCCTGATAGTGGCCTTCGGCCTCGCGTGTAAGACCCTGGAGGTGATAGGCCGTCCCCAGGTTGTTGAGGTGGATGGCGGCGAGAAAGCGGTCGCCCAGGGCCTGGGAGAGGTTGAGGCAGCGCTCAAAGGTGTCGCGCGCCGCAGCGTAGTCGCCGCGATGGCAGGCGATATCGCCCAGCGCGTTGAGGGGAATGAGGCTGAGGCGCGGGTCGCCTGCCGCGTCAGCGTGGGCCAGGCTATCGGCATACCGAGCTGCCGCCCCTTCGGGGTCGCCTGCCCGGTAGCGTTGCTGGCCCAGTAGAAAGAGGGCTCGGGCTGCGTCGCCGGCGTCGTTGTCTCTCCGGGCCAGTTGCAGGACCTCCTCAGCGATCTGATCCACCCCGAGGGCGCGCTCTTCACCATGCATCAGGCGCGAGAGCTGCAGGAGACAGAAGCGGATCTCCGCGCCGGCGTCGAGCTGCCGTGCCAGATTGAGCGCATCCTGAAGGGCTTCGCGTGCCTCCTCGTGGCAACCCAGGAGGATCGCTAAGGCGGCATGGCGAGCGTGGATCTGACCCACGAGCGCCACCGGTGGGGGGCTTTCCTGCGCAGCCCAGCGGTCGATCGCGAACGATAACAGGGCCCTACCTTCCTCAAAGCGTCCCCGGATACGGTGGAAGTGGTAGAGCCCATGGAGCATTTGAGCTGCGACGGCGTCCTCCCCGCGGGCCACGGCCCAGCGCCAAGCGGCGCGCACGTTCTCAAGGTCGCGTGCGATAGCGGCGAGGGCCGTCTGCTGCGTGGCATCGCGGATGTGCGCCGTCTGATCCGCCAGCCACGCCGCGACGTACCGGGCATGGCGCTCGCGGACGCGGGCCTCCTCGGCAGGGTCGGCTGCCAGCCGTTCGGCGGCGTAGCGCCGCATCACGGGATGCCAGGTGAAGCGATCTGCTTGTTCCTGCCGCAGCAGTGAGCGACCGGCCCAGCCGGCAAGAGCGGCGGGTGAGGTTCCCGCGACGGCCTTGGCTGCCTCGATCGTGAAGCCGCCGGCAAAGGCTGCGAGGGCGGCGAGCGTGGTCGGATCGTCGGGTGGGAGCGCGTTCCACGCATAGTCGCAGACGGCACGCAGGCTGCGGTGGCGGTCCAGGGCGTCCTGCAAGGGAGGCGTGAGGGCGTCGAGGCTCTCACCCAGGGCGCTGCGGACGGCGGCGCAGCCGTGATCGACGGCGGCGTAGGCCGCGAGCTCGACGGCAAGCGAGGCCCCCTGGACGAGCCGGCAGATGGCAACGACATCGGGCGTGGTTGCGGGCGTCAGGCCAAAGGTGTGATCCAGCCGGCGGGCGCGCTCGAGAAAGAGCGCAACTGCATCGTAGCGCTCAGGGCACGGTGAGTCGGGCATCTCGGGGAAGGAGAGTCCTTCGACGGCGTGAACTCGCTCCTCTCGGAGGCGCAGGCGCTCGTGAGAGGTGCTGAGGACGGTTAGCTGTGGGGCCGCCTGCAGGAGGCGTGCCAGTGCGGGCGCGCACCCCAGGACACGTTCGAGGTTGTCGAGGACCAGGAGGAGCTCGCGATGGCGCAGGGCGTCACGCAGCACGGGCTCAGGGGCCCGTTCAGCGGTGGTCTCCAGGCGCAGCGCCTCGACGATGGCGGGCATGACGGCTGTGCAGTCGTCGAGTGCCTCGCAGGCGACGAAAGCTACGCCGTCCGCATAGAGCCCGCGATGCCGGTCGGCGAGCTCCAGGGCCAGGCGCGTCTTGCCGATGCCGCCCGGTCCGGTGAGTGTGACCAAACGACCATCGGCGCTCGCGAGGATCTCCGCCAGGTGGGTCAGCTCGTCCTCGCGCCCTATGAAGCGGGTGCCGGGGAGGGGGAGGGGGGGGAGAGGAGGCTCACGGCCCGCTTCCCAAGCACCGGTCCGGATATCGCGGGCGAGCTGTACGGTTTCAGCGGTCGGTTCGACCTGGAGCTCACTCATCAGAGAGCGGCGGCAAGCCTCATACTGAGCAAGCGCAGCGTTGCGCTCGCCGGCAGAGGCTAGAAGGCGCATAAGGTCGCGGTGCGCTTCCTCGCGCCAGGGCTCAAGCGTGACCTGGCGCCAGGCCAGCTGCTGTGCCTCGCGTCGCTCACCGCGTCGCTCGTGGTAGGCTCCCGTGATCGCCAGGGCCTGCATCACGTGGCGGCGCAACCATTCACGTTGGATCAGGGCCCACTCCTCGAACCCTTGTCCATCGGCGACGTGGAAATGGGCTAGGAAGTCGTCGCGGTAGAGCTCGATCAGGCGCCGGTAGCGCTGCAGACAGGGGAGGCAGCCGTCGGCGCGGCGGTGGCGATGGCGGTGGCAGGATGTGATGAGCTCCTTGGCCTCGATGACGTCGATCCAGACATCGTCGGCGACGTGGAGCCGGACCAGGTCGTGTCCCTCGGTGAGGAGCAGATCGCCGTGGCCGACGTGATCAAGCGCTGTGCGGAGCCGACTAAGGGTCTGGCGAAGGTTGTGGCGCGCGCGATCGGCCGGCATCTCGGGCCAGAGCAGGTCGGCAAGCAGATCGCGGCGCTGGGGATGCTCCGACTCGACGGCAAGGTAGGCGAGCAGGGCCCGCACTTTGTCCGTCGCCAGGTCCGTCACAGGGGCGTCACCGCAGGCGATGTCGAAGCCACCCAAGAGTCGGATTGAGAGCTGTGCCAAAGTCCACCTCAGGGACGTCGCTGACGGATCGCGTGGTGCTGTGCCATCCGGGGCCGGTAGGGTCTGGAGTTCCATTGTAGGCATGTCGCGGCGGAAGGCAACAGCGGTGGTCTGACGAAAGCGCTACGTTGAGCTGCCGTTTGATGCCCACCGTGG
>CAZYYC010000121.1:0-5093 GCA_964650935.1 uncultured Anaerolineales bacterium
GGAACGCATCCCAGATGGCGCCGGCCTCCTCGTCCTTGGCGATGGCGTCCGGAACGACAAACTCCGGCGCCGACATATCAACGTAGCGCTGGCTCTCCTGGCTGTAGGACGCCAGACGATGGCGCACCAGCTGGTGCGAACATGCACGGCTGATGCCTGAGATCTCAAAGGTAGCGCCGGCGTGCTCAATGATGCTTTCGTGCCCCTCGCGCAGTCGGGCGCGTAGAAACGCAGCAGGATTCCCACGGTTCTCACTCCGGTAGCAGACACGTCCCGCGTGCTCGATCAGCTCCTCTGCGGTGCCGTCGCCGCGGAGATAGTGGGTGATGGCAATCAACTCGACATCCATGAGGGTATCCCTTTCTCTAGGCCTGACCCATGGCCTCGGCGCGTTCAGACATCTCGGCCCGCAGCTTTTCTGAATCCCGTGGGTAGGTTAGGTAGAATCCTGAGAAGAGCAAAGCGCAGAGGATCCAGGGGAAGGGAATGGTCCATAGAAGCGCGCGGGTGAAGCCCAGCGCGTCGGCGAGGCTACCGGCGATGAAGGCCGCCAACGCGGCAAAGCCGCTCTCGATGAAGGTGGTCATAGCAAAGGCAGTAGCGCGCAATTCAGGAACCACCACTCCCTGCATCATCGGCTCCTTGGCACCCTTACCGGGCCAACTAATCAGCAGTGCGGTGAAAAAGCAGAGGATGAAGAGCGGCCAGAAGCCCCAGTTTTCCGTTCGGGTGAAGAGGACATAGGTGAGCGGGATACCGCTCACGATCGAGACCTGACCGACAATGGTACGCCCGTACTTGGGATTCCGGACTTCTGCCCAGTCCCCCAGCACCCCCCCGATGATGTTGCTGAACGCCGTGCCGATCACGATGCCGGCGAAGGTCAACGTCGCACTCCCCACAGGATGGGCGAGCGTGATCGCCTCCGTCATCCCACGCACATCAACCAACCAGGAGATCAAGTAGAGCCCCATCACGACCCAGGGCATGCTGCCCGCAAGCCCCTGGGCAATGGCGACCCAGATCGTAGGAATCGCGAGCACCGTCCTCACATCCGACAGTTGCGCCCGGTAGTGTCCGGCAGCTTCTGCCGTGATCCTGCCGGCTAACTCCGGCTCGGCACTGCCCCTCACGGGCTCCTTGACGAACAGGGCGACGAAAACGCCCGAGACCACGCTCAGCCCACCCAACATAAAGAAACCCCAGCGCCACAGCGTAGGCGTGGCGACCATCCCCAGCCCCAACGTGCCGACGATGATCCCCAGCACCCCGAAGGACTCAAGCAGTCCTAGAGCCCGTCCGCGGCGGTGCGGTGGAAAGAGGTCGGACATCAGCGAGAAGGTCGCGGGCATAAGGCAACCGAGCCCAATCCCCGAGATCGCCCGAATCACCAGCAGTTGACCGAAGTTCTGGGTCAGTCCACAGGCGAAGGTCCAGAGTCCCCATACACCGGTGCCGAAGATAATCACCTGCTTGCGCGAGAAGCGATCCGCCGCAAAGCCCCAGAAGGGCGCACTGACCGACTGCAGGATATTGCGAATGGTCCCGATCAGGCCAAGAGCCGTGTAATCGAGGCCCCATAGCGACCGAATGGTCGGGAAGAGGACGGACATCGCCTGCCCCTCCCCCTGGTCGATGAAGTAGCCGAAGGCCAGAGCCACCAACGTCAGGAAGCGCGAACGGTCCTTCTCCGGGGCAGTCTCGGTTGCCATATCACCTCGTCACGGTCAGGGTGGTTGCCGGAAGCGATTATGCCACAGCCAAGCCGCTTGTCCAGCCGTCTTGACGCCGTACAGGGCGACGGCTATAGTGAAACCATGAGCGACACAGCATCTCCCCATGAGCGCGGCCCACAGCCTGCACAACGCGGGGATGAGGGTCCGAGCTTCACCGCCGCTGCGACACTGCAACCGGCGCCTCCCCCTGGGGCAACGGTACTTGAGGCCGGTTGGCTGATCATCGCCACCCTCATCCCACTCTGGGTCAACCTGTGGGCCGATCAACCCTTCGAGCTCTCGAAAGCCCTGCTCCTCCGCTCGCTCGTCTGGTTGATGGCGAGCCTATGGCTTGCTCTATGGATCATCGGCAAGGATAACCCGCGGGACACCCTACGACGTAGCCCCCTGTGGGCGCCCATCTGCCTGATGGCCATCACGGTGATCCTCGCCACCGTCTTCGCCCCTGATCCGCACCTGAGCCTTCACGGAACATCCGAGCGTGGTCAGGGGGCGCTAACGCTACTCAGCTATCCGCTCCTCTTCCTGATCGTCGCCTCACACCTGCGCGAATCGGAGCAAGTCTACCGCCTCCTGGTGGCTATGGTGGCTACCGCCGCGATCATCGTCCCCCTGAGTTGGGCGGAGGCGCTGGGCTGGGATGCCATCGGACTGGTCAGCGATGCTCGCTCACCGATCACGGCGACGCTGGGTCGCGCCAACTTCGTGGGTGCCTATCTGGCCATCCTCGTCCCCCTGACGCTTGGGCTCACGCTCACAACGACCCATCGATGGCACCGCAGAGCTCTGCTTCTACTCCTGGCGGGAGAGCTCTCGGTGATTGTGGCGACGCTCGCCCGTGGCGCATGGCTGGCAACCGGCGTCGGCCTGGCAGCCCTCGGTCTCTGGAAGATCTGGCCATCGCTCGACCGCCCGGCGCGCAGGAGGTTCATCGCCGTTGCGCTCCTCCTCTGCCTGATCGGCCTGGCGCTGGGCGTCGTGTACGTGTTACAGGCGCAGGCCGGCTCGATCGCAGCCCGGCGGACCATCTGGTCGGCGGTCGTCAGGCTGATCGGCGCCCGGCCCTTGCTGGGCTATGGCCCGGATGCACTGTCCATAGTCTTCCCCAGGGTCTACCCGCCGCAGCTCGTCTACTATCAGGGCCGCGATGTCTTTGTCGATCGCGCTCACAACCTGTTCCTGGATGGCGCTGTGACGCTGGGCATACCGGGGGTTCTGGCTCACCTGTGGTGGATCAGCGCCATGTTTGCGCTGGGCTCTCGGCGTCTCGCCCTGGCCAGAGGCACGCTCTCCGAAGTTTGCATCGGGACCGGTATGCCCCGGGGAAAAGCCGAGATCGTGCTGATGGCATGCCTTGCCGCCATCATCGGCCATTTAGCAGACCTCATGGTCAGCTTTGATGTGACCGCAACGGCGACCGCAACATGGCTGCTGATGGCCCTGATCGCGGCGACCGCCTGGGAACAGAGGCGCTCACGCAGCCGGATGGCAACCATACCCTCACCACGCAAGTCCCTACCGTTGTGGCGCCCCGTTGTCGCCGGTGCTCTCATCCTCGGCGCAGTCGTGGCGACCATCGAGCTCAACGTCCGACCCTTGCTTGCCAGCATGGCCCATCGCAGGGCGATACGCTTCGCTGAGATCGGGGAGACCGCGGAGGCCCTGCGCGCGTCCGAGTATGCGGTGGAGCTCTGGCCCTGGACGACGCACCACCACCGACTCCTCGCACAGATCGCCCGCTACGAAGCCTCGATCACCCCCGGCGACCCCCGACCGTGGGCCTATGCCGAAGCTGCGTTGCTGGCAGCCCGGGACCGGCGCCCTGGGGACTACGTAGTCTGGGCTCTGCTGGGCGATCTCTACGCCCAGATCGGCACGCAGTTCGATCCTGCAGCCTTCTCATCGGCCCATCAAGCTTACGCACAGGCGACCGCCCTGGCCCCTTACCACGCCCGCCTCTATGTGGCCTGGGGACAAGTCTTCCTCGACGAAGCGCAACCCGCTGCAGCCTTGGAGCGGTTCCACAGGGCCGTGGATCTCGATGCGACCGATGGCCTCGCTTTTCGCCTCATCGGCGACGTCGAACTGGCGATGGGACGCCCTCAAGCGGCGATGGACGCTTACCATCAGTCTGCGCACTGGTCACCCGAGGCTGCGCTGAGCCACTTGGGCCTGGCCCGAACCTATGCCACACTGGGCGACCTTGATGCCGCTGAAGCAGCCCTCGCACAAGCTCTCGCGCTTGACCCTCACCATCCTGACGTGCTTGCTTTCCGGCGCCAACTTGAGGCGCGCCCCTGAAGTGGGTAGGGGGCCCCTCCGTCGCCTTATCGATCCCGGTCTAGGGAGATGCGCAATGCACTAGTCCGGGCACTAGGGCAAGACCTATGAGACGCTTCGCGATAGGATAACGCAGCCGCGGCTCCCATCACCACACCGGTCACAGGGCGTGATCGAAGCCGCGGACGGTGTCTGTGTCTTCAGCCGTTAGGCCGTTCGCGCGACCTACTTGACGACGATGCTCACCAGCTGCCCACGGGGCACGATCACCTTGAGGATCTGCTTGCCCTCCAGGTAGCGCTGCACCCCGGCATCGGCGAGCGCCGCCTCCTTGACCGTCGCCTCATCAGCGTCGGCCCCCAACGTGATGCGCGCGCGCACCTTGCCGTTGATCTGTACCGGTATCTCGACCGTATCCTCCACCAACATGGCCTCATCCCAGGTGGGCCAGGTCTGCTGGTGAATGCTGTACGGCTTGTCGAGTCGGGCCCAGAGCTCTTCCGCCAGATGCGGCGTGACGGGTGCCAGGAGCAGCAGCAATGCCGCGATGCCCTCATCCCAGCGCTCGCTTCCCCAGAAGGCGGACTTCGCCCTGCCCAGTGCGTTGGTCATCTCCATCAACCGCGCAATGGCCGTGTTGAAACTGAACGCTTCCATATCCTCGGTCACGCTCTTGATCGCAACGTGGACTGCACGCAACATCTCGCGCTCAGTTACCTGATCCTGCGCGGCCTTACCCGAGGGCGGTTCCAGCACCAGATGCCAGACACGGTTGAGCCAACGAACCACACCCTCGATACCCTGGCTGTCCCACGGCCCACCCTGCTCCCAACGCCAACCGAACATCAAGTAGGCTCGGACGGTATCGGCACCGTACTCTGCGACCAGGCTGTCGGGCGCCACAACGTTCTTCTTGCTCTTGGACATCTTCTCGACGTCCAGGTGATAGAGGACGTCGGAGATCCGCTTGCGTTCGGCAGCCGCCGCAGCATCCAGGCCTGTGGGAACCTCCACGGGCATCTCCTCATCGGCGAAGACCACAATCAAGCCGCCCGCGGCGCCCGTCTGCACCTTCAG
>CAZYYC010000121.1:5193-12030 GCA_964650935.1 uncultured Anaerolineales bacterium
CCTCATCGGCGAAGACCACAATCAAGCCGCCCGCGGCGCCCGTCTGCACCTTCAGGCTGCTCTCGTCACGGTCCATCACCTCACCACAGACCCGCCCCTCCTCACGCGCAGGCGCGGGCCAGGCATCCTGATGCTCGAAGCCGTAGACCGTCACCTGTTCAGCACGAAAGCCGGCGCCCTCCCAGGTACCACGGATGTCGACGCAGTCGCCGGAACGCGGCTCGCCCAAGATCACGCCTTGGTTACGCAGCTGCAACATCGGCTCATCGAAGTCGAGGAGCCCCGCATCGCGCAGCGCCTTGGTGAAGAAGCGGGTATACATCAGGTGCATCACAGCGTGCTCGGCACCACCGGTATAGGTATCAACGGGGGCCCAGTAAGCCTGCTCCGCCGGATCCCAGGGCACCGCGTCAGCGCCGACGGCTTCACCCTCACGATAGTAGGGGCTGAGGTAAGCGTACTGATACCAGGACGAGCAGACAAAGGTGTCCATGGTGTCCGTCTCGCGGGTAGCAGGGCCGCCGCACGACGGACACGTCGTGTTGAGGAAACCCTCGTGATATCTGAGCGGGCTCTCACCTGTGGGCATGAAGTCGACATCATCGGGCAAGAGCACCGGCAGCTCTTCATAGGGCACCGGCACCGCCCCGCACGCATCGCAATAGACCATCGGGATGGGCGCTCCCCAATAGCGTTGCCGGCTGATCAGCCAATCACGCAGACGGTAGTTGATCGCTGCTTTGCCCTCACCCTTGCCTGCCAACCAAGCAGTGACCTTCTGACGCGCCTCCTCACCCGGCGTGCCGCTGAACTCCTCCGAGTTGATCATCGTGCCGTACTCGTGATGGAAGAGCACATCCTGGTAGAAAGGCAGGTTGCTGAGCATCTCCATACAGGTCCGGTTGTGACTGACGGGCGGATAGATGTCTTTGCAGCGCGCCAGGATCTCGGCGTCGGCCTCCACCGAGTCCAGCTCACGGACACCGTCCGAGAAGATAAAGGCCCACCGCGCGCCAACCACCTCGTTCCAGTTGTCGGGCAGCAGATGCGCCTGCATCAGTTCGATATACCGGTCGATCTGGGCATGACCGTGCAGCGTGACGAACAGTCCTTCACCGGCCTGACCCACCGGACCACGGGTGGCCTCGATGCCGGCGTCGTCGAGCAAGTCGGCAAACCCTTCGTCCACGGAACCGGGGAACACCAGGCTCTTGGCGAGACCATCTACCCGCTCGATCACGGGAATGATGGGCAGCCCGAACCTGAGGGCGAAGGCAAAGTCGCGTTCATCATGAGCAGGTACCCCCATGATCGCACCGGTCCCATACCCCATCATCACGTAGTCGGCGATCCAGATCGGGATGCGAGCTCCATTGACCGGATTGATGGCATAGGCGCCGGAGAAGACGCCCGTCTTCTCCTTCTCGGTGCTCAGGCGCTCGATCTCGCTCTGCCGTGTGGCCTGAATACGATAGTCGTTGATGGCGTCATCGTAAGCGGGCTTAGTGATCTGCTCCACGAGCGGATGTTCGGGCGCCAGGACCATAAAGGTGGCGCCCCAGAGCGTGTCCGGGCGTGTCGTGAAGACCACCAGATCGCCGGCATCAGGTGCGGACCCCCCCGGCATGTCCTCAGGGGCCACTTTGAACGTGACCTCGGCGCCCTCGCTGCGTCCGATCCAATTGGTCTGGAGCAGGCGAATGCGCTCGGGCCAGTCGATCTTCGAGAAATCAAGAAGCTCGTCCGCGTAGTTCGTGATCTTCCAGAACCACTGCTCGAGGTCCTTCTTGATCACCTGTGAACCGCAGCGCTCGCAGATGCGCTCCTCGCCCACCACCTGCTCGCGTGCCAGCGTCGTCTTGCACGAGGGACAGTAATCGACGGGCGACGTCTTGCGATAGGCCAAGCCCATGTCGTAGAACTTGCGGAAGAACCACTGGCTCCAGCGATAGTAACCCGGGAGGCAGGAGATGGCCTCGCGGTCCCAATCAATCATCATACCCATCGAGCGCAACTGCTGCCGCTCGCGATCGATATTCGCCAGCGTCCAGGACTTGGGATGGATCCCACGCTGGATGGCAGCATTCTCCGCAGGCAGGCCGAAAGCATCAAACCCCATCGGGAACAAGACGTTGTAGCCCTGCATACGCTTGAAGCGGGCCCGCACATCACTGGGCGCCATAGCATACCAGTGGCCGATGTGAATGTCGCCGCTGGGATAGGGAAGCATCGTCAAGGCATAGAACTTGGGCTTGTCGGCATCGATGACGGCCTTGTGGAGCTCATCGGCCTCCCAGGTCTGCTGCCACTTCGATTCGATCACCTGCGGTTGATAGGGTTCGGGCATGACGTTTCCTCCTTGAACAGCCTGCGATATCCGCATCATTGTACCCCAGGGGATGGAAATTGCCAGATCATGCTGAGCATATAGGGCGATGACGGCGACCCGACAAGGCTCTCGGGGCTCTCATTAGGTGCGGGAAAGTGCAGCTACAGTGACTCTATGGCGATGTATTCAGGCGGGACGTGGCCGCAGAGATAGACCGCCTCCGCAGGGCAGTAGAACTCCCGACCCGCTGCGAAGGCCGCAGCAGCGTCGATGGTAAGCACGACGGGATCGGGGGCATAACGCAGCGCGGCGCTACGCGCCAGGTCAGGGTCAGGGACCAGCGACAGGTAGTGACGATCGGCAGGACGCAGGCCCTCGCGGCGTACAGCCTTCACCTCGGTCGCGTCCACACCATAGTAGAGCGTGTCAGGCGGCATCACCGGGTCATAGGTAGGCCGAACGGCTGAGTGACCATAGGTCGCGCGGATGTGCCGCGCTCCCCCACCCGCTGCCACGATCTCAAAGCGCTTGGGACCCGGCTGATCGACGACGTCCTCGACGTCGCCGAGAGTGACCCAGCGGAAGTTGGGCAGCGCCTGGACCATACCCAACACCTCGTCCAGGTCGGCAAAGCCCTCGGCGTCCAGACGGATCGGGAAGCGTGTCGGTCTGTGACGCAGCAGCAGGGAGAGAAAGCGACTCAGCTTCTGCTGTCGCTGCCGCTGATGGCGCGAAGACGGGGCGTTCACGCACCCTCCTCTTCGCCCGGGACACTCGCAAGGGCCGCCCGGATCAGGTTTGCCCGCACCTGGCGACGCTCCCGCCGCGGCAGCGAAGCGAGAAAGCCCTCAACCTTGGTCCGACGCGTCTCCTGACCATGAGGGCAAGCCGGTTCGTCGGGCATCATCCACGCGTGCGCGCGGGCATAGCGACGAATCTCCCGTTCGGTCAACAGCAGAAGCGGACGGATCATCTCCAGGACACCGCCGAAGTAGGGGCGCCGTGGTGCCAGTGACTCCAGCTTGCCCTTGTACATCAGGCTCAACAGGGCCGTGGCCGCGGCATCGTCCGCGTGATGACCGAGGGCTACCTTGTTACAGCCGCGCCGTTCAGCAGCGATGAAGAGGGTCTTGCGGCGGTTCCAGGCACAGCGGAAACAGCCCATCGGCAGGGGTTCGTCGTCCGGCACCTGGATCGGCAGGATCTCGTAGGGCACGTCGAGCGCCTCAAACCAGGGGATGAGTTCCTGGGTCTGGTCCGGCAATCCTACTTCTGTGCCGTCCACATGGAACGCAACCACCTCATACCGACCGGGTATGTCCACGCCGCGCACCAACAGGTCGAGCAGCG
Organism: uncultured Anaerolineales bacterium; assembly: GCA_964650935.1. Taxonomy (GTDB): domain Bacteria; phylum Chloroflexota; class Anaerolineae; order B4-G1; family SLSP01; genus PWVB01. The sequence continues at coordinate 8,873 of CAZYYC010000121.1, forward strand.
TGCGACTGTCCTTACCTCCTGAGACACCTACGGCAACACGGTCTCCATCGACGATCAGGTCGTGAGCGGAGATCGCGCGATTGACATCCCTCAGCAGGAACGCCGCTATCGCATCGGGTGTGGCCATTTACAGACGCCGCCGGCTACGCATCCTCCAGCCGCTTCCCGTATTGCTGTGCGTAGTAGTCTTTGTAGAGGTCGCCGCTCTTGATCGGGCGCCACCACCACTCGTTCTCAGCATACCAGCGCGCGGTAGCAGCGACGGCTTCCTCGCAGGCGTAGCGACTCTCCCAGCCCAACGCCTTGAGCTTGCTCACATCGAGGGCGTAACGACGATCGTGACCGGGGCGGTCGGCGACGTGCTGGATCAGGCTCTTAGGCCGCTTCAACGTCTCGAGCACCACCTCGGTCATCGTCAGGTTGGTGATCTCCTCACCGGTGCCGACATTGTAGATCTCACCCAACACGCCCCTGTGCAACACCGCATCAATGCCGGTGCAGTGATCCAGGACGTGCTGGTAGTCGCGCATCTGTTGCCCGTCACCGTAGACCGGCAAAGGCTCCTCATCGATAGCATTGGTCGCGAAAAGCGGCACGACCTTTTCGGGATACTGATAGGGACCGATGTTGTTGGAGCCGCGGGTGATCGTGACGGGTAGTCCCCACGACTCGCGATACGCCAAGACCATCAAGTCGGCCCCGGCCTTGCTGGCAGCATAGGGACTGCGGGGCTCGAGATGATCCGTCTCGGTCGATCGTCCCTCCAGCACCTGCCCGTAGACCTCGTCGGTGCTGATCTGGTGATAGCGCTCCAGATTGAGTTTTCGGGCAGCCTCCAGAAGGACATAGGTGCCGTAAACGTCGGTCTGAATAAAGGACCCCGGCTCCATCAGCGACCGGTCGACATGGGTCTCCGCGGCGAAGTTGACGATCGTGTCGATCTCGTGCTCGGTAAGGGCCTGCTCCACCGCAGCGGCATCGCAGATGTCACCCTTGACGAAAGCATAGCGTTCTCCGAAAGCCTCGGCCACATCCTGCAGATTCTCCAGTCGCCCGGCGTAGGTGAGCTTGTCGTAGACCAGGATCATATAGTCCGGATAGGCCTGGAGCATATAGCGGACGAAATTGGAGCCGATGAAACCCGCCCCACCCGTCACCATCATTCGACGCATCGACTGACCTCCTCAAATAGCGTGCTTACAATGTGCGCCCCTGCGAGCACAATGCCGGCATTCTATCATAAAAGAAGGTCATTGACGAAGCCCCTGCGTTAGGTAGAATGTATAGGCTATGGATTATCGTATCGACGCCCCATTGATTGTACAGAGTGACCGCACCGTGCTGTTGGAAGTCAGCAACTCCGACTACGAGGCTGCACGCGATCACCTCGCCAGGTTCGCCGAGCTGGAGAAGAGTCCGGAGTACATCCACACCTACCGCATCTCCCCACTTTCGCTCTGGAACGCCGCAGCGGCGGGAATCGAGGCGGACGAGATCATCGAGGGCCTGCGTATCTTCGCCAAGTATCCGCTTCCGGACAACGTCGTCTTCGAGATCCGCGACGCCATCGGGCGCTACGGTAGGGTGCGCCTGACCCGCGATCCCTATGATGGCGAGCGCCTGCGACTGATGTCCGACGACCCGCTGCTCCTGATCGAGCTGGAACGCAACCGGCACTTCGCGCCCTATGTCCTCGACCAGGTCGGCCCCCATACCCTCCAGGTGCCCGCCTCACGGCGCGGACACGTCAAACAGGCGCTCGTCAAGGCCGGCTATCCCGCCGAGGACCTGGTCGGCTACACGCTGGGGGATCCCCTCTCGATCGAGCTCCGCGACCGGACACTTGACGGTGATCCCTTTGTGGTGCGCGACTATCAGCGCGATGCTGCCGAGGTCTTCTGGGCCAACGGCTCGGATGCCGGCGGTGCCGGGGTCATCGTCCTACCCTGCGGTGCCGGCAAGACCATCGTCGGGATGGTCGCTATGGCGCAGACCCAGATGAACACGCTCATCCTCACCCCGAGCACCGTGGCGGCGCGTCAGTGGCAGGACGAACTCATCAACAGGACAAGCCTCACCGAGGACCTGATCGGCGAATACACGGGGCAACGCAAGGAGATCCGCCCCGTGACGATTACCACCTACCAGATCCTCACCCACCGTAAGCGCGGGACAAAACACAGCGACCACCTACCGCTGGACAAGCAGTTCCCGCACTTCCCCCTTTTCAGTGAGGGGAACTGGGGATTGATCATCTATGACGAGGTGCACCTGCTGCCGGCCCCGGTCTTTCGCATGACGGCAGAGCTCCAAGCACGCCGCCGACTGGGATTGACGGCGACGCTGGTCCGCGAGGATGAGCGTGAGGAGGATGTCTTCTCACTCATCGGGCCTAAGAAGTATGACGTTCCCTGGCATGATCTGGAGCGCCAAGGCTGGATAGCCCCAGCGATCTGCTACGAGGTGCGCGTGCCGATGTCAGAGTCCGAGCGCATGGATTACGTGATGGCGGAGACGCGCCAGAAGTACCGCGTCGCCGCCGACAACTCGGCCAAACTGGAGCTCCTCGACCGTCTATTAGCTTACCATCAAGGGGATCGAATCCTGATCATCGGTATGTACCTGGAGCAACTGGAGCGGATTGCAGAACGCTACGGGTATCCCATCATCACCGGCAAGACCAAGGTCGCCGAGCGAGAGGAGCTCTATGAGAAGTTCCGCACGGGCGAGGTCTCCACGCTCGTGGTCTCCAAAGTCGCGAACTTCTCCATCGATCTGCCCGATGCAAACGTCGCCATCCAGATCTCGGGCACCTTCGGGTCACGTCAGGAAGAGGCCCAGCGCCTCGGGCGCATCCTGCGCCCCAAGGCTGACGGCGGTCAGGCCTACTTCTACAGCATCGTCACCAAGGAGACCGTCGATCAGGATTTTAGCGCCAATCGACAGCGATTCCTCACCGAACAAGGCTACCGCTACCTGATCCTCTACGCAGAGGAAATCCCCGGCGCGCTGGCCCACACGCAGGTCGAGCTCTAGGCCGCGATCATCCACGAGATGAACACCGTGAGGCACGAGGATGAGTAACCATCCGCCATCGCCGGATCCCAAACTCGGCTACGTCTGGGTAGCGCCACCAGCCACCGAGACCAACCGTCTGA
>CAZYYC010000122.1:0-11877 GCA_964650935.1 uncultured Anaerolineales bacterium
GCATCGTAGCGGCACTGGCGCCCTACGACATCCTTTTCCTGGAGGATGCGCTGCACGCGGTGTATCCTGACGAGATCAAGGCGCTCTCTCAGCGGACGTCGATTCCGATCGTCGGATCGGAGCTGCTGCTTACCCGCTGGCAGTTGCGGGAGTGGCTCGAGAAGCACGTCTCGCAGATCCTGATGACCGAGCCGCTGTGGACCGGGGGGATCACGGAGACGCGCAAGATCGCGGCGCTCGCCGACACCTTTGGGGTGCCGCTCGTGCTGCACAACATCTCGGGTCCTGTGGGTCACGCGGCATGCATGCACCTTGGGGCGCACATCCCGAATCTCTTCATGGTCGAATCGGTGCGTGCCTTCGCCCAGACCTATTTCCCGGTGATCAGTGATCTCGCGCCGCGCGTCGCAGAAGGTCGGTTGCCCGTGCCCGATGGACCGGGGCTGGGCGTTAGCTTGCGCCCGGAGGCGCTCGCGCGAGCCGACCTCAGCCGTGTGGTCACCGACGCGGAGGCGCTACGGGCAGCCGGCGACCAGTGGCAGTATGCGTTGGGGTTCAGCCACGCGCCGCCGGAACGTAACGAGTGACGGGTGACCGGGACCGGAGGCCCGATGCGATATGCTCAATCGTGAGCGCATGATACTGCGTGATCTAGCTAAGCGCCTGGCAGAGGTCGCCTCGCTACCGGTGCAGGCTGAGCGGCGCCGTTGTTGGACGTTGCACAACGACCTGAAGACGACGCGTCCGCTCGTCCTGGTCTTTCCGGAGGGGGCCTGGGAGGAATTACTGCCGGAGAGCGCGTTGTGCTGTGAGAGCGATGCCGCGCGTGCCATCGAGGGGCGATTGCGGCAACGCCTCTACTATCACGATCACCTTCAGGATGACACGGTGGTCGAGAAGAGTTGGACGATCCACACCGTGATGCATAGCTCAGGCTGGGGCCTCGAGCCGAAGCGTATTCCCAGCCCTGAGCGTCGGGGGGCGTGGCGCTTCGATCCTGTGATCCATGAGCCCGCCGATATGAAGAAGCTCAAGTTCCCCGAGATCACGGTCGACGAAAGGGCGACGGAGCAAGCGCTAGACGAGGCGCAGGAGCTCTTCGGTGACCTACTGGATGTGCAGCTGAAGGGCGTGGCCCACATCTCCTTTCACCTGATGAGCCTCTACACCGACCTGCGTGGACTTGAGCAGGTGATGATGGATATGGTGCTCAATCCCGCTTGGGTGCACGACGCGATGGCGTTCCTCACCGCAGGGCACCAACGGTTGATCAGGCAGTACGTGGACATGAATCTTCTCTCGCTCAACAACGATGACACCTACCACAGCTCCGGCGGCAACGGCTACACGGAACAGCTGCCTGCGCCTGGGTCTGACCCTAGTCGGGTGCGTCCGATCGATATGTGGGCCAGCGCCGAAGCGCAGGAGTTGGCGGGTGTTTCCCCGGCGATGCACAACGAGTTCTCGACGACCTACGAGAAGGTGTTGCTGGCGCCCTTTGGACTCAATGGCTACGGCTGCTGTGAGGCCCTGGATGCGAAGCTCGATGACCTACTCACGATCCCGAACATTCGCCGCGTCTCCATTGCGCCGGCTGCAGATGTCGATGTTTGTGCAGAGCGACTCCGGAACACGGCGATCTTCTCCTGGAAGCCCAACCCTGCACACCTCGTCGGTGCCTTTGACGAAGACCGCATTCGCGCGTATATCCGGCATACCGTCGAGGTCGCCGAAACGCATAGCTGCGTGCTGGAGATGATTCTGAAGGATACGCACACGTGTGAGCATCGTCCCGAGCGCTTCGACCGCTGGGTGGCGCTGGCGCGTGAGGCGATTGAGGAAGGGATAGGGTGACAAGAGCGTTGGACTGGCCCGTGGTTGACCACGATATCGCAATCTTGCGGGAGCTCTTCAGCCGGAAGCGTGAGATCGCTGAGGATCCGGTGATGGCGGAGCGCAAGCGGCTCTGGCTGCGTCACGCTGCGCGCGATGGTGAGCGCCCGATGGTATTGGCAGAGACCGGTGGCGTGCTGGATGAGCTGGTCCCGCTCTCCAGCCTGCGCTGCGAGACCCCGTGGGCTCGAGAGCTAGAGCGTGGGCTGCGTGAGTTGATCTTCCGTTATGAGCATGTGGGTGACGACTGCGTGGTCGAGCCCTGGATTCAATATGGTTGGGCGGTGACGATAGGGGAGTTTGGCGTTGTGACGGAGTTAGTGCGCGGCGCGAACGAGGGCCGACTGGGTAGCTACACGTGGGACCCTCCGATCAAGGACCTCGATCGTGACTTCGATAAGCTGCGCTTCCGCGAGTTGAGCGTTGACCGGGAGCGGACGGAGGCGTGGGGTGCCTTTCTCGAGGCGCACTTCGGCGACATCCTGCCGGTGCGGCTCCGGGCGGGCTACTGGTGGACGGCGGGCCTTACCTGGTCGGCGATCAACCTCATCGGCCTTGAAGGCCTGATGATGGCGATGTATGATAACCCGGCGGGGCTCCACCGGCTGATGGCGTTTCTGCGCGATGACTTCGCAGCGATGCTGGACTGGTTCGAGCTCGAGGAGCTGCTCTCGCTCAACAATGAGAACGACTACGTGGGGTCGGGGACGCAAGGATGGACCGATGAGTTGCCGCAGGCGGGATGGACGGCGGGCGAGCCGGTTCGCATCTGTGATCTCTGGGGGCTGTCGGAGTCGCAGGAGACGGTAGGGATCTCGCCGCGCATGTTCGAGACGTTTATCTTCCCGTATCAACTGCCGTTGATCAGCCGCTTTGGCCTGAGCTACTACGGGTGTTGCGAACCGGTCCATAACCGCTGGCACATCCTCCGGCAGATCCCGAACCTGCGGCGGGTGTCTGTGTCGCCGTGGTGTGATGAGGCATGGATGGCGGAGGCGCTGGGTGATGAGATCATCTACTGCCGCAAGCCGAATCCGGCGATGATCAGCACGGGGAGCTTCAATGAGGACGCTATCCGGGCGGACATCCGTACCACGCTGGAGGCGGCAAAGGGCTGCACGGTGGAGTTCGCGATGAAGGACGTGCATACGTTGCACGGTGAGCCGTTGCGGCTCGGGAGATGGGTCTCTCTGGCGCGCGAGGTGATCGGGGAGACGTGGTAGGACCGCATTGTTGGGAACGCATAGTGAGTAAGGGAGGATCAGGCGATGGAACGACGGAAATTGGGTAAAACGGGTGAGCGGCTCTCGATTGTCGGCTTCGGTGGCATTCTGGTGATGAACGAAACGGCGGAGGACGCGGCGGCGTACGTGGCAGAGGCGGTTGATAAATGGGATCTCAACTACTTCGACGTGGCCCCTTCGTATGGAAACGCTGAGGAGATGCTCGGGCCTGCGTTGGCGCCCTATCGCGATCAGGTCTTTCTGGCCTGCAAGACCGGTAAGCGGGATGCCGCGGGTGCGGAGGAGGAGCTTCATGCCTCGCTCAAGCGGATGCAGACCGATCACTTCGACCTCTACCAGCTCCACGCGATGACGGAGATGGCTGAGGTGGAGCAGGCCTTCGGCCCGGGTGGGGCGATGGAGACCTTCCTAAAGGCTCGGGAGCAGGGTAAGGTGCGCTTCCTGGGCTTCTCGGCGCACTCCGAGGAAGCCGCACTGGCCCTCATGTCGCGATTCGACTTCGATACGATCCTCTTCCCCTTCAACTGGACGTCGTGGCTCAAGGAGGGCTTCGGGCCTGCCGTGATGGACCGCGCTGTGGAAAAGGAGATGGGCGTCCTGGCGCTGAAGACGCTGGCCAAGCGCGCCTGGGAAGAGGGCGAGGAGCGGGACTGGAGCAAGACGTGGTACAAGCCGGTGGAGTCTTACGCGGAGGCCAGCCTGGCGGTGCGCTTCACGCTCTCGAAGCCTGTCACAGCGGGCGTGACGCCGGGCCACATCGAGCTACTGAGGTGGATGTGCCGAGCCGCCGAGGAGTTCCAGCCGCTGACCGACGAGGAAGAGTCCACGCTGCAGGGTTGGGCGACTGATCTTCCGACAATCTTCCCGCAGTCGTAGCGGTCTCGACGCGAGACGGGATCGACCCAGCCGGGTGGCACCTTGAGGCCACCCGGTTCGGTCCTGGTTGCGTTCAGCCAGGTATGGCGCGTCAGGTGAGGATGACGGAGTTCTGAACACCGGGGTAGGGCGTGGGAGCGAGTTGGTCAGCCTCCTGATCGTTGAGCCACTGCTCGTCGTCGACTAGGTAGCGGAATTGGCAGGCCTGGTTGAGCTCCAAATAGAGCGTGGTGGTGAAGTCGCCGCTCTTGAGCTGATCCATCGGCGTGGCTTCGGTGTCCCAATCGTTGAAATCACCGACGAGATGGATACTCTCGGCGTCACCCGCCTGCTCCTTCGGTACGCGGAACTTCACCTTGCACTCGGGCCTGCTCTTGAGAAACTGCTTCGTGATCGTCATAGGGTTCCTCCTCTGAACGGATGACAGTACAACCTGACGTTCGTCTAGCGGCATTCTAGCGGAGTTCGGAGACTCGGCAAGGGTATCTTGCACTGTGGGGCTGATTGTTGTACTAATGTTGTCATTCTCGATGTATGGGTGATGTTGTTGTTAGGTTCGTGGTGGGTCTCAGCAATCCTCTAGCATCCAAGGAGCTTGATCATGGCACATGTACCGATGACGTCGTTCACTCTGGCGGAGTTGCGTATCCGCGACCCCTTTATCCTGCCGGATCCGGACACCCAGACCTACTACCTCTGCACGTCGCTGCGACCGTCTGAGGATTCCCCGCGCCACGGCGTCGGCGTCTACACGAGCAAGGACTTGGCGACCTGGGAAGGTCCGACGACGGTGTTTGAGACGCCGCCGGACTTCTGGGCTCAGGGGCCCATCTGGGCACCCGAGATGCACGCTTATAGGGGGAGATACTACCTCTTCCTCACCTTCAGCACGGATGAGCTGCTCGGCGAGGCGAAGGCCGATTGGCCGCCGTTGGTGAAGCGCGGGACCCAGGTCCTGGTCTCGGATTCGCCGTTGGGGCCGTTCCGTCCCTTTAGCAACCGTTCGCACACGTCTGAGGAACAGATGGCCCTGGACGGGACGCTGTGGGTGGAGGAGGGCGTCCCCTATATGGTCTACTGTCACGAGTGGGTTCAGGTCGGAGATGGGGCCATCGACTGCGTCCGCCTACGTGATGATCTATCCGGCACGGTGGGCGATGCCTTCACGCTCTTCCGTGGCAGCGACGCGCCTCGAACGCGCCCGGGCCAGGATCGTTACGTCACCGACGGGCCTTTCCTCTACCGTGGGCGGACGGGTCAGCTATTCATGCTCTGGTCGACCTTCGGCTGGCGAGGCTACACGACGTTGGTGGCGATCTCTGAATCGGGGACGATCTTCGGGCCGTGGCGGCAGCTCCCGCGCCCCCTCTTCGCCGAGGATGGCGGGCACGCGATGATCTTCTACACTTTCGATGGCGTGCCGATGGTGGCGCTGCACCATCCCAACCGCAGTCCGCATGAGCGGATGCTGCTCTTCGAACTCGAGGACGAGGGCGACGGCTTGGCGTTGGTGCCCAATCGACCCGTCGATGCGCCCTTCGCCGATCCGACGCTCGCGCCGGAGGCGCGTATCGACAACCTTCTGAGCCTGATGACGCTGGAGGAGAAGATCGCCTGTCTGGGCACGGAGCCGAACGTGCCCCGGCTGGGCGTCTGGGGCACAGGCCACGTCGAGGGCCTGCACGGTCTGGCGCTGGGCGGGCCCGGTGGGTGGGGCGGCGACCATCCCCTCCCCACGACGCAGTTCCCCCAGGCGATCGGCCTGGGAGAGACGTGGGATCCCGAGCTCCTGCAGCAGGCTGCCGCGGTGGAGGGTTACGAGACCCGCTACATGGCGCAGAGCAAAGCCTACCGGCGCGGCGGTCTGGTGGTACGGGCGCCGAACGCTGATCTGGGGCGCGATATCCGCTGGGGACGGAACGAGGAGTGTTACGGGGAGGATGCCTACTTGAACGGCCAACTGGTTGCCGCCTTCGTCAGGGGGCTACAGGGCGATCATCCTCGCTATTGGCAGACGGCGGCGCTGCTGAAGCACTTCCTCGCCAACAGCAACGAGGATGAGCGCGTGAGCTCCTCGTCGGACTTCGATCAGCGGCTGCTGCGCGAGTACTACGCCGAGCCCTTCCGGATGGGCATCGTCGAGGGTGGGGCCCGGGCCTACATGGCAGCCTACAACGCCTACAACGGCATCCCCTGTACCGTCCACCCGATCCTGAAGGACATTACGGTCGAAGAGTGGGGCCAAGACGGCATTATCTGCACCGACGCGGGCGCACTCACGATGTTGGTGACGGAGCATGGCTATTACCCCGATCCGGAGATGGCGGCAGCGGCGTCGATCAAGGCGGGCATCAACCAGTTCCTCGATCGCTATCGCGAGGGGACCGAGGGGGCGCTCGCTTCGGGACTGCTTACCGAGGCGGACATCGATAAGGTTCTGCGCGGGGTCTTCCGTGTGATGTTGAAGTTGGGGGTGCTGGATCCGCCGGAGGAGGTGCCCTACAGTCGAATCGGACGCGACGGTGAGCCCGAACCCTGGGAGAGCGCACGCCACAAGGACCTGGCGCGGCTGGTGACGCAGAAGTCGGTCGTGCTGCTGAAGAACGACGGTGCGCTCCTGCCCCTGGACCGGGAGGCGATCAGCTCGATCGCCGTGATCGGTCCCCGTGCCGGCGAGGTGTTGCTGGATTGGTACAGCGGCACGCCGCCCTACACCGTGACGCCGCTAACAGGGATCCGCGACAAGGTGGGTCCGGATGTGACGCTAACCTTCGCGACCGACAACGAAGACGGCAAGGCGGTCAAGTTGGCCCGCGAGGCCGATGTGGCGGTTGTCTGCGTGGGCAACCATCCGACCGGCAATGCCGGCTGGGCGCAGTGTCCTACGCCCAGCGACGGTAAGGAAGCCGTGGACCGCCGGGCGATCGTGCTGGAGCAGGAGGCGCTGATCAAGCAGGTGTATCGTGCCAATCCGAACACGGTCGTGGTCCTGATCAGCAGCTTCCCTTTCGCCATCACGTGGACGCAGCATCACGTGCCCGCCATCGTGCACTTGACCCACAACAGCCAGGAGCTCGGGAACGGCCTTGCCGACGTGCTCTTCGGCGACGTGAATCCGGGCGGGCGCCTCGTCCAGACGTGGCCTCGTTCGATGGAGCAGCTCCCGCCGCGACTCGACTACGACCTGCGCAAGGGGAGGACCTACATGTACTTCGAGGACGAGCCGCTCTATCCGTTCGGCTTCGGGCTGAGCTACACGACCTTCGAGTACGCCAACCTGCGGCTGAGCACCGTGGAACTCGCCCCTCACACTACCGCGATGGTGAGCCTGGAGGTCGCGAACACGGGTGAGTGCGCGGGCGACGAGGTGGTGCAGCTTTACGTGCGGCACCCCGGTTCGGCGGTGGCGCGGCCCCGTAAGTCGCTCAAGGGGTTCCGGCGCGTGACGCTCCAGCCCGGCGAGACGCGGGCGGTCGAGATCCCGCTAGCGTGGGAGGCGTTGGCCTACTGGGCGCCCGAGCAGGGGGCCTTCGTCGTGGAGACGGGCACGGTCCGCCTCGACCTGGGCGGCTCGTCTGCTGAGACGCGCCTCTCGGCGACGCTGAGCGTTCGGGGTGGTCGCGTCTAGCGGTCTCACGGCGGTTCAGCGTACGCGCGGGGATCGACTCCCCCTAGTGGCTATCCGCTTCGGACACGATCATAGCCACGAATTCACCATGCCATGTGTGGTACCAGACCTGGCCTGTCTCGCCGTGGACACTCAGCATACCCACGATCTCTTCTGAAGTGTCCACGGTGTGGATGGTGTAGTAGCCGTGGAAGGCGTCAGCGTGTGCCTCGGGCGACTCGTCAGGTCGGTACGCGGCGAGGTAGTGTTCGGCAGCGTCGAGCGCTTCGTCGGGGGTGAACTCGCCCCTGCGTCCGGACCATGGCCCCATCATGCCACCACCGCCGTGCATGCCATAGGCGGTGTTCCACATCATATTCGGCCCCACCTCGGGCCCGACGACGCCCGTCGATTTGTCGAGTAGGAGTTCCATCGCGCCGATGCCGGTCCCCGGCTCCTGTGCGATAGCATAGTAGTTATGCTCGAACTCCATGACGTCCTCAAGCACGAGGTTATCGTAACCGCGCCCACGCAGATAGCTCAGGAAGGCCTTCTCCACCGCCGTGGCGTCCAGGTTGTTGACACGCCGCGGCAGCGACTGTCCTCCAGCACCAACGCATGGTGCGGTTGCCCGACCCCACGGCTGCCATCCTCCTATGCCCCTATGCATCGCGCCGCCCGCCGGCATCCACACGATCCGGGAAACGACAACCCATCCGACCAACAGGACGATGGCGACAAGTGCCACCGTCATCAGTGCTCCCAACCCCAACCACGTTGTGGCTTTCATAGCATGCTATCCTCTCTGCACCGAAGGCTGAGTCCCCTCGATCCCTCGCAACTAACCTAAGGTTACCGCACACAGCATAGGCTAGACAGCGCAGAATGGCGCGAGGGCGGGAACGCCGACTGGCGGGGGATCGAATGCAGGGGGCCTAAGCGGATGCGGGGAGGGGCAAGCGCACGTCGACCACCGTACCGACGCCGGGCGTGGATGCGATCGTGAAGGTACCGTCGAGCTGGCGCACGCGTTCCTGGAGCCCCACCAGGCCGAAATGACCCTCGCGCGTGTAGCGATCCAAGCGCGCAGCGAGCTCGAACCCGCGTCCGTCGTCGGCGACGCGGAGGATCAGCCGTCCTGGGTCAAACCGGACGGTGACGTCGATGCGCTTCGCGTTTGCGTGTTGGAGGGCGTTGGTCAGTGCCTCCTGGATGATGCGGTAAGCCGCCAGCTCAAGATCGGGGGGGAGGCGACGGATGCCGGTTTCGACCTTCAGCTGTACGGCCGCATCATCGCGCACATCGGCGCCGTGCACCAGCGCCTCGAGGGCCGGCAGAAAGCCGAGGTCCTCCAGATAGGCGGGCCGGATGGCCGCGATGATACGGCGCAGGTCGTCGACGATCTCGATTCCCGCGTCACGCAGCGCATCCAGGCGCGTAACGATGGCTGAGGTCTCCTCGTCCGCTATGCTGAGCCTTAGCATTTCAGCTCGCTGGCCCAGGGCCAGCAGGCTCTGCACAGGGCCATCGTGAAGCTCACGAGCCAGCCGGGCGCGCTCCTCTTCCTGACCCTGGGTCACCGCGTCCAGATAATCCAGGACACCGGCCTGGTACCCTTCCAGTCGCTCGACCATATGCGCAAGCGCAGCATAGAGGTCCTGGATCTCGGTCACACCGGAGGTGGAAAGGCGCAGCGTCTCCCTGTCACCCCAGGAGACCTCCTCTGCGGCTCGACGCAGCTGTAAGAGAGGCTGCACGATCGTACGCCAGCCGAAGACCAGGATCAGGATAGCCAGTCCGGTGGCAACAGCCGCCGCGATCGGCCCGAGGTTGGAGAAGCGCAGGACGGGCCCGAATATGTCGTCGGTGAAGTCCCAGGTGATCACCCACCATCCGACGCCGGGCACCTGCGCAGCTACCATGACCACGGACTCGCCCGACGCCAGAGCAAGGTCCGCCGCTCCCGTGCCCGTCGTTCTTAGCTCGTCCAGGGCAGGCAGAACCTCGTGAGCAGCGACCTTGCTGCCACCGCCCTGAGCCAGCAGCTCGCCTTCCTCGGTCAGCACCACGAGCGCGCCGGGCAGGGCGTCGGCTGTCGACGGAAGCCACAGATCCAGGTCGCGGCCATCCGGCGCGAGCTCCCCACGCACCAGCGCCTCCTCCAGGCGCAGCGCTATCAGATCCACCAGGACACGATTACGCGTGATCACGAAGTCCACCATCGCGCGCTCGTGGCTGTAGACGCCGGTCAGGGCCAGGCCGATGATGACCAGGGTGATCGGCAACACAGCCCAGAGGATGAGCTGCATCTGCAGCGAGTGGAGCCAGCGCCCGAGCTTTGTCACCTGATATCGCTTTCAAGCTACTCGATGATGATCCATCCCCGCTTCAGGGCCTCGGTCACGGCCTCGGTGCGGCTGTTGACGCCCAGCTTCTCGTAGACATTGGCAAGATGGCCCTGCACGGTGCGATGGCTGATCTGGAGTGCCTGTCCGATCTCGCGATTGGTCTTCCCGTGGGCCGCCAGCCGCAGTGTCTCGATTTCGCGCTCGGTCAGGGCCTCCACCTGATCGGCCGCGCCCGGAGGCATCGGATGGGTCATCTGACGCACAACCTTCGACGCCACGCTCGGGCTGAGCGGCGTCAGCCCCTTGACCACGTCTCTTACTGCCTGGATCAGCGCGTCGGCGCGTGCCGTTTTGAGCACATAGCCGTCGGCGCCGGCCTGCAGCAGCGCGCGGATGTAGGGATCATCATCGTAGGCGGTGAGGATTAGGACTCGTACCTCGGGGACATGCTGCTTGATGCGACGGGTGGCCTCGACGCCGGTCACCCGCGGCATGGCAATGTCGAGGACCGCGACGTCGGGACTAAGTTCCTGCGCCAGCCGCACGGCGGTCTCGCCGTTATCCGCCTCACCGATCACCTCAATCCCGGGTGCTTGCTCGAGGAACTGGCGAATGCCCTGGCGAACCAAGACGTGATCGTCAGCTAGCAGTACGCGGATTGTGTCGTCCATCTTACCCTCCTTAGTCCTAATCTATCATACACCATTCCACCGCCTCTAGAACACCCAGATCATCCCGCGCAATCTCGGCATCGCCAGAGCCAAGTCATCCTTCGCAGGCAGGTCACATAGCGGGGTGTCCGACAAGCCAAGCAAGCACTCCTGATATGTGTGATAAATGCTATAATAATGATGGGCCCCGGAAAAGTGACGACAAGGGGAAAGGAGCGCCAAGATGACTGACACGCACCAAGCGCAACATGTGGGCCATCGCGCTGATCCCGAGAACGGGCATCAGGTTCATCATGCTGCGCACGACGATGATGGCCACAGCAAATCTCAGATGGAGGAAATGGACCACGATCACGAGGATCACAGTCATCACGTCGACCATTCCGGTCACGAGGCGATGTTTCGGCGTCGCTTCTGGATCAACCTGATCCTCACCATCCCGGTCCTGGTCTTCAGCCCTTTCATCCAGGAGAGCCTGGGCTTCAGCACACCAACGTTTCCCGGCAGCCGCTGGATCGGGCCCGCGTTTGCGCTGATCATCTTCTTCTATGGCGGTACCCCCTTCATCAACATGGCCCTGCCGGAGCTGAGACGCCGGCGGCCCGGGATGATGACCCTCATCTCGCTCGCGATCAGCGTGGCCTTTGCCTACAGCATCTTCGCCGTTTTCGTGAATCCGGAGAGCAGCTTCTTCTGGGAGATGGCGACGCTGATCGACATCATGCTCCTCGGCCACTGGCTCGAGATGCGCAGCGTGCGTCAGGCCTCGGGCGCGCTGCAGGAGTTGGCCAAGCTGATGCCCGACACTGCGGAGCGGGTCGGGGAGAGTGGTGAGATCGAAGAGGTGCCGCTGAGCGCCCTTGGCGAGGGAGATCTCGTCCTCGTGCGCCCAGGGGCCAGTGTGCCCGCCGACGGCGAAGTCGTTGAGGGAAAATCAGACGTCAACCAGGCGATGATCACCGGTGAGTCCAAGCCGGTGACCAAGCAACCCGGTGATCAGGTGATCGGTGGGATGATCAACGGTGAGGGAAGCCTCAGGGTTCGGGTAACCGCAACCGGCGATGATACTGTCCTGGCAGGCATCATGCGACTGGTTGACGAGGCCCAGCAGAGCAAGTCCGATACGCAGATCCTGGCCGACCGTGCAGCCGGCTGGCTCTTCTTCGTCGCGCTGGGCGTGGCCGGTCTCACAGCCATTGGTTGGTTGATCGCCCGCGGCTTCGATCTGGTCGTGCTGG
>CAZYYC010000123.1:0-11824 GCA_964650935.1 uncultured Anaerolineales bacterium
CCTCCTCATCGATCGTGATCGTGAGTTTCCTCTGCATCTCGTCCTCCTCAAGCTCCTAACACGTACAGTACACGTATTGTATCAAGCAACATCATATCAGCAAGGGCGTGTCGACATCAGGATCTGCCAACGGCGAATCGGAGCCACGAGGTAGGCAATTCATCGGATACGGAGACCATGTCTGCGCCCCGCGAGACCGCCCATCACTTCAGCAAGCGGCTACAGGGGGCTGATCGCCCCTCTACAAGCGCTCCAGCTCCTCACCCAGGTGCGCTCGTCGCAGGCGCCTAAGCTGCAGGAGCCACCGCAGATCATTCACGTTGTCATACATAAGCTGCCAATGATAGTAGTTGACATGCTCCAGCGCGGCGAAGACTGCCAGCAACGTTGCCCAGAGGATCTCCATACCGCGGGTGACGCCTGTGAGCACGGCGACAGCAGCGAGCAGCGGATAAAGCCCCAGCAAGATGACATTGCTGCGGCGAAAGGTCCTATAGCGCCGGGCGAACCCATCGGGAAGGCGCGGAGCTTTCCCGGACGCTATGGCAAGCTTCAGGTGCCAGTAGACCCCTCCCTGGATCAGGATGAAGCAAAGGACACCCATTGCGTAGATGTAGAGAAGATAGGTGGGCGCCTGGACGGTCCATAGGGCGAAAGCCAGGACAGCGGGCAGGAAGATTACATTGAAGAACTCACCATTGCGCAGGTAACGCAGGCGGCGGATGATGGCAGTGCGACTCATACCTGCGAGTCTATCCGCGTCTGTGATCCCGGCAAATGGTCGCCGGATCACAGACGCGGCAGCCGCTAGCGGATGACCGCCGGCAGGTAGACACGGTAGCCGATCTCAGATGGCTCCCCCACGACCACCACGACCGTATCGGTCCCGCGAGCGCCCGACGAATCGGTCGCGGTGAGCGTCAGCGTGTGCGTCCCGTCAGACAGGTGATCGGGGAAGAGCAAGGCCCCTTTGCCCAGGACGCCGTCGATGCTGGAGGTCCACTCCAGCGCGGACCCCGTCAACTGGCCCTCGTCGCGATCATAGGCAAAGCCCGCCAGCGAGGGTCGGGATGAGAGAACCTCTCCCTCCGTGGGTGTCTGAATCCGCACCTCAGGTAGATGGTTCTCAAGCGCAAAGGGCCCGTAGTCAGCGTGACCGACGTTGAAGCCATCACTGGCCTCGACCCGCACCCACACCTGCGACCCCGTCGGGATCTCCGCCAGCTTCAGCGCGAACTCTGTCTCGCGAAGGTTCGCCGCGACCGGCAGCCAGGTAGCGCCGTTGTCGGAGCTGGTGAGGAGACTGTAGGCCAGAGTCGTTCCGGCGTCGGCATCCGTGGCTGTCCAACTGAGAGGGAGCACGGCATCTGCTGCCTGCGTGGTACCGAGCGCCTGGCGACTCGTTGTCAACGTGACCACAGGATCATGGGAGGTAACCGGTAGCGTGGCGATCTCGTCGGCACCGTGGCGCACCACCACGCCGGCGGGAGTACCGGAGATCGGGAGCGCCACGAGGGCGTTGTCCCAGTCGAATTTGTTACCCGCCTGCACCGAGAGATCGAAGCAGGCGCTGCTAAGCACGCCGTCACCGCTGTCAAGAAGCGCAACGCAGTAAGCGCCGGTGCCCACCGGCGGATTATGCGGCGCCACAGCCGTCGAGAACTGCCACGCAGGCAGCAGCTCCACCTCATCCACGCCGGACACGCCCACCGAGACCGCCACATAGTCCTGAACGCCGCCAACGCCGGCGGCGCGCAACAGCGGTTCAGGCGGTGTGTACGCCAGCAGCCGCTCGTAGCTCTCCAACGTGACCCAGTAACGTTCTGTGTCAACGATGTCCTTCTTGGGGCTCGCCACGCTGCAGGTGTCGTGCCCGTAGCCCACAACACGATCGCGGGTCACATCGTAGCCGACATCGTAGAAGTCACAGTACGTTTCGTCCACGGCCTGCAGAGCCGGGGTCCCCCACAGGCCGAGGAAGCTCAGTTGTCGATACGCAAAGAGGTGACCATAGGCCTTGCCATAGCTCACGGCCTCACGGCTGGTGAACAACGACTCCGCACGGGACTCCCATGCACTACTCTCCCATACCTCGGGAGACCACGCGCCATAGACCGCGCTCGGCGCCGTCCCAGCCGGCCCGCCCGACGCAGCCAGGCGCATCTGATTGAGCCCCACTGTGTTGTAGTAAGCGCACTCCCCGCATGCGTAGAGCGGCGTGCGGAGCGGCCCTTCGAAGGGGGCCCAATCCATCGTCGGCAGCAGGGTGACGTCGATGTCGGCGCTGGGGTAGATGCGTGTGAAGAGATCGGCAAGGCCCAACACCGTGTCCAACGGCGGCGACGCTGCGCGTTGCATCGAGCTGCCGTCGTCGTAGTCAGTCGGCACGATACCGAGATGCACGGCGGGGCGATCGACCACGGCGAACCCGCGCGAAAGCGCGTTGTCGGCAGTGTTATACTCCTCGACGACCCGATCCGGGTTGATCTCCACGGTGAAGGTCATGGCGCTGCCACCGACCCAGGCACTCGGGACCCTGAAGACCATGCTTGAATCAGGATCAGACCGAATCTCAAGTTGGGTTCCGGCGTCCATACCGAGGAAAGGTGTGATCGTCCCGGAGGCAACCGGGCGCAATGTGCCCACCGTGGCCCCATCACGCGCCACAATCAGCTCCATATCCACGTTGTCGATCTCGCCGGGCAAGGCGCCGGACCAGACGCGCGCCACAGCCGGTCGTCCGGCGACGAGGGGAACGCGGTTGTCCCACGTCTGCATGGCCTGCGTAACCTCAAGATGCCTGGGCACAAGGTTGCGCCAAGGTACCGCGCAGTTCTCGCTCTCCAGCCAGTTATCGTAGATTAGGTTGCCGTTGGCGACCACCGCCGCCCCCATCCCAGCCGGATTGCCCACATCCTCGTGCGGACCGGTTGCCGATCCCCACCAGTTGCCGGAGGCGTCGATCGCTACATCGGAGCTTGTATTGAGACTGCCCCCCACCACCGAAGCGATACAGTTCCCCGCCAAGCGAATCGCGCCCAGATCGGCGGTATCCGGCGCTGGTAATTCCGTGGTCGTCCAGATCGCGAAGGCCTCGGCGCCCTGCACGAAGCTGTTGTACTGGGCCGTCACGTCGACACCCCCTCGAATCACCAGGCCACGTCCGCCGCCCTTGATCACATTGTCCTCGAAGCGCACCGTACTGGCGCTTCCGGTCGGTGCGTAGCCGTGATCCGAATCCGGCCAACCTTTGAGGGCCGTCAACCCGAGGCCCCCAGCCGCGTCAAAGACGTTGCCCTTAACCGTCACAAGAGCTTCCGCATCGGGCCAGACATGCACGCCCGCGGCGCTCGGCAGCGTGAAGGTGGAGTCCGACACGGTGGCGACGCCCATTGCCCCAACCTCAACGCAGGTCCCGCTTGCCGTCGTGCAGACGCTGTCCGTGATCAGAACCCGCCCCCCGTCGTACACCCACAACTCGCCTAACGCGCTCGGCTCGAAGGTTACCCCCTCGAAGGTGACGTCCTCTGCTGTCGCCGTTACCCAGACAGAGACGTTGCTGAGACGGCTAGAGAGGATATTCACGCCGTCACCGCCCCCAACGATCTCCAGCGAGCCGCGGTTGAAGTCGACAAATTGGACATAGGCATCATTCGTCACACGCACCTGCGCGCGATCGAGGACAATAGGATGCCCGGTGGACCCCGCCATGGCATCAGCGGCTGCTCCCAGCCGCAGAAAGATCTCGCTAAATGACGCGGGCGACGTCCCCGAGATGACCTGGAGACCGCCTGTACCCTCTGTCTCGATGCCGGCAGCCGCGCTGGGTGATACCCACTTGTCCACAGCGACGCCGCTACCGATACGGAGGACAGCGCCATTCGTCACCAAGACGCGCCCATCCAGCGAGTAGGTCTCACCGGGTGTCATCCAGTCCAAAGAGTCCGTTAACGTCCCCTTGACCCATCCTGTCGCCGCGGTCTGTTGGCCGATCAGGGTGCGATCGTCGCCGTGGAGAGCCTCCACCCTGTAAGTGTAGGTCTCTCCATCCTCGAGCCCATCGTCACGGCAGATGACCTTGCCCAACCCAGCGTCTGCCCTGGGCGTGCACCCTGCAGGCTGACCGTTGCGAGTGACCTCGTAGCTATCCGGGAGGGGTGCAACCGGATCCCATGCCAGGTCGACCACGTGATTGCCCACGAAGAGGATGATGTCGGCATCAGGCTGAGCAGACGCCCTACTGGAAAACGACACGACCAACAACACAAGCATAGCAAGTCCTAAGAGACGTGATCGGAGCATGATTCTCCTTCTTCTGTCGGTTTCTCCACACATCGCTGAACACAGGCCAGTAGCTCCTCCTGAGATCGAAAACGGAGCACGTCACGGGTGGAGACGTCCTCGATCTCGCCACGCCACGTAGGCGGCGTCTGGTCCAAGTATTCAGCCCAGATCCGCAAAATGAACGCTCGGGTATGACGAGCCGGTAACCGGTCCATGGAGCCTTCCTCACAAACAACAAGGCTGCGGAAACGTAACATCCGTAGCCTAGCAGAGTGACCTTACAATCGGCTTAATCGCTTGACAGCGAACCGGTGTTTGACAGCCTAGGGGTCAGAGAACGATCGCTCTCCTTGCCCGATGTCGGACGCAAGCTCCTCCAGGCGCTTCACCTCGTGGGACATCCGGCAGCGCTTCGCCAGCGCCGTGGCCTCATCGACAGCCTGTCGCGCACCGGCGAGGTCGCCAAGGGCGAGCCGCGCCTCGGCCACCTGCCGCAGCGTCATCACGACGTAGAGGGGCACGCCGACCTCCCGCGCCTTGCTCAGTAAGGGATCCAGCAGAGCGATCGCCTGATCGTGCACGCCGGCACGCTGCAAGCACTGCGCTTGCGCCAACTGCCCACGGGCGTAGGCCTCCAGGTCTCCGGTCTCCTCTGCGATGCTCAGCAGCCGCCGGACAAGCAGTGTGACCTCTGTCAGTGACGCGTCACGACCAAGCTGGGCAAGCGTTAACGCATGAAGCGCTTTCCCCTGCAAGCGCAGATCGCCGGCCTCCTCGGCGCGGATGAGCGCTCGTTGGGCATGCTCGCCAGCCTCGACGAACCACCCCAGACCCCAGTACGCCTGAGAGAGGGTGACCCGCGCATCCGCCATACCGTAGACATCGTCGTGGGCCCTGTTACGGGCCAGAGCCTGAGCTGCATAGCGCCGGGCACGATACCACTCACCCCATAGTGCGTGAGTGCGCGCCAGGATGATGGTGGCTCGATCAACAAGCCACGTCGGAGCGATCTCATCCTGCCTCGCGTGACGCAGACGCCACCACCCTTCGGCAGCACACCGTCGCGCATGCGCAGGATCGCCTCGCAACGCAGCCCAGAAAGCCTCCGAACAGCGCAACAGGCCCAGCAGACAGTCATCCGAGAACTCGCTCTCCAGAACCGCCGCCCACCGGTCAAAACCGCCGAGTCCCGCGCCCCGCGTGGCTTGTAAAGCCGCCATCTGATAGACCAGATGCAGCTTCAGCGGGCCTTCGGCCCCCGTGAGTGCCTGTGCGTAGTGTGAGAAGGCAGCCTCCGGCTGCCCGCTGCGCCGTAGGGCCTCGGCCCAGGCGGCGTGCAAGGGCACCGACAGAGCCGACGCCAGGTCCAGATGCGCGGTCTCAGCCCATGTCGCCGCAGACTCGATATGCTCAAGCGCGTGATGAACGGCATAACGCTCCAGCGCTAACTCACCGGCCAGCACCGCTTCCGACACAGCCTCCTCTACCCGGTCCGCCGCGTGAAGATGATGAGCCCTACGGGCACTCAGCGTCACATCACCCGGATAGAGCGCGCCAAGGGCATCGGCAATTCGCCCGTGGAGCCGGCGTGCGCGCACCTTCGGCAGGTTGGCCCGCGCCACCTCGACATAGAGCGCGTGCGCAGGGGCAAAGTCAGCACGGTCCCGTGTACGCGGTTCGGTGATCAGGCCCAAGGAGAGAAACGTATCCAACGTGTTCAGGAGCGCGGCCTCCCTCATATCAAGGATCCATGCCAGCTCCTCGAAATTGAAGTCCTGTCCGATCATGGCGATAGCGTCAAAGACGGCGCGCTCCTCCCCTGTGAGTCGCCGTAGGCGCTGCTCGATGAGCTCGATCACGCCGGCGGGCAGGCTGATGTCACTGCCGGCGTAGGCCCATCGCTGATCGGCGTCAACGTAGAGTGCACCTTCCTCGAACAGGGCCTGCAGCACCGCGACTAAGAAGAGCGGGTTGCCGGCAACACGCGGCAGAAGCTCTCTGACCAGAAAGCTCAAATCCTCTCCCGCCAGCTCATGAAGCAGTGCCGCCACAGCCCGATCGGACAGCGGCGCTAGATGCAAACGATCCCCTTGCTCGGCACGGGCCAGATCATCAAAGCCCACACGGAGAGGATGCTTAGGACTGATCTCGTCACCACGGGCCGTGACCACCACCATCACGGTGCGGGCCAGGGCAAGCACGAGCTCCAACGACGCCGCGTCGAGGCGCGGAGCGTCGTCCACGAAGAGCACAGCATCGGGGCCACATTGCACCTGCAGCCAGTGCGTCACGACGCGTCCTACCACCCGTGATGATCCCAGGCCCCGCTCCTCCTTGGGTCTGGCAGCCAAAGGATTGATGTCGTCTGCCGCCCGCGGCGAGAAGAAGGCCGACAGCACACGTCGATCGGCATCGGAACCTAGCCCCGGCGCATCTGGCGTCCAGAGAGGCCGCAGTGCTTGCACCAGCGATTCATAGGGAGCTGCGGTGCCCTCGAGTACGGGCCGAACGCGCAGGACGCGTGCCCCCCGCCCTGCAGAGAAGCCCAACGCCTCTTCCACCAACCGTGTCTTGCCGACCCCCGCCTCGCCCTCGATGAGGACCATCCCGGGCCGCGCCTCCTGCCGGCGTGCGACGAGCCAGGCATATTCGCGGGATCGCCCCATAAAAGGCATCTGTGCCAGCGAGTAGGGGATCTCGAAGAGCCGTCCCTGATAGGCGGGGGCGGGATAGGCGGGAGCACCTTCCGACGTGCAGAGCGAGCCGGTGCGAATCTGCTCAGCAAGCGCCTGAGTGGATGGCAACGGCTCGACGCCCATCTCCTCCCCTAGCCTACGTCTGCAGCGGTCATAGATCCGCAGAGCCTGCACCGAATCGCCCGCGTACGCATGAGCGAGCATCAGCCGCACAATCAGTGTCTCACGATAGGGATCACGTTCCAGCGCGCTTCGGTACAGAGAGATAGCCCGCCGGTAACGTCCCTGCTGCGCATAGGCCTCCGCCAGTTCAGTCAGCAGCGTGAGATAGCGCTCCAGCAACCGCTCGCGTTCGGCGAAGGCCCACTCGGCATAGCGATCTTCCTCAAGGAGATCCCCGCGATAGAGGCGCAGGGCCTCCTCGTAGGCACCTATGGCCGTGGGGAGTTCACCTGCCTCATACGCCCGCCGCCCCTGCTCGGACGCGTCCTCGAACGCGTCCACATCCACCCACCACGCGCTGTGGGTATCAAGGATATACCCCCCACCGTCGACGGATTGGATGTGGGCTTGGGGTTGCTGAGGATCAAGCATCCGACGGAGCTGCGAAATCCGTACGTGAAGTCGGGGGCGCGTGACCTCAGGATCCTCATCAGGCCAGAGCACATCAAGCAGTTGATCTGAGGTAACCACGTGTCGCCGGCGCAGTAACAGCACCTTCAGCAGGATGCGTCCCTGCCGGCTGCGCCAAGCAGCCGAGCTGATCATCTCCCATGGCCCTGCTAGTTGGAAGGGTCCGAGAAGATGGACGCGATACGGCTTCTCAGGAACATCAGTCATAGCAGAGCGATCGAGCTAGGCCGTAGTCCCTACCGGGTCCTCTCCCACCGTGCCGTCACAGGAACGTGGAGACGCGGCAGGGTCTCGGGCGCATCCATCGAGGTATCCATATAAGCGTAGGTGGCCTGCTCGTAGCTGCTGAAGCCGGCATGCTGACCGCCTGCATCTACCGCAACGAAGTTCATCCCCGCCAGATAGCGCCCGCCCAGATCATTGAGGTCCCGCATCGCCCGCCGTCCTGCCTCCTGCAGCGGCACGCCCATCTTCATGTACATCACGACGCTGTGGGCGGTCGCCGCCCGGATCGCCATCTCACCCGTGCCCGTGCAGGCTGCCGCGCCGTAGCGGTCGTCGGCGTAGAAGCCGGCGCCCGCCACCGGCGAATCCCCCACACGTCCCGGATACTTCCACGCCCAACCGCTGGTGCTTACGCCGACGCAGAGATGGCCCTGCGCGTCACAGGCGATCACGTTCGTCGTTCCCCGGGTGCGTTCGGGATCGGTCGCCATCTCCACCCAGCGCCACAGGTCATCGCGTTCACAGATCGCCGCCAGATCGGCGTCGGAGAACTCCGGTTGCAGCCCCTTGGCCCAGGTCTCGCGCGCGACCTCCGTGAGCAGCTCCTCACGTTCGAAGCCCATCTCGCGCGCGAAGCGTGCCGCTCCCTCCCCGACCAAGAAGACGTGGGGCAGACGTGCCATCACCAGGCGCGCCAGCGAGATGGGATGGGCGTAGCCCTTGAGGGCCGCCACCGCGCCGCTGGTGAGGTCGCGACCGTCCATGATCCCGGCGTCCAACTCGACCTCGCCCAGGATATTCGGATAGCCGCCGACCCCGACCGAGTGATCCTCAACGTTGGCCTCGACCGCGCGGATCGCGATCTCCACCGCGTCCACCGCCGGTGCACCGGCACGCAGGCGCTCCATCGCTGCGGGAAAGCCGATGGCCGCGTTATCGCTCCCCACCAGATACATCAGATGACTCCCTAACGCGGCAGAGCCTGAACGAAGAGCTCGTACCGCACGTAGGGCGCATAACGGACCAACACCTCAAACGACGCGGAGGCCCCCGCCTCGATAGGTTGCACCAGCAGATCGACGCCCGTCTCCACGATCTCCCCCGCCTGAACGAGCACCACCGCCTTGATGGTGACGACGCGAACCGTGACCGGGTTGGGGTTGTGGACCGTCCCGGTGATGTGCACGTAGCCCAGGGTATCCTGGTAGTGCCTGACACCACGCAGCTCAACGGGCACCGTGTGGCGTTCAACGGGACGACCATCGGGGTGCAGCATCACCTGGGTAATTCCCCTATCGGTGGCCTCCAACAGCCAGGGACAGCTGTCGCCCGGCTCTAAGATCGGACACTGGACATTCACGCGCACCGGTCCGTAGCGCGAACCGTCATCCCTGAAGAAGGTCGCGTTCATCCACAGCCCGGCATAGGGCTCTTGGGCGTCGTTACGCAGCAGGCCTGACAGCCGGTACCGGGAGCCTTCAAAGGCCCGGTTCGTGCTGACGATCACGGTCAGAGGCGGAGCAGGCGTCTCGTCCTCGAGCAGCACCAGTGCCGAGGTTGAGACGACTTGGGCTAGAGGCTGCGTGGCAGGGACGGGAATGACTGGGGCCTGCACGGGGCTACGCGTTGCCGTGGGCGCCTCGGTCGGTTCCGCCGACGTATCAGGCGCAGCCGTCTCCTCAGCGTCGACGGGCGCCTCGACCTCGTCGGCAGCCTCGGGTTCGTCCACATCCTGGTCGTCCGGTTCCTCCAGCCCCTCCGTCGGATCGGGCGCCAACGTCTGGGTCGGCTCCTGCGTCGCGGTGGGATCCGGCGCGCCTCCAGCCTCAGGATCGAATGCACCTACGCGCTCAACCTCGCCTGCCGGATCCAGTCTCTGCGCAGGCGGAGCCACGACCTCCGGCGCTTCTCCCTCAGCCGCCGGCGCGGCGGGCACATCAGCCGGCGTATCGGTGGTCCCTGCCCCACAGCCGGCCAGGACCAGGGCACACAGCATCAACCATACACACCATCGACGAAACATCACGTTGTCTCCTCCAATGTAGATATCATCACCGTTCGCTCCTCTCCTTCAAGAGCGCCGGCTCGCATGTTCAGGGCATATCAAGACAGGGGCAAAGGACCAGCTGGTAATAGGCGATACGATCATCGCAAGGGGAGAGGTTCCAGCCACGCCTCGAAGACCGCGCGCACGTTGTCCTCGGGGACGTCGAGTCCCCACTCACACTGCGCGATGGCACCGCCCGCCCCATCATCCAGCGCCCGGCGAACGCGACGCACACCATCCTTCACCTCTTCGCTGCTCCCAAAGGGCAGCAGATGCTGGCGATCGATTTCGCCCCAGAAGGTGATCCGTCCGCGGTACTGAGCGAGGGCCTCAATGTCCATACAGAAGAGCTGCGAGTTGAGCGCGTCCACCCCGATCTCGATGAGGTCAGGGTAGATCGCGGCGATGTGACCGTCGGAGTGCATGAAGGCCGCCTTCCCGGCGCTGTGGATGATCTCAACATAGTCGGCATAAAGCGGCTTGAAGAGCTCACGCCACATCGCAGGCGAGATCAGCAACCTCCCCTGGGCGCCCCAATCGTCCATGAAGCCCATCGCGTCGATATCGGTCTTCGCCCACATCTCCAACTCGCGAAGGTGGTAGTCGTGAATCATGTCACGAAGCAGCAGCACTTCCTTGGTGCCGTAAGCGAGGTCGACAAAGAGCTTCTCCGAACCGCGCAGAAACTGCATCCGCTCAAAGGGTCGCGCCAGCGTCGCACCGGCCAGGACGAATTTGTCGGTCTGGGCACACCCCGCGTTCACACGGCTCAGATCGGCCCGCTCGAGAACCTCCCACGGCGGACGATAGCTCGCCAACGCGGCCCAATCATCGAGAGGTGCATGCTTCACCTCGCCGATCACGCCGGTCTCTGCTACCTCCCACCCACACCCCCACTCATCGACGTACGACCCGGCCCGGCTCGGGATACCACGCGCTCGTTCCGAAGGCCCATAGGCAAAGTCCGGCGAGGCGAAGTCCGATGGGAAATCCTCCAACAGCGCCGCAAGCGCCTCAGGATAGAGCGCGGGGACACCCGGCAGGGTCCAGAGATCGCGCGGGGCGCGATCCGGATGCTCGAAGCGCAGCGCTTTCGTCACGCGCTCGCGACTGGTGATAGGTGCGGATCCGGTCAAGATCATCCTCCGTTGTCGACGAGATTCGAGGATACCTTACCCCGCTGTCCCCAGAATGCAAGATCACGGGAGTGAGGGCCGGACGCTCACCTCAGGGGAGGATCTGGCTCAGGAAGCGTTTCGTGCGCTCGTGCTTGGGCGCGGTGAAGAGCTCCTCCGGCGTCGTAATCTCGACGATCCTCCCCTGATCCATGAAGACGATGCGGTGCGCCGCAGCGCGCGCAAAGCCCATCTCGTGCGAGACGACGAGCATCGTCATCCCCTCGCGGGCCAGGTCGAGCATGACGTCGAGGACCTCCTTGATCATCTCCGGATCGAGTGCCGAGGTCGGCTCATCGAACAACATCACCTTGGGCTCCATCGCCAAGGCACGCGCAATAGCCACACGCTGCTGTTGACCACCGGAGAGCTGCTCAGGATAGGCTTCCGCCTTCTCCGGAATGCCGACCTTGGCCAACAGCTCGTGGGCCAGCGTCTCCGCCTCGGGCTCGGGCATCCCTTGGACCACAACGGGGCCCAGGGTGATGTTCTCCAGCGCCGTCTTGTGCGGAAAGAGGTTGAACTGCTGGAAGACCATCCCCACCTCGGCCCGCACCTGGTTGATCTGCTTCTCATTCTGCGTCAGCGTCACGCCATCGATACGGATCGTCCCACTGTTGGGGGTCTCCAGCCGGTTGACGCAGCGCAGCAGCGTGGACTTACCCGACCCACTCGGGCCGATGATGACGACCACCTCACCACGGTGTACCTCGAGACTGACGTCGCGCACGGCCTCGAGCGTGCCAAAGTGTTTGCTCAGATGT
>CAZYYC010000124.1:0-11760 GCA_964650935.1 uncultured Anaerolineales bacterium
AGACGGTGTTGCTCACGAGGACATCCTGTGTGATCATCCTCTCCGAATCGGTGACCTGCAGTAGGTTGTGGCTCGACGCATCCACGTCGAACTTGCCCTCCTCGCAGAGCAGGTTGAACTTGAAGTCGTTGATATTGGGGTTACCGTTGGGCGTGACCCAGGCGTTCTCCATTTGGGCGATGGCTCCGCGCTCGTATTGGATCGTGGCCATGTAGCTGTCGACCGCATCGATGCCGAGTGCCTTCAGCTTGCCCTCGCGCTTGACGGCGTAGACCCGCCGGGGCGCATCGTCGATCAACCAGTTCATCGTGTCCAGCGAGTGGCTCCCGAGGAACCAGAGGATCGACGATCGGCTGACCCAGCTGAGCATATCGGTCGCCACCCACACTTTGTCGGTGAGGCGACAGTGAGCGGAGATCGCCTCGCCGTAGCGCCCCGTCGACACGAGCTGCTTGATGGCGTTGAACGGCGGGCTCCAGCGATTGTGGAAGTCGACCATGGCCCGCACGCCGTGGCGCTCGATCGCCTCGACGATGCGAAAGACCTCGTCGTGGGTGGTGGCGAGCGGCTTCTCGATCAAGAGATGCTTCCCCGCCGTCGCCGCGTCCACCGCGATGTCACCGTGGAGGAAGTCCGGCGTCACGACCGCTACCGCATCGCAGTCGCACCCCGCCAGCATCTGCCGGTGGTCGGTGAAGACCTCCGGGATCCGATGCTGCCGGGCGAAGTCCTCGGCGCGACGTCGATCGACATCGCATATCGCCACGGGGATCGCCCCTGGGTGTTCGTTGTAGATCGCTGCGTGGGCTCCTCCCCACGTGCCGGCCCCCACGATCGCCATCCTGATCTGTCGCATGCAGACACCTCCGCTGGTCGCTTATGTGCGCATGCATAGGATAGCCACAGCGCGGCGGCGCGCAAGTCGTGCCCGCCCCTGTCGTTGTAGAGACGGGGCGGCATGCGCCACCGGGAGACGTCCCACCGGGAGACGTCCCACCGGGACGTCTCTACGAGAGCGGGGCGGTCAGGCGAAACTCACGCGACCACAGCTGCGTCGAGCGCCGCCTCCTCATTCTCGAAGACGCGGATCGCCTCATTGAGCCGCGTGAGCTCGAAGATGCGCCGGTAGTGCTGCCCCAGGCCGTAGGCAAAGAGGCGATGCCCGTTGCGGTTGGCGCGGATCAGCAGCGTCACTAACAGGCCGATGCCACTGCTGTTGATGTAACCCACGTTGGTGAAGTTCAGCACGATCGTGCGTGCCCCGTCCGCTGTCGCCTCGGCGTAGGCCGCCATCAACTCGTCCTCGGCAAAGGCATTGACCTCACCGGCGATGTCGATCACGGCGATCTCCCGGCTTGCCGGCCGGGCCTTCATCGTTACTTTGCTGGCCATCATCGTGTTTTCACTCCCTTCAGCTGTGCACGAGCGCTCCCCATCGGGGAGTCCCAGGTGGAGCACAAGCTCCACGGTATGCCCCTGCTGGGACTCGATCATCCTGAACTCGTCGACCATATGCTCAATGAGATACAGCCCCCATCCCCGCGGCGGCTGCAGCCCCGCAAGCTTGGCGGTAAGGTCCGGTGTCTCACGGTGGGACGCCTGGCCACCCGTGCCGCGGTCAGTCACCCTGACGGCGAGGGCGCCGGGTCGAGTCTCAACGCTGACGCGCACCGTCAACTCGGGGTTGAGTGCGTTACCGTGCTCAATCGCGTTCTTGACCGCCTCACCGACGGCGTACTCGAGCTGCTCACGCCGTGCCGCAGGCATGGCCAGCCCGATCGCGATT
This sequence comes from uncultured Anaerolineales bacterium, assembly GCA_964650935.1. Taxonomy (GTDB): domain Bacteria; phylum Chloroflexota; class Anaerolineae; order B4-G1; family SLSP01; genus PWVB01. The sequence continues at coordinate 1,787 of CAZYYC010000124.1, forward strand.
TGCGCGATGCGCGCCATCGCCAGCCGCTCGTTGCCCAGCTCGCTGTTGAGCTCGAATACCGCCAGGAGGCATGCGCCGTCGGATTCAGCCATCGCCTTCCCCCTTCGGGTCGCATCGGTGCAGCGCGACCAGCGTGATGTCGTCCTCCAGCTCGGGCCGGTGCCCGGTGAAGGCGTGAAGGTCAGCCAGAATGCGGTCGATGAGGGCCTGTGCCCCACCGTCCGAGCGCTCCAGCGCGGTCTGAATCCTCTCGAGCCCATACATCTCACCCGCAGCATTGTGAGCCTCGAGCAGGCCATCGCTGTAGAAGAGCAGGGAGTCGCCGGGTTCGATCGTGGCCTCGTGCTCCTCATAGCTTACGTCGGGTAGGAGACCGAGGGCCATACCCGTGGCCCAGAGCTCGCAGGCCCCCGACCGGCGCCGTAGATAGGGCGGGTTGTGCCCCGCGTTGGCGTAACGGAGGCGCCCGCTCGCCCCGTCGAGAAGGGCATAGAGACAGGTGACGAACATGCCCGGTAGCAGCTCCGGTTGCAGGAGTTCGTTGGCGCGGGCGAGGGCCTCTGCCGGCGGTCGCGCCCGACGCGCGGCGCCCCGCAGGATCGGACGTGTGGAGGCCATCACGAGCGCAGCCGGGATCCCCTTGTCGGTCACATCGGCGACGGTGACCGCCAGCCCGTCTCCGTCCAGCGCCAACACATCATAGAAGTCGCCCCCCACGGCGCGCGCGGGCTCCCAGTAGGCGGCGACCTCCCAGCCGTCGGGATGGGGAATCTCTGCGGGCAGCAGGGTCCGCTGGACGACGCGCGCGAAGGCCATCTCGCGTTGGAGGCGGTCTTGCTCGACGGCCTCCTGCTGCCGCTGCAGGACCAGTTGAGCCACCCGAATGGCGGGCGCGGCGCGATTCGCCAGATCTCTGAGAAGCGCGCGATCATCGACCGCGTAGGGTTGGTCGCTACGTCGCGCTCCCAGCCCGACCCATCCCACCAGCTCCGATTGGCTGATGAGGGGCACGATGAGGCGCGTGCCCTCGTCACGCAGCGCCTGAAGTGCCGCCGAGGGTGGCGTGAGTCGCGCCGCAGCGACGGGTTCACCCACATTGAGTAGCAGGTCCACGAGTGGATCGCGGGGATCGACAGGCGAGGCGTGGACATCGGCCCCGAGTTCACGCCGGCGTGCCGGCGTGCCGTTCAGGGCAGCGACCTCGAAGCCTGCCGACGACGCGAGCCAGAGACAGACGTGCGCAGGCTGCAGCGTCTCCTGGATGCAGGCCGAGATCTGCTCTGCGAGCTGTGTCAGGTCCGTCTCCCCGCGGAGGGTCGCGCCGAAGGCGATGAGGGTCTGGGCAGCGTCGTACTTCTGCCGGTAGAACCGGCGATCGATGAAGTGCTGCACCCGTCGGCGCAGCGGCTGGAAGAGCGCCGCGATACCCAGCGTCGACAGGGCGACCGCCAGGGAGGAGGGGGGGCCGATACGGCGCTCGAGCAGCAGCTCGACCAACAGGATGCCGGTCACGTAGACCGCACCGAGGAGGGCCGAGAGCGCGGCGTAGACGAGCGTGCGGTTGACGATGACGTCGAGGTCCCAGAGCCGGTAGCGGCGGATCGCCAGGGCGATGGAGAGCGGGAAGGCGATCAGTGGTGGGACGAAGAGCGCGGTGACGAAGGGCAGCTGAATCCCAAAGGCGGGCGCCGCCAGCCAGACTGCGATGGGGCCAAAGGCCACGACGCTGCCCGCCAGAATGGCGCGCGCCTGCCGGCGCAGGATCGAAGCCTCCGCATCCGGCGCCTCGTCGCTCAGCGCTGCGGCGGCGACCACCACGATCAGGCCGATGATGCCCGCCGCCGCGTAGACGTAGCTCACGCGCCAGGCCACCACGTAGGCCCAGGGGTTCCCCGGACTGCGCAGCGCTACGATGCCCCACACCGCAAGGCTTCCCGACAGGATGTAGGGGATCGCGTCGGGCCACCCGAGGGCCCACCGCTCGGCAGGCGAGCGGGCAAACCGCAGCGCCAGCCCCATCAGGGCGCCGCCCTCCAGCGCGATGGCGATGGTCCACAAGGCGGGTGCGACGTGGGTGGAGATCAGGTCGAAGAAGAGCCCCAGGATGAGGGCCGTGGCGACGCTGAAGAGGGCGAACGCGTGCTCCGTGGTGCTCTGCTGCAGCGCCATGTGCACCCACAGGCCCAGCGCGAGGTAGGCGAGCCCGACGCCGTAGGGCAGCCAGAAGAGGCGGATCAGGTCGCGCGGCGGAAAGCGGGGCAGGACGGTGAGCGTATGATGCTCCGTCTCCCTCTCAGGCGTGCGGGTGGTCACGCTGATGTCGGCGCCGCCGAGCAGGCCCGCCGTCGCAGCTTGGAACGCCGGCAAGCCGTCGATGACCTGTGATCGGATCTGTGTGACTCGTTGCGGGTGGTGAAGGCCCTCCGGCGAGGTGCCCCAGCCGGTTCCCCCGTAATCCGCGACAACCGCGGTGGACTCGACCACGAAGCCCGGGAAGGGGCGGCGTGCCCAGCCGATCGCGGCGATCGGTGCGCCCGCGAAGACCACGATCGCGAGCACGAAGGCGCCCGTCAGGACCCAGTGGGCGCCCCGTTGGATGCTGCGGCCCCTCTCATTGCGCGACGTCAGCACTTCACGCCTCGCTGCGCTCCCATTCCGCCACGTGCGGCGCGCCGAGGGCCTGCCACGTGGCAGCCATCGGCATCACCCCGAGTTCGCGGACCAGACGGCGGGCCGCCAGGCCGACGATCGAGGTGTAGGTGGGGTAGGCGAGCTCCAGCTCCGCCAGGTGTTCGACCCACATATCGGCGACCATGCCCGCCGCCACCAGTTGGATGGCCTCCAGGGCCTGTTCACCGACGATGTGCGCGCCCAGGATGCGGTGCGAGTCCTGCGAGACGATCAGCTTGCAGTAGCCCGTGGTGCGGTCGTCGATCACCGCGCGGTCCAGATCGGCGTAGGGCACCACGGCGACGAGACAGTCCTCCTCGACGGCGCGTGCCTCCTCCTCGGTCAGTCCGACGCCGGCATACTCGGGATCGGTGAAGCCACCGTGGGGGACGACGCTGTGGACGTAGCGCTGTCCGATGCCCAGCACGGCGTTCTCCGCGGCGATGCGGCCCTCGTAGCTGGCGCTCTGCACCAGCATCATCTGCCCGTTGATGTCGCCCGCGGCGAAGATGTGGGATGCCGTGGTCCGCAGGTAGTCGTCGACCACCACAAAGCCGCGCTCGGTCGCGACCCCGGCGGCGGCGAGGTTGAGGGTGTCGGCGTTGCTGGGCCAGCCCACGGCGAGGACGACCGCATCGACGATTCGCTCGTGCGTGTCTCCAAGGTGCTTGTAGTGGATCACCAGCCCTTCCGGCGCCCGCTCGATGCGCTCCAAGGCCTCCGCACCCAGATAGACGTGCATCCCGCGCCGTTCGAAGGCCTGGGCGACGGCATCGGAGATCATGCGATCCTCGCGACCGAGTAGCCGCGGACCGCGCTCCAGAATCGTGACGTCGGATCCCAGCTCGGCGAGGATGGAGCCCAACTGACACCCGGTGGCGGCGCCCCCGAAGATGGCCACGGAGCGCGGTAGGTCCGGTAGCGTCCAGACCTGCGTATAGGTGATCGCGTACTCGCTCCCGGGAAAACTGAGCTCACGCGCGCGACCGCCCGCGCAGAGGATGAAACCCCGCCCCTCAAGTTCGGGTCCGCGCTCCAGGCGCAGAGTGTGCGGGCCTGAAAAGGCGGCATCGCCGGCGTTCAGGAAGACAGCTATGCCCGCCCGCGTCAGGTGGCCTTCCAGCTGCTTCTTGCTGTGCAACCGTTCCGTGGTCTGCTGTGTGCGGGCGATCAGCGCCGGGAAGTCGACGCGAGGTCGCTCGCCGATCAGACCGAACTCCTCGAAGTGCTGCGAGTCGCGCATCAGCCGTGCGGTCTTGGCCATGACCCGGGTCGGCGCGCAACCCTCATGGGTGCAGGTGCCGCCCAACTGCTGCCGCTCGACGAGGGCGACGGTCGCGCCCAACTCGCCGGCTCGCAGTGCAGCGGTAACGCCTGCCGGTCCACCCCCGATCACGATGACGTCGTACATGTCGTACCCCCTTTTCGGTCGAGCGCTGCCCTAGAGGGCAGGCTCCGCAGAAAGCGCTCCCAGCAACGCCTGCGCGTCCTGGAGATCGGGCATGTCAAAGCCCTCGTTCAAGTCGCGATAATGCCGCACCAGCAGTGCATGGGCCGCGGCGATCTCCCCTCGGGTGTGCCGGCGGCGCGCGAGCTCGGCTGCGGCCCGCAGCGCGGCGGCCCGATTACCCTGGCCGTTGGCGACGTCGAGAGCCTCGTGGAGCAAAGCCTCAGCCTCACGCGTCTCGTTGAGCCGCAGGCGCAACCCCGCGCGGACGCGCCGCTGCTCGCTGAGCCACCAGACCGCCTCGTGAGACCAATCCGCCTCGTCGAGCACCCTCAATCCCTCTCCGACCCTCCCGGCAAGGCCATACAGCTCCGCCAGGTTGGTCTTGAAGAAGTGCTTGCCGAGGACTGCCCCCGCGGCGTCCCAGATCGCCAATCCCTGGACGAGGTCGGCAATACCTTCCTCGACCTCACCCCGCTGAGCCCGCGCCCAGCCGCGTGCCATGCGTCCCATCGCCTGCCAGGTCGGGAAGCCATGCTTCTCGCCGATGGCCACCGTTTGCTCCGCGAGGGGCAGGCATGTAGTGGGGCGCCGCAGCATCTGGTTGAGCGTGGCGGCAAAGCTCAGGGCAAAGCCGAGGCTGTAGGGATGGTCAAGCTCGCGTGCCCAAGCCAACGCCCTCTCACTGACGGCGACGGCCTGCTCCGGGTAGCCCATCTGCCACAGCACCCACGAGAGGAACGCTTGGGCTGCCACGGCGGGATCCTGGGTGAGTTCATAGGCCAGGTCACGGTGGGCGGTGGGATCATACAGCGTGATGACCTGTTCCAAGCTCTCTCGAGCCCGCTGCAGGTGACCCCGGTACATCTCCGACGCGCCCAGGATCACGTGACCACCCAGGACAAAGCCGGGCGCGTCTGCCCGGCGAGCGATGTCGACCAGCTCCCCGCCGAGCGTGTGCGTGCGAGCGAACTCGGCGTGGACAAAGGTGACACCACACAGCCCATAGAGCGCTGCGGCCTCATAGTGCGGATGACCGAGTTGCGCCGCGAGGTCGCGTCCACGGCTGAAGGCCTGCTCCGACTGCGACGCAGCGTACCCGAAGCTGCCGACGGAGGCGACCCCCCGGGTGATCTGGAGGCCCACCTCCAGCGCCAGGCCCTCGGCACTCTCGGGCAGGCTCGACAGAAGCGACAGACCCATCTCGGCGTGCTCGAAGGCCTCGCGGTGTGCCGAGAGGCGCAGTGCCCGTTGGGCGGCCTGAAGCCGGTACCCGGCAGCCTTGGCGGGACTGCCGGCTTCCTCGAAGTGCCGCGCGAGCTGCGCCGCGATCCCGTCGGTATGGCCCGCAAAGAGCTCCTCGAGCACCTCTCCCACGTCAAGGTGCAGGTAGACCCGCTCAGCCTCCGTCATGCTCCCGTAGAGATACTGCTGGAAGAGGTTGTGGAGGAAGCGGTAAAGGGAGAGCCGCTGAGCGCCGATGCGCGCGACGCCCTGAGGGCTGACCAGACGGTGGGCTTCGCTGAGCTCACGGCTGAGCTGGCGGACGACCTCGCGCTCCGCCATCGCCTGCACGCGCGCTACGACCTCGGCGGTGAACTGCTCTCCCTCGACGGCGGCGATCGTCAGCATGGTGCGCAGCTCCTCATCCAGCCGCCCGATCCGCTCCGCGATCACCCCCTCGATCCGTGCGGGCAGCGCCTGCCAGTCGACCTGGCCCGCGACCGCCCATGCGCCATCGGCCTCCACCGCCAGAACCCTTCGATCGCGCATCGTCTCGAGGAGCTCTACGGTGTAGAGGGCGTGCCCGGCGGTGTGTCGGAAGAGCGCGTCGCGGAACGCGGCATCGAGACGGTTCGGCTCCGCGTCGATCAGGGCGTCAATGAAGTGCCGCGTGACGAGTTCCGGCATGTGGTCCAGATCGATGACGATGTCGCCATAGGTGCGCTGTAGCTCGTGGATGATCGGCACGAGTCGGTGTCGCTCTCCGGATCGACCCAACGCGACGTCAGAGGGTCGGTATGCGCCCACCAGCATGACCCGGTGCCCCTCGATCCTGCGGGCCAGGTGGAAGAAGAGCTGGAGCGATGCGCTGTCCGCCCACTGCAGATCGTCGATGAAGAGCATGAGGGGTATCTGGCTACTCAGGCGCCGCACGTAGGTTGTGAACTGCTCGAAGATCCGGCCCTGATCGGGCGCCGGCTTCTCCCCGGGCTTCACCCGTTCATCGAGCTTGTCCATCAGCCCGGTTTTCTCCGCCGCCGCCTTGCCGACTTTGGCCGCGAGGCCGGCCCCGGGGACAAAGAGCCCGATGAGATCGGGCGCAACGTCGACGAGGACCTGGACCGACCGGACCAGGACGGTCTGTGTGGTTCCGGGCTTGGTCGCGCTCCCCAGGACCTCGGCACGGCGTCCGGTCGATCCGTCCGTGAGCATCGATAGGGCCTCTCTGAAGGGGAGGTAAGGGTCGCCGATTCCGGTCTGCGCATTGCAGCTCCCGATGGCGATCGCCAGCTCAGGCTGTAGCGCCGGAGCCCGACGCAGGAAGTGCAAAATGAGGGCGGTCTTGCCCGCGCCGGCCTGCCCCTGTACGAAGACGACCTGTCCTTGCCCGGCAAGCGCGCGCTCCAGGCGCTCCCACAGGTCCGACAATTGCTGCTCTCGCCCGACGAACCGGTCGCGTACGTTGCCGGCTCCCAACCACGTCGGCGGATGATCTGATGCCGCTTCCCTCTTGGCCACGCTGACTGCCTCCTGCCTCCTCCGCGAGCCCCGTTGTGCTACGGCACTCGCCCCAAGGTTCCTGCCCTGCCTTTTAGGATACATGCCTCGTGAGGACGCTGCATCGTCGGTTCGACCCACCCGGGCCTACGACCTTGGTCGTAGCTCGCTATGAGCCCAAGAGCGGATGAAAGGTGATCTCAGGAGCTGTAGAGTGTAGTTAGTGTGTGTCGTCTAGAGATCAAGAGGAGGCTCCAATATGGTTACGAGCTTGGCAAGTCGGCTAGCGTGGTTCGCGACTCTAGTTGCGCTGCTTGCTGTGACGTTCCTGATGCCTACACCGGTGGCGGCCGCCCCGACATCCTCGGGATGGTGCTCTCAATGGCATACGGTGAGCTACGGCGAGAACCTGTTCCGGATCGGGCTGCGCTACGGGGTGACGACAACCTATCTCCAGGCGCTGAATGGCTTGACCAATCCCCACTACATTCGCTATGGTCAGCGACTCTGCGTCCGCGGTGGGACAACGGCGCCGCGCGGGCTGTGGTACACGGTGCGGTGGGGAGATACGCTGTTCGGCATCGCCCGGCGCCACGGTGTGACGGTCGGGTCCATCACCTACGCCAACCGGATCCTGCACCCCGATCGGATCTATGCCGGTCAGGTGTTGTGGATCCCGTAGCGGTCAGTCACTGAGGGGGATGTCAGCGCGCACGTGCGTTCCGGCGCCGTGCGCGCTGACGATGTGGAGGGTGCCCGCGACGCGCTCGATGCGCTCGCGCATCGTGTGCAGCCCATAATGACCCGGGAAGGGACGCTCCGGGTCAAAGCCCACGCCGTCGTCTTCGATCAACAGCCTCGCAACGCGCTCCGTGGTTGTCAGCGTGACGTGCACGCGAGCGGCGCGAGCGTGTTTGATGATGTTGTTGAGTGATTCCAAGGCTACGCGGTAGAGCGCCTCCTTGGCAGCCGGGGTGATGGCCGGTTCGTCGCACAGGTCCGCCACGACCGCCAGATCATACCGCCTACGGAGCGCCTCGACGTGTCCACGCAAGGCGGAGACCAACCCGCCGCGATCCAGGGCCTCGGGACGCAACTCGAGGATCAGGGCCCGCATATCGGCGAGCGCCTTTTCGGCAAGATCCAGCACGTAGCCGATGGCCTCCCCGGCTCGCTCGGGCTGATCGTGCAGGGTGGCTTGGGCGGTCTGCGCGCCCAGCCCGATCGCGTAGAGCGCCTGAGAGACCGAGTCGTGCAGCTCCCTGGCGATGCGGTGGCGCTCCTCCAGCGCCGAGACGCGCTGTGCCACCTCATAGAGGCGGGCGTTGTCCATCGCCACGGCGACGTTGTTGGCAAACGCGAGGGCGAGCTTGGCATGCAGCGGCGTGAAGTGGTCAGGCTCGGCGTGCTCGAGGGTGAGGGTGCCGATCACCCGATCTTTGGCGATCAGTGGGATGCCCAGCCACGAGCCGCTGAGCTTGGCCAGCTTGCCCAGCTGCTCGCCCCAGGTCCGCTGCCAGGCCTCGGCGCGCAGTGTGTGCGCGTGGACGTCGGGGATGGTCAGCGGCCGGCGGTGGCTGATCACCATACGGATGTGCTCCACCTGACTCAGGTCCCACCGGCGGGGCAGCTCCCGGATCGCCCACGGACCACGGTAGTCCAGCAGCGCGAGCTGATCGTGATCCTCCAGCGCGAAGATCGCCGCGGCATCATAGTCGATCACCTCCGCCAGGAGGTCGAGGGTCTTCGCCAGCAGCGGTTCGAGTTGCAGGGTCGAGGCCAGGTCGCGCGAGACCTGGAGCAGCGTGGAGAGCTCCCGGGTGCGTTCCTGCACGCGCTGCTCGAGCAGTTGCATCGAGCGGACACGATCCGTGACGTCGCGGACGACGGCGAGCATGTGGGGTCGACCGAGATAGGTGAAGCTCCTGCCGTGTACCTCCACGTCAAAGAGCGTGCCGTCCCGCCTGCGGTCCACCGCCTGCACTACGAAGGCAGCGTCCTGCCCAATCTCCTGGAGCCGCTCCTCGAGGGGGGCGTGGTAGTCGACGCTGATGAGGGTGGAGAGCGGTTTCCCGATGACCTCCTCACGCGCGTAGCCGTACATCGCACAAGCGGCGGGGTTGATTTCGGCGATCCGCCCATCCGATCCGGTGATCACCAGCGCATCGCCTGTCCCCTCGAAGATGGCGCGATACTGCGCCTCCGTCCCTGCCAAGAGGTCGGTCGCACGACGCCGCTCCGTGACGTCCTGAACCTGCGACACCAGGTAACGCACGTGCCCGGACGTATCGCGAACCGCGGCGGTGCTGAGCAGCGTCCAGATGGTGAGCCCATCCTTGCGCACGTAGCGCTTCTCGAGCCGGCCGTATTCGCGCTGCCCGGCCATCAGCTCACGGAAGAGCTGCACGCCGACGCTGAGGTCATCGGGGTGCGTGAGGTCTTGGAAGGTCTTGGTCAGCAGGTCCGCTTCGGTGTAGCCCAGCATCGAGCAGAGTGACCGGTTAACCTGAAGGAAGGCGCCGTCAGGGCCCACGAGGGCCATGCCGAGGGCGGCGAACTCGAAGGCGCTGCGGAAACGTGCCTCGCTCTCGCGCAGCGCCTCGGCGGCGTCTGTGGGCTGCGTCGGGTGCAGATCGCGCGACGGGACGCTGTGCCCGACCATCAGCCGTGCTCGTCGAGCGAGACCAGGCCCGCCTTGACGGCGTAGAGCGCGGCCTCAGTACGGCTGAGGACCCCGAGTTTGCTGAGGATGTTGGTGACGTGGGTCTTCACCGTTTTCTCGGTGATGCCCAGGGCGTGCCCGATCTGCTTATTGGCAAGGCCCCGGGAGACGTGCCGGAGCACTTCGGTCTCCCGGGGCGTCAGCTCGTTGATGTCCTCACGGACGGCGACGTGCCCCACCAGTCTGCGGGCGGCCTCGGGGGAGAGCTGGACCTGACCCGCTGCGGCTGCCTTGATCGCCCTGCAGAGTTCGTGTCCGCGCGTGTCCTTGAGCAGATAGCCCATCGCCCCCACGCGGATCGCATCGAAGACCAGCCGGTCCTCCAGAACGCTCGTCAGCGCGACCACCTGCGTGTCGGGCCAGGGCGTACGCATCTCAACAGGCGAGCACCTTGAGGAGATAGCGCTCATCCCA
>CAZYYC010000125.1:0-11668 GCA_964650935.1 uncultured Anaerolineales bacterium
AGGCAGTTTTGTCTCTGGGTGAGCGGGCCATCGGAGCGATCTTCCGGGAAGCTCGGCGGGGCGTTGTGTTGTGCGGGTGCGGGCGTCCGGCGGTGCCGGTGGGTTGAGGTCGGCTCGGTGAGCTTCCCGGAAGGTGAGTCGCCACGCCGAGATTGACTTTGGCGGCCATTCAAGTAACATGGATCCACTATGTTCTATGATCAGGTAAAGATTCGCGTCATCGCCGGACACGGCGGCAAGGGAGCCGTCGCGTTCCGTCGTGAGAAGTTTGTGCCCTTCGGAGGGCCGTCGGGCGGCGATGGGGGACGGGGTGGGGATGTGGTCTTCTTCGTGAACCCGCACCTCAACACGCTCTATCATTTCGCCCATCAGAAGGAGTTCGCCGCGGAGGATGGGCAGCCCGGTCTCATCAAGACGATGCATGGCGGTGGGGGCGATGATCTGCTGATCCCTGTCCCGCCGGGCACGCTGGTCATCGATGAGGAGACGGGCGCCGTGGTGGCCGATCTGAAGGACATTGACCAACGCGTCGTCGTGGCCAAGGGGGGACGCGGAGGACGCGGGAACGCCCGCTTTGCGACGTCGACCAACCAGGCCCCGCGCATCGCCGAGAACGGTGATCCGGGCGAGGAGCGCGCGCTGCGACTCGAGCTCAAGTTGTTGGCCGACGCCGGACTGGTGGGCAAGCCCAATGCCGGGAAGTCCACGCTCCTGTCCGTGATGACCGCCGCCACGCCGCAGATTGCCGATTATCCCTTCACCACGCTGCAGCCCAACCTCGGTGTGGTCGCGCTGGGCGCGGACGAGACCTTTGTCCTGGCGGACCTGCCGGGCCTGATCGAGGGCGCCAGCCAGGGTAAGGGGCTGGGCCACGAGTTCCTGCGCCACATCGAGCGGACACGGGTGGTGATCCACGTGCTGGACGGCAATGCGCTCGATCCCATCGAGGACTTCGAGGCGATCAACGCTGAGTTGGCGGAGTTCGACCACGGCTTGATGGACAAGCCGCAGATCGTGGCGATCAACAAACTCGATATCCCCGGCGTGCGCGAGATGGTGCCTGCCTACCGCGAGATGCTCAACGACCTGGGCTTCGACCGCGTGTTCGCGATCTCGGGGCTCACGCGTGAGGGCACGCGGGAGCTGATGGGCCAGGCCTACCGGTTGGTGCAGGAGGCCCCTGAGCCACAGCTCGAGCACGTGACCCCCGTCGTGATCCGCCCCACGTTCGAGGACGATGGCACTTTCACCGTGGTGCAGGAGGCGGCGGACATCTGGCGTGTCAAGGGCGGGAGAATTGAGCGCGCTGCAGCCCGTGCGCGCACCGAGTACCACGAGGCGCTGCTGCGCTTTCACAACTACCTGGATCATCAGGGCGTGATCGCGGCGTTGCGTGAAGCGGGTGTGCAGGAGGGCGACACCGTGCGGATCGCCACCTATGAGTTTGAGTGGGTTGATACGGACTATTGAGGGTTAGCGCCTGCGTGCGACGCAGGCACCTCACGCGCCCCTGCTGATCGATCCCCGGCGACGGTGAGATGCGTCCAACCTTCGGATTTGTGCTCCTGCTGCTGCTGATCGAGTTCCTGGACGAGTTCGTCTATGGCGCTCGGGAGGCTGCCTGGCCTCTGATCCGTACCGATCTGGCGCTGTCCTACGCCCAGATCGGCGTCCTTCTCGGACTTCCCCGTGTGGTCTCCGGTGTGACCGAACCCCTGCTGGGCCTTCTCGCCGACGCGTGGCGACGACGTGTCCTGATCGTGGGTGGCGGCGTTGTCTTTGCCGCCTCGCTGCTGATGACGGGGCTCAGCCGGAGCTACGGATGGCTGCTCTTGAGCTTCGTCATCTTCAGCCCCGCGTCGGGGGCCTTCGTCAGCCTCTCCCAGGCGACGCTGATGGATGCGAGCCCCAGCGGGCGCGAGAAGAACATGGCGCGGTGGACCTTTGCCGGCTCCCTCGGCGTGGTCCTCGGGCCTCTGGCCCTGGGACTCCTCGTGGCGCTGCAGCTGGGGTGGCGTGCGGTCTTTGTCGCCGGGGCCGGGGCGGCGGCTGTGATCCTCGTGCCGGCGTGGCGCTCACTTCCGGAACGGTCAGAGTCGGTCGCGCAGGTGTCTGAGGGCCTCGCGGCGGGTGCGAAGGCTGTGCTCGCGGCCTTGCGCGAGAGCGAGGTGCTGCGGTGGCTGATCCTGCTGCAGTTCTCCGACCTCATGCTGGACGTCCTGCTGGGGTTTCTGGCGCTCTATTTCGTCGATGTCGCCGGGGTCTCCACGGCCCAGGCTGCCACCGCCGTCGCCGTGTGGACCGGGGTGGGGCTGCTGGGCGATGCCCTGTTGATCCGACTTCTGGATCACGTGGAGGGGTTGCGTTACCTGCGGGTGAGCGCCGTCCTCGAATTGGCCCTCTTCATCGCCTTCCTGTCGCTGCCCGCCTTCCCCGTCAAGCTGGGCCTGGTGGCGCTGCTGGGCCTGTTCAACGCGGGGTGGTACTCGATCCTCAAGGCGCGGCTCTACGCGACGATGCCGGGCAGGAGCGGCGCCGTGCTGGCGGTGGATAACGTCTTCGGTCTCCTGGGCGGGCTGTTGCCCTGGGGGTTGGGGTTGGTGGCCCACAGGGTGGGCCTGCCGGCGGCGATGTGGTTGTTGTGTCTGGGCCCGCTGGCGCTGCTGCTGGGGTTGCCGCGTGCCACGTCTCAGCCGTCCTGATCCGGGACCACGCCGTCGAGGGACGGTGGGCGGGAGGTCCTGCCCCGCCGGGAGACGCCCCACCGGGAGACGCCCCATCGGGAGACGCCCCACCGGGAGACGCCCCACCGGGGCGTCTCTACGGAGAGGGCGCCCGGTGGCGGGCATGTTTGGCCTTTGGGGCGGAATCGTATAGAATCTAGCCCATATTGTGCTTGGAGGAACGATGTCAAAGACAAAGACCGGTCGCAGCAGCAGTAAGTCCTCGACTTCGAGGTCGCTATCCTCTACCTCGAAACGGGGGAAGAGCACGACGAAGTCGCCGTCGCGGCGGAGCGGCGGGGCGAAGTCCCCCAGCCGCCCGAGCACGTCGTTCGGCGGCGGGAAGGCGGGTAAGTCCACACTGAAGAGCGGCGGCGTGGGGGGGCGGCTGCGTTCGACCTTCACCCGTTCGGGGCGCAGCGGCTGCTTGCCGTCCTGGCTCGCCATTCTCGGCATCTTGATCGTTGCCGCGGTGGTGGTCGTGGCGGTGATCTGGCGCCCCTGGCAGGATAGGGATGCGGCGCGCACCACCAACTTGTACGAAAGCGACACGCCGGCAGCTGCCGGCGATGGCGTGATCGAATCTCAGGATACGTTAAGGAGTGACTCAGATATGCCTCAGGACCCTGCTTCGCGTGAAGGTATGTATAGTTCCCCCCCGGCGATGGCGATCGACCCCAGCAAGGTCTATCTTGCGACCCTCGAGACGGAGAAGGGCGACATCGTGGTGGAGCTTTTCGCCGACGAGGCGCCCACGACGGTCAACAACTTCGTTTTCCTCGCGCGTGAGGGATTCTACGACAACACGACCTTTCATCGCGTGATCCCCGGCTTTATGGCGCAGGCCGGCGATCCCACCGGGACGGGACGTGGGGGTCCGGGCTACCGGTTTGCCGATGAGTTCTCCCCTAACCTGACGCATGACGGCCCGGGTGTGCTCTCGATGGCCAATGCCGGGCCTGGGACCAACGGCAGCCAGTTCTTCATCACCTATGATGCGACGCCGTGGCTCGATGGCGCGCACACGGTCTTCGGTAAGGTGGTCGAGGGGCTGGATGTGTTGGGATCGATCTCGGTCCGTGATCCGCAGGCGGCAGCGACCCCCGGCGATGTCATCCGCACCATCCGCATCGACGAGGTGACGGAGTCGCAGCTGCCTGAACCGACGCCCGAGGTGCTGACGCAACCGGGCGAGGTCCCGATGCCCGAGGAGCCGACCTTCCGCAACGGGATGTACGCTGCACGGCCCGCGATGGTCATCGATCCCGATCGCAGCTACGTCGCGACCTTCAAGACCGAGAAGGGCGACATCGTGGTCGAGCTCTACGCCGACCAGGTTCCTAACACGGTCAACAACTTCGTCTTCCTGGCCCGTGAGGGATTCTACGACGGCACGATGTTCCATCGTGTGATCGACGGCTTCATGGCCCAGGCCGGCGATCCGACCGGGACAGGGATGGGCGGGCCCGGTTACCAGTTCGCCGATGAGTTCGTGGCGAGTCTGCGTCACGATGGTCCCGGGGTGCTGTCTATGGCCAACGCCGGGGCGAACACCAACGGCAGCCAGTTCTTCCTCACCTTTGACGCCACGCCGTGGCTCGATGGAGCTCACACCGTCTTCGGCAAGGTGATCGAGGGCCTGGACGTGTTGGACGAGATCAGCCTGCGCGATCCTCAGACGGCATCGACGCCCGGCGACCTGATCGAGACGATCGAGATCACGGAGCGCTAGACAGCCGGTCTGCGTCGTGGGCGCGAGGGAGGATCGAGGTCGGCGCTCAGGCTCTTGGCAGGAGGTCATAGATGGCGGCTTGTCGTGTTGTGCCGTATGGCCGTGAGATGAGCGTGGCAGGGGTCTTGGCGTCGTGTGCCATGCTCCTGTTCACGTTGGGTGGATGTGAGGCGATGGGTATGGACGGCGCGGATGCCGCGACCTCGGTGGCCCTGCTCTCCACCCAGGTGGCGGGCGAGGGGTTCGATGCCGGCGATATCGAAGAGCTGATCGACGATGGCGCGCTGGCGACGCTGTCGGCTGAGCTATTCCCGACCGTGGAGGCATCGGCCACGGCCACGCTCACGGTGACGCCTGCGACGGCGCCTCAGGCCACGGCGACACCGACGCCGCCGCAAGCAGGCGAGGCAGCGAGCTTTGCTCTGGTCAGCCCTGCCTTTGGGGAGGGGGGCACTATCCCCACCATCTACACGTGCGATGGGCAGGATATTTCGCCTGCCCTGCGCTGGCGTGATGCCCCCGAAGGGACCGAGAGCGTGGCCCTGATCTGCGATGATCCCGACGCACCGGGAGGTTCGTGGGTGCATTGGATCATCTATGATGTGCCGGTGAGTGCCGGTTTGCTGCCCGAGGCTGTGCCCTCGACCCCACACCTGGCCGGTGGCGGGCGCCAGGGGAGGAATAGCTGGGCGCGGATCGGCTATGGCGGCCCATGCCCTCCAAGCGGCGTGCACCGCTACGTCTTCAGGCTCTTCGCGCTCGATACCTTTTTGGGATTGACGCCTGAGGAGGTCAACCAACAGGTGCTGCTGGACGCCATCTCCGACCACGTTCTGGGAGAGGCGGTCCTCATCGGCACCTACCAACGCTAGCATTCCCCGGCATCGCGGCTATGATGGGGCAACGTCGCGGACGCGTGTCGCGGATGAAGGGGTCAGGGATGCGAGATCGGCGCACAGGGCGGTTGCTGGGTGGTGTATGTTTACTGTTGTTGCTCGTCGCGTGTGAGGTCAGCCTTCCCGGCCCGCCGGGTAGCGGGGCGGTGACCGTTACACCGTCCTTGCAGCCTGCAGACGGTGAGACCGCTGCCCCGGCAGGTGGGGCGGCGGATTCGACGCGGCTTAACCGGGCCGTGGCGACGCCCTTGCTGCTGGCGCTCCTCGGGCTGGTGCTCTTCGTCATCACCGGATTGGGCGTCTTCTTTCTGGTCCGTGGACGTCCTGGGAGAGCACGATCGCGAGCGAGGCGTGCCCGCCGCCCCGAGAGGGCGCGCGACGCGGCAGAGCCGACTGACCTCCTGGCGGAGGGCACGGTGTTGGGCGAGGGCCGGTACCTCGTGCTCAGGGCTCTGGGGTCTGGAGATGGAGAGCGCCTCTACGAGGTGAGGTCGACGTCGTCCATCCTTCTCTGCCCACAGTGCTATGCCCCTCAGAAGGGGTCCGCCCCTCAGAAGGGGTCCGCTCCTCAGACGGGGTCCGCCCCTCAGACGGGGTCCGCTCCTCAGACGGGGTCCGCCCCTCAGCGAGAGGACGCCGCGGGAATCTGTGATCGATGCGGTGCGCCGCTTGGCGGATCATCCTCCACGGGTCTCCAGGCGCGCGAGACGTCCGATCCCCAACGCTACGCCGTGAGCGCCGAGCTCCTGACCGATCAACTGGCGCACCCCGCGGTCATCCTGCCGATCTCCGTCTTCGCCGACGCCTCGTTCGGCGCCCTGCGCTATTATCAGGTCGAGCCGGTCGTGGACGCACGGCGTGCGACCCGGCTGCGCCGTCCGCAGCCGGTGGAGCGGGTGCTTGACTGGGGGATCTCCCTAGCGCGTGGGATGGCCTATCTGCACGATCACGATGTGGTCTTGGATGAGGTGAGCCTGGAGCGCGTCATTGTGCAGGGCAAGGCCTTCGCGGACGAAGGAGCCTTCGCAGACGAAGGAGCCTTCGCAGACGAAGGAGCCTTCGCAGACGAAGGGGGATCGGATGAGGCGGCGCCCTATGCCGGGTGGCTCTGCTTGGACGGCGTCTCCGTGGTCCCGCGGGGCAACGGGGAGGGTCGGGTCGAGCGTGAGGCCGGCAACGTGCGGAACCTGGCGCGCCTCCTGATGCAGCTGGCGACGGATGATGACAAGGCCCGAGCCGGCTCGACGCTGCCGCAGGGCGTACAGCGCACGCTGTCGCAGGCTGTGGGATCCCACGGGCTTCTGCGGGCTGCGGATTTCGCCGTCGCGCTGGTACGCGCGCGGGAGCAGTTGGCTCAACAGCAAGGGGTGCGCTTCCTGGTCGGGCAGCAGAGCGACGTGGGCCACGTCCGCACGTTGAACGAGGACAGCCTCTGGGTGATGGCCCCGCCCTCAGCGCCCTCGGTGGGGGTCTTCGTCGTCGCCGACGGTGTAGGGGGGCATGCGGCGGGCGATGTGGCGAGCCGTCTCGCGGTCGAGGCGATTGCCCGACACGGCGACGACCTCCAGCGTGCGCGCGCCGACGGGGATACATTGGATGCCGAGGCGTGGTTGACCCGGGCGGCGAAGGCTGCCAATCAAGCGGTCTATAGGGAGCGGCTGGCTGCCTCAAATGACATGGGGTGTACGTTGGTCATGGCCCTGGTGGTGGGGCGTGCCGCAACGGTGCTCAATGTGGGGGACAGCCGGGCCTACCGGTTAGGCCCCAGGGGCATCGACCAGATCACCACCGACCACTCGCTGGTGCAGCGTCTCGTCGATATCGGACAGCTCTCCCCGGAAGAGGCGCGCCATCATCCCCAGAAGAGCGTGATCTACCGGGTGATTGGGGACTCGCCCGACCTGGCGATGGATCTCTTTCATGTCCGGCTCGCCTCGGGCGAGGCGTTGCTGCTCTGCTCTGACGGGCTGAGCGATATGGTGGTCGATGACGTGATCCGGCAGGTCTGGCAGGATGCCGCCTCACCCCAGGCGGCCTGTGACCGGCTGGTGGCCTTGGCCAAAGAGGCCGGTGGCTACGATAACATCACGGTTGTGTTGGCGCAGATCGCCTAGGCGACGATAGAAGGGGGACAACCTATGCTTGAGACGGGGACGGTCGTACAAGATCGCTATCGTATCGTCAGGCTACTGGGCCAGGGCGGAATGGGGTCGGTCTACCGGGCTTGGGACCTGCGACTGAAGGTGCCCATCGCGCTGAAGGAGCTGCTGCCCCAGCCCGGCCTCGATGCGGAGATGCTCGCCGCGTTGCGCGATCAGTTCGAGCAGGAGGCCGGTGTGTTGGCGCGCCTCAATCACCCGAACCTGGTGCGGGTGACCGACTTCTTTGAGGTGGACGACAAGGCCTACCTGATCATGGACTTCGTCGAGGGGCGCAGCCTGGCGGACGTGATGGTGCAGGAGGGAGCCCAGCCTGAGACCAAGGTCCTGGGTTGGGCGCGCCAGCTTCTGGAGGCGCTGGAGTACTGCCATGCGCGTGGCGTCGTCCATCGGGACATCAAGCCCCAGAACATCATCCTCAGGCCCGACGGGTCGGTGGTCCTGGTCGATTTCGGCCTGGTCAAGCTGTGGGATCCGAACGATCCCGTGACCCGCACCGTGATGCGCGGCATGGGCACCCCGGAGTATGCGCCGCCGGAGCAGTATGGCGCCACGAAGGACCATACGGGGCCGCCCAGCGATATCTACAGTCTGGGAGCCACGCTCTATCATCTGTTGACGGGGCAGTCGCCGCCCACGGCGACGGAGCGCATGGCGATGCCCGAGCAGTTCAAGCCGCTGCGCCAGGTGGCGTCCGGCGTGACGAGTCGCACCGAGCAGCTGGTGATGAAGGCGCTGGCGCTGTCGGTGAGTGAGCGGTGGCAGTCCGCGCGCGAGATGCTCGCGGTGCTGGTGTCCGGACCGCTGCCGGAGCCGGGTGCGGTGGAGTTCCCCAGGACGCAGGTCGCTCCCCCACAGATGGGAAGCTCCCCGCAGCCACAGGGCGTCTCGCAGACGCGCTACGCCCCGCAGACCGGGGGTGGGGCCCCGGTCACGTTTGAGGGCCGTGCCGCGGCGCGGCCGGCCTCCAAGCCGAAGCGCTCCGCGGGATTCTGGATCGGCATCGCCGGGGCGGCGCTCCTCTGCATTGCTCTGACCTGTGGGGGGTATGTCCTGGGGCGCCCGATTTTGGAAGGTCTGCTGTCGTCGACGCCGACCCCCCAGACGCCGGGGGTGGAGGTCCCCCAGACACCGGGGGCGGAGGTCCCCGATACGGTGGTGCCCGTCGCCGGGGGTGATGTCCGAATCACGTTCAACAACCGGTCCGACTACGAGGTCTGTTATGTCTTCATCTCGCCCTCGGATTCGGACGCATGGGGTGAGGACCGGCTGGCAGCGGATGAGACGATAGCGTCGGGCGGCGTCCGCACCTTCGAGCTCCCCGCGGGTGCCTATGACCTGATGGCACGGGCCTGCGATCAGGCGGTGATGACGACGGCGTGGGGCGTCTCGAGTGACCTCGCGATCGAGATCTCGCGTCCGGGCTATGTGCCGCTGCGCGTCGCCAACGATATTGGGCAGGATGTCTGCTACGTCTTCATCTCGCCCGAGGTCAATGACAACTGGGGCGATGATCGCCTGGGTGAGATGGAGATCGTGACCGATGGTGAGACGCGCCTCTTTTTCCTCTCGCCGGATACCTATGACCTGATGGTGCAGGATTGCTCAGGCACCACGCTGGCCGAGCAGTACGGCTTCGTGCTGCAGGTCGAGGGGACCTGGTTTATGAGTAGCGGCGCGCCCTAGCCGGCGCTAGGGTGCTTCGTCCGGCCCGGCATCCGTCCGGGCCAGCACCTCTTGTACCTGTGCGGCATAGGTCCGCTGAGCAGCCACGTCCTCGGGTGTGATGCTGCGGGTGCTGTAGCGTGCCAGCACAAACCCCTCCGTGAGCTTCGTCAGCGCCGGCCCTGCCTCGGCGACGTGCTCCATCAGCCGCCGGCGGACCTCGTAGGGGGTCTCTGTCTGTCGCCGCGTGAGACCGTGGCTTTCGGCTACATCCAGCGTCTCGAGGTAATAGCGGCGGAGCTGCTCGCGCAGGTCGCGGGCGCGGCGGCGCTCGTGCGCGCGTGATTTGGCCCGTGCTCCGAAGATCCGCCGCACCACGGAGGGCGCTGCCACGGCGACGGCGCGCCCCCAGCCCCGCAGCCGGCTCCGGATCGCCTGCCACACGTTGACCAGCCAGCGCCACGGGCGCAGCCTTCGCAGCCGTCTGAAGAGGTTGGGGCGATCGCGCAGGTAGCTGCGCGCGAGGAAGGCGACGGCGGCCAGGAGCACGATCCAGAAGAGGATCGAGCGCGCGACCAGCCACCAGGCGCCCCCGCCCCCGCCTCCCAGCGCCGGGGGCGGGGCGAGGGGGGATTCGATCGGGGCGGGGGGCTCCGTCGGCGGATCCCGGCCCATCAGCAGGGAGAAGAGCATCAGGATCGGCCACAGGAGCAACATCAGCAGCCCATAGAGCAGCAGGGCGATGTAGCTGACGATGTACATCAGCGTCGCGATCAGGTCCAGGATGCCCACGGTGTAACCCGTCGGGAGCACAAAGGCGATCAGGGCTGCGAGGGCGACGAAGACGATCAGGTAGCGGAGCCAGCGCCCGGCAAGGTTCTCGGCCACGGCGACCCTTTCGCGGCGCCAGAAACTCGACAGCCGCGCGTATTGGATCTGCCCCAGCATCATCATACCCAGCAGGAAGTAGGTGAGCAGGGCCGGAATCGGGCTGCGCACCCGCTGGTGCTCGAAGCGGATCAGCTCCTCGGGACGGACGTGTGTGGAGGCGGTGACCACCAGGAGCAGGGCGCCTCCGTAGGCATAGCGGGTGATGAGGCGCGCGGCGGGCTCGATCTCGCCGACGTAGGCGCCCGGGTCGCTGATGCCGTCGAGGTCGCGCGCGGTCAGCCCCGCGAGCCACCAGGCTGCGACGCCGAGGGCGAAGGCGGTCAGCGTCGTGGCATCGAAGAAGGTGAGCGGGTCCGCGCTCCAGCCTCTGACGTGGGCGAGCAGTTCGCCGGGGGTGTCCAGGGCGTGCGAGGCGGCTTTCACGACGAGGAAGAGCATGCCCAACTCGACCAGTCTGAAGCGTCGATGGTCGGCGCGGCTGAGGAAGCGTGCCTGGACCACGCGCTGGGTGTGGAACCCGATGAGCGCCATCAACACCGGCACGATCCGGACGAGCACTATGCCCTCCAGCGAGGTCACGAGCGCGATCAGCTGCGCGATCGACAGCGACAGGCAGGCTACGAGAGCGCTCACCACGACCGGCTGGAAGAGGTCGCGAATCCACCGCGAGGGCGGGGCCGGCGGCGGTTCATCCTCGGGATGCTCGACGTAGGTGTCGGTCTCGCGCACCACGATGTGCGGGCCGCGTGAACCGCGGGGGGCGTGGGTGCTCATAGCAGGTCCAGCTCCTCCTCGCGCCACACTCTGTAGACCGGCAGCTTGCCGGGGCGTCCTTCGCCGTCGCCGCCGAATGCGTCACCGGGCTCGGGCGGTGCGGGCATCACCAGGACGAGGGCGACGGCGAATCCCTGCCGGCGCAGGTGCAGCAGCACGTGGTAGATCTCATCGGTCGCGTGCCCCGTGATGAGGAGGATCGTGGCGCCCCAGGAGAGATTGACGCTCTGGGTGCGCAGGAAGGTGGTGATGGGCAGGGGCGCGGAGGCCGCTCCTGCGTCTCCTGAAGCCTCTGCGTTCCCGGAGGCTCCCTCGTTCTCCTCGAAAGGAGGCGCGGGGCGGGCATAGGTCTGTGCGCGGGCGAGGATCTCCAGCAGGTCCATCAGGTGCGCGCGCCCCCGCTTGGCGGGAAGGGACATCGTCGTGATGCGGTCCTCAAGAGGGTCCAGGGCCTGAGTCGCCAATCCCACAGACAGGCCCTCGCGCACGATGATGTGGTTGGCGAGCGAGGCGGCGGTGGTGATGGCGAGCTCCGAGGCGACGTAGAGCCGCTGGAAGGGGTAATCGCCCTGGTCGAGGTCGAGGCAGATGAGCGTCTCGCGGGCGATCGCCGGGCGGTAGCGCTTGACGAGCAGCTGACCGGTCGCCGCGGTCGCCGTCCAGTGGATGCGGCGCGGCGAATCCCCGGCCTGGTAAGGCTGGACCCCGATGATGTTGGAGGGATCCTCGAAGAGCGGGGCGGGAGCGGGCAGGGAGGCGAGCGGTGAGCGCGTCGGCAGCCCGAGGGTCTCGAGGGGGACGACGCGGGGGTAGATGATGATGTGCTCC
>CAZYYC010000126.1:0-4284 GCA_964650935.1 uncultured Anaerolineales bacterium
ACAAGATCCTGGAGATCGGCATCCCGTGGACCTACGGCCCAGGGGGCAGCGTCAGCCCTCTGCGCGACTCATGGCGTATGTTCCGCGAGGTCCTGAGGATCCGACGCAACGTCAACGCCGGCCTTTACGACCGCGAGTAGGGCTTCATCCTATAGTGTCTGCGCTGCCTCGAGCAGGGCATCCACCTGGTAGCCGGACAGCGCCTCAGCGGCCTGAAGTTGCGTGATCAGCTGGTAGATGCCGCTTAGGCGTCCCACGACATCCGCCTCGTCCGCCTCGGCCGACCGAACAACCTCCAGACAGAGCATCCACCACAACCATTCCCCAAAAGCCTCACGGTTGAACCAGAGCACATCGTCGTAACGGTTCACGCCGAGATAGGCCCGGACGTCCCGGTGGTTCATGGCACGGCGCAGCACGAAGGCAGGGTGGCGCCGTGCCGCATCTGACGGCAGCCACTCGTCTGCAGAGAGCAGTAACCGGACCGTCAGCGTCACACGCTGCTGTGCCTGTTCGGAGAGTCCGAGCTCCGCAAGTGCTCCCGCGATCGGCTTGCGCAGCAGCCATTCGTCGAACCAATCTCGGCTGACGGCAGCGGCATGGGTCGCATCCACCAAACCGCCCAGAGCATAGACAAAGGTCCAGCCCAAGAGCGCGCCCCATCGACCCCACGCAGCCGGCAAGGCCTCGTCCGTAGGCCAGCCCGCCAGCAGGAACTCGACCGCCGATGCCGCGGTCGAGCCGTCATCCGATGCAGCGATGCGCGATTCGAGCCACTCAGGCATCGCGAGCAGCAGCGCCAAGCGTGCCACGACATCGTGAGTCAGCTCCTCCGCGGGAAGGCCCGCCTCCAGATCCTCATCCAGCACCAGCAAAGCGCCGTGGAAGACATCCAGCGTTTTCTGCTCGACCTCTGCCAAGAAGGGCGCATCAGCCGTCTCAGACGTCTCGCCCGCATGGGAGACCAACCAACGAAAAGCCGGAGCACTCACCAGCATACGTAGGGGCACGTGCACAGGCGCGACCAGCATCTCTTGAAGCGCCTCATCGATGCTGGACACCGGTCGGCCTTTGAGATGCTCGTTCAATTGGGCGTAGTGATGTGCCGCGTTGTCCTCGACCTCATGGAAATTAAGGAAGACATAGGCCTGATAGGCGTGCAGCTCGGCGAACAGCCCCCGCTCGGCAAGCTCTCGACAGCTGCGGATGAACTCCCGTCCGCTGAGCGCGTCCCGAAAGGTCAGGAACCTGTTGGGATCATCGGAGATACTCAATGCTTCAGCCAACGAGGTCTGCGTAAGCGACTTGCTGCCATCATCACCCTTGACGGCATAACCGACCGAGGTCCGCACCCAACCCCGCGTATCCCCATAGCGATTATGGTAGAGGACCAATGCGCGCTCGTCCCCAACGCGGTTTGAATAGGCGAAGACATTCTCGTCCACCGTCCCATCCGGCTTGTAGACATCATACAGATAGAAGGACTCCACGCCGGCGAAGAGATAGCGCTGCCGGATCAGAGGGATGATCTGTCGCTCGTGTCGCTCAACGAGCCCGACGTCAGGCTGCTCGTTCCAATAGGCCTTACGGAACTCCATCCCGTATTTCTCTGCATAGCCCTCGATCTGACCGTGGCCAAACATCGGCAAACCGGGCACGGTCAGCATCATCGTACAAACGCCGAAATACTTATCGCCCGTGCCGAATTGATCGACGGCAGTACGCTCGTCGGGATTGTTCATGAAGTTGACGTAGCGGCGCAGGATCTCCCGGTCGAACTCCAGCGTGTTCTTCATAACCTCGCGGTACTCGGCATTCTTCTCGTCGCGCAGCATGTTCATGAAGGCGCTATTGTAAACACGGTGCATACCAAGGGTACGCACGAAGTAGCCCTCCATCATCCAAAAGGCCTCGGCAAGCAGGAGCGTATCGGGCACCTCAGCCGCCACACGATCAACGACCTCACGCCAGAACTCCTCAGGCATCTGTCGATCGAACTCCGCCTTGGTCAGACCGAATCCGGCACGCGAGGCGATATCGCCGCCGGTGCCGGGTTCTGGAAACCACAGGCGCTGGTAGTGACGCTTGGCGAGTGTCATCGCGGCATCAAAACGGATAATCGGAGAGCGGCGAGCCACGGCAAGGATCGTCTGAATGACCGCCTCACGCACCTCTGGGTTCAGGTAATTGAGCTGTGCTGTGTCGTTCCACGGCATCTGCGTGCCGTCGTTGCCATGGTAGATGTACCTGGTGTCACCGGTCCAGTGATCCCGCCGTTGGAAGACAACCGCAGCATCCGTGTGGTCGTAATAGTGGTCCTCGAGATAGACCCCGACGCGCTCATCCTCACAGAGGTCAACACCGGAGAACGAATAAGAGGGGAAGGGACTGTAATCGAGACTGACAAACCAATCGGGATGATGGATGACCCAATCCGAGTCAATGCCCATATGGTTGGGAACCATGTCACTCGCCATACGGATCCCGCGCACCCAGGCACGGGACTTGAGATCCTCGAAGGCAACCTCGCCACCGAGATCCTCGGCGACCTGATAGCTGAGGATGGAATAGGCAGAGGCGACAGCCTCCGGATTACCCATCATCTGCTTGATGCGCCGGGAGGCTTTGCTCCGCTCCCAGAGGCCGATCAACCAGAGAGCCGTGAAGCCAAAGCGGCGCAGACGATCCAGCTCCTCATCGGGCACTTCATCGAGATGGCGAATCTCACGTCCGTAGGTCTGGGACAGCTGATCGAGCCATACATAGACGTTCTTGGCCATCATCACCGCACGAGGCATCCAGTCCTGATCGGGGCTGAAGGCCTCCGGTTCGACGGCCATATCGGCAAACTCAGGCACCTCGATCGGGCCCGGGCCAAACCCGAAAAAGGCCTTGGCTTCCTCCTCCAGAAAGTCGAGGCTGCTGAGCAGGCGCTGAAGATAGGTCCCCAACAGCCCGCCCCAACGGGTGCGCATATAGGCCAGTTGAGCGTGCCAAGATCCCGGCGCGGCAAGCGCCGGCGCCCTCAGGATATCAAAGAGGCTCTCGTTGGTCGGCCCAAAGCCCGGCTGGCCAACAAAGAAGGTCTTCAGCAGATCAGGGAAGACGGCATAGGCCTCCATCTGCTCAAGCGAGGCATCGTCGAGGAGCTCGATAAAGGGTGTCGCTGCCGGGTTCTCGTTCGTTAGCCACAGGAGCAACAGCTCTTCGAGCACTGCGGCACGCACGGACTCGTCTCGCGTCGTGTCCCCGGTGTCGAGGTACTCCCCCAAAGTGAGCTCGCCCTTGTAGACCGGCGTGGGCGGGAACTGCTCGAGAAAGGCAACCAGCAGCTCCTCGACAGCGGTCTCGCCCAGGCGCTCACTCAGATAGGTCAGCGCCGCCTCCATCACCCGGGGACTGCGTTCGCGGCGATACTGCGCCACGATGTAGTGGAGGATTTCATCCACGAGTCCCATCGCGTTCAGATCGCCGGCGCTGACGCTCCGCTCGGGATGATGTGCCGCATCTCGTTTCTCGTTGATACGCTGAGCAAAGAGGCGAGCCGCACGGAAGTTGGCGAAGATGACGTTACCGTCGAAGGCGAAGAACTGCTCCTCGAAGCCATAGCGATCTCGCGACTGCCGAGACACGTGAAACTCACGTACGACAAAACCCCGCTCGCGATGCGATGACCCGGGATTGGGCATAGAGTGCCCTCCTGTTTAGTAAGCGGCAGGTAGAAGCGAGATGATGAATCCCATCAGCATGCTCACGAGCAACAGCACACTGATGACGATGAAAAAGATGCGGCTAACGTTCGACTTCTTCCGCATATGGAGTACTCCTTCTTAGGTTAAGAAACAGAGGATGGACCGTGCATCGGCACAGTCCCGCCACCCATGAGTTGATTATAGCATAAACCAGATGCGAGACGACTGCTGCGAGACCATCAACGGGCTCATCCTGCGGCATGCCGCAGGATGAGCCCGTAGGTTGAGAATCTGTCCGTCTCGGTTCGTTACGGATAGACGCGGTTGATGGTCCGAGGATAGGGGATCGTCTCCCGAATGTGGTCGATTCCGCAGATCCAGGCAACGGTGCGCTCCACACCCAGCCCGAACCCACTATGCGGAACGCTGCCGTAGCGGCGCAGGTCAATGTACCAGCGGAAAGCATCTTCAGGGAGATCGTGCTCGCGAATCCTTTCGAGCAGCAGGTCAGGGTCAGAGATACGCTCGCTGCCGCCGGTGATCTCGCCATAGCCTTCGGGAGCAAGAAGATCAACGCTCTTGGAGACATCGG
>CAZYYC010000126.1:4294-11644 GCA_964650935.1 uncultured Anaerolineales bacterium
GGGTCGCCCAGGCCAGGGCTCCATATAGAAGGCTTTGGCTATCGTAGGATACCCGTAAACGAAGACCGGCTTGTCGAACAGCTGTGTGAGCTGCGTCTCATGGGGCGAGCCGAAATCGTCCCCCCACTCAATCTTGAGCAGCTCCTTGAGCTCCGGATCATCCGTCCGGGCGCGAATCTCGGTCAACTTAGCTAGAGCATCGTCATAGGAGATGCGCGGGAAGGGCGGCGTGATCCGTTCCAGGCTTGAGAGATCCCGATTCAGGGAGGCTAACTCCGCCCGGCAGTCGCGCAGGGTGCGCTGCACGATGTGGGAGATGAACTGCTCCTCCATCTCCATCAACTGATCGAGATCGCAGAACGCCATCTCGGGCTCCACCATCCAGAACTCCGTCAGATGGCGGCGGGTCTTGGATTTCTCCGCGCGGAAGGTGGGGCCGAAGCAGTAGACTTTGCCGAAGGCGAAGATATTCGCCTCGTTGTAGAGCTGCCCGCTCTGCGCCAGATAGGCCGTGCCCTCATCGAAGTACTCCGTGCCGAAGAGCGTCGTGGTGCCCTCGCAGGCAGCGGGGGTGAGGATGGGCGTATCCATCAGGGTGAAGCCGTTCCCATCGAGCCACTCACGGATGGCACTGATCACCGTGGCCCGCACGCGGAGGATGGCCCACTGGCTGGGCACTCGGATCCAGAGATGCCGGTGATCCAGCAGGAAGTCAACGCCGTGCTCCTTGAGCGCAATCGGGTAATCGCCCTCCACAGCCTGAATCGTCTCCAGGCCCGTGATGCCGATCTCGTAGCCACCAGGGATACCGGGAGCCCGCTGGTCGGCCCGCACGACACCGGAGATCCTCACTGAGGACTCCTGCGGCACGTGGACGATCGCGTCAAAAAGCGCCGGCTCAAGGTCACGTTCGAAGGCCACGCACTGCACAAATCCGTAGCCGTCACGAATCAACAGAAAGACGAGTTTGCCCTTGTGGGTACGGTTGTAGACCCATCCCTCAAGGGTCACTTCCTGACCGTCGTAGTCGGCAATTCGATTAGCTTGAACGATAGGTGGCATCACTTGCCTCCTTGATAGGACTAGACAGGGTCACCCTCGACACCCGTGGGGCTGCTCGGCTGGGTCCCCGACGGCAGCTCCTCACGCCGGTTGCGGCTGCGCCAGCGGCTAACGAAGAAGATCACAACGGCCAGGACGCCGACAACAATGACCAGCGTCTGATAGCGATCGATGATCTCCGCCACGAGATGCCACTGAGACCCCAGCAACCTTCCTGCAAAGGCGAGCAGAAAGCTCCACAGCGCGGTACCGATCGCCGTATAGAAGGTAAACGTCCCCATGTTCATATTGGCGAGCCCGGCAGGGACCGAGATCAGGCTACGAATAATGGG
Source organism: uncultured Anaerolineales bacterium (assembly GCA_964650935.1). GTDB lineage: Bacteria > Chloroflexota > Anaerolineae > B4-G1 > SLSP01 > PWVB01. The sequence goes on from CAZYYC010000126.1 coordinate 5,689, forward strand.
GACCATACGCCCGAAGAAGATCACATACTCGTCATAACGCTCGAACCAGGCCAGCGCCGTGTCGAGATCGGCTTCGGAGAGCATAAACCATCTGCCGAAGCGCTGCAGCAGAAACCGCACACGGCTCTCGTCGAACCACTTGCCGATCCCATAGAAGAAAAAGGCGCCCAAGACAGAGCCGATCGCGCCGACAAGCGTCACCCCCAGCATACTGAAGCCACTCTCGGGATCGAGCGTCAGCCAACCCGCCAGGGGGAGGACAACTTCCGAGGGAATCGGGGGGAAGACATTCTCCAGAAACATCACCAGGCCTAGGCCCGGATATCCTACTGTGCTGATGATACTGAGCGCCCACTCATTGATCGCGTTCAGGATTTGTGACAGATACACCCTTGCCTCCGGTCTTGCGATGTTAGATCCATATCAGGGGAATTATACCATGCTTCACCGCGGCGCCCCGTGAACGACGGGAAGGAGCGATGTGACGCCGACCTGACCCAAGCAGCAGCGCCGAACGGCTGGGTCAGCCGCGCGTGCCACGGCTGCGCAGCGCGTAAGCATAGGCGCGCTCAGCGACCTCCGCGAGCTCATCCCACGCATAACGTCGCGCCACATCCTCCCGCGCAAGGGTACGCATCCTCACCAGGCGCTCGGGAGCCGCCAACAACGCCAGAATCGCCTCAGCGAAGATCCCCTCTGAAGAGGCAACGCCCGGATCCACCAAAACGCCGGTCTTGCCGTCCACCACGATCTCGGCAATCTGCCCGACGGCGTCGGCGACCACGGGTACGCCCGCCGCCAGGAGGTCCAGCAGCTTCACCGGACACTTCGTCCGATTGAGTAGGGTGTCGTCGAAGGGGTAGATGGCCAGATCCGCAGCGGAGAACCACAAGGGCAGGGTCTCCTCGGTTCCCCAACCGGCATAGATAAGGTCAGCGTCGGGCAGCCCCTGCGTGGGCCCGGCAGCCACGTCCATAGCGACACTCCATCCTGCGTCGCGTGCCATCCGCACCAAGTGCGTCTCCTCACCCTGAAACCCCTGACCGACGACCAAGAAACGCACATCTGCACGCTGCCCGCGGACGTGCCGAAAGAGGCGCCAGAGCCGCGCAAGGCCGAACTCGAAGAAGCGGGTATAGAGCAAGACGGTCGGACGTCCGACAGACGCTCCCAATCTCGCATCAGGCGGCACGACGACGCCGTTGGGCAGATAGACAATCCGCTCCGGCTCGCCCCCCAGCGACCAAGCGAGCGTCTGCAGTGCACGGCTGGCCACGGTCACCACATCGGCGTGTCGCAGTCCCCAGCGCTCCTGCCAGGTGAAGAAACGTGCCTGCAGAGGTGAGTAATCGCCCAGGGCATTCCAACCACCAGGGCCTTCCCAGTCATCGGTATCCACCACCACGGGGAAGCGTCGCCCCAGGGCACGATGGGCAAGCCCGGCGTAGGCCTTCGGCTTGAAGGTGTGAACCACGTCGGGCGCTAGCCGGGGCACCCGCTCGACGAGATGTGCCGTCAGTCGCCAGTGGAACCAGCCGGGCACACCGCGCGGCAGGCGAACGTTCTCAACCTGGACCCCCTCGTCCTCCCAGACACGACCGGCATCCTCGGGGTTCTGCCACGGTGGCAGAAGCAGGGTGACGGTATGGCCACGACGGACCAACGCCTTGCCGAGAGGCAGCGCACGCATACGCATCGTCATACGCGGGCGCAGGCCGAAGGGGCCAAGCATCACGATGGTCAGAGCTGACGACGGTTTCACAGCGCCCTCTCCCCGGGCGGCACATGGGCAGCGCGCTCGAGCCGCAGTGCCACGGGACTGAAACTGCGGCGGTGGAGCGGGCAAACGCCGAGACGATCCAGCGCCTCCTGATGCTGCCGCGTCCCATAGCCTTTGTGCCGGGCAAAGCCGTAGCCGGGGAAGTGCACATCGGCATGCTCCACCATCCACCGGTCGCGCGTGACCTTCGCCACAATGCCGGCAGCGGCGACGGCGAGGCAGCGTGCGTCGGCGCGGGGAAAGGCATTTTGCGGAAGATCGATGTCCGGAAGGGTTATGGCGTCGAGGATCAGGGCCTGGGGTGAGACCTCCAACGCATCGAGGGCGCGCCGCATCGCCAGCCGGGTCGCGGGCACGATGCCTAGGGCATCGATCTCCTCGGCCGCCGCAAAGGCCCATCCCACCGCGAGTGCCTCCGCGTGGATCTCGTCATAGAGACGCTCGCGCCGGCGGGGGCTAAGCGTCTTGGAGTCCCGCACCTCCTCAAGGCACACCAGGTCAGCTCGCTCATGGGGGAGCACCACGGCAGCAGCGCAGACCGGACCTGCCCAGGGGCCGCGCCCGGCCTCATCGAGACCGGCGACGAGCGCCATTCCCCGCTGCCAAAAGGCCTTCTCGGCCTCGCGTGTCGGACGGATGTGTCGGGGTGACCCTGAGGTCGCGCGTCTCTTCATAGGTCTACCCATTGTGCCACGAAGCCGGCGATTGCCAAACGCGCCTTTGCTTTTTGGGCGAATCTTCTTATACTGCGCTTATCTCTTTCTGGCACCTCCACAGAAGGACATGCCGGAGGCCACCATGGATTTTCTTGACGATCTGCGCCATCAGGAAGAACTTGAGCCGCAGGAAAAGCGGCCCAAGTCGGCTCCACCCATCGAGCCGAATACACAGGATCAGAACGCCTGGAACGAACTCCTGGGTCAGGTAAAGCTCGACGAGGAGGTCTCGCCGGCCCTGGAGACGGATCGCGCCCGGCGCAATGCCGGCAAGACGGGCCTTACAAGAGGCCGGAAGATCATCCTGGGCGTGCTGGCCCTAGCCGCCCTAGGCCTCTGGACCCTGGTGGCCTTGGTATTGACCGGCTCGCTCCATCTGCCGTTCACGGGGCCCGCGCCGCAGGTTTCCGTTACGCCGGGGGCCGACCTGCAGGTCGCTGCAGCAGAGGAAGAGGTGCCGGCTCCCCCGCCAACGCACGCATCACCGACCGAGACGGCGGTTGTGCCGACGGCAGCACCGACGACCACACCGGTACCACGAGGACCACTGGCAACCGTGTACGACGAACGGCTGCGCAACGATCCTACCAACATCGATCTGTATCTGCTGCGTGGAGAGGAATTCCTGACTGTAGGCGCATTTGACGCTGCGCTTCTAGACTTCAACACGGCGCTTGAGTTGGATGACCAGCGGGCTGCGGCCTATGCAGGGGTGGGATGGGCGAACTATTACCTCTTCCGGTGGGAATCAGCGGGGGAGGCCTTCGACATTGCCGTGGCGCTCGACGAGGACTTGCCCAGCGCTCACTTCGGGTTGGGACTGATGCACTATTACAGGGGAAGCTATCGTAACGCTGCCCGCGAGTTCGATTGGGCCGCTGAGATCAACCCACTACACGCCGGGTACGAGGCCTGGCTCGCCATGGCCGCGGCGCAGCTCAACGACATAGCCGAAGCCCACGGCGCAGCAACACGCGCTGTCGAACTCACGCCGAACGAGAGCGTCGTCTACGTCGCGCGTTCCTGGGCACGAAGGATCGATGTCCCCTCCGACTTCGACGGCGCACAGGGCGATCTACTCTATGCCAAGAACCTGGCACCCAACGACTTCCTCGCGCTGCACGCTATTACGGAGTTCTACCTAGACAACCGCCCGGAGCGCCTGGGAGAGGCTGAGCAACTCGCGGTCTATGCGCTCAACTGGGCGGCGAACGATGTTGACGAAGCCATCGCCCTGCATACCTTGGGCAGGATCTATCTACAACAGGGACGCCAAGCTGATGCCCTCCGCGTTCTGGAGACGGCCGCCGATCTGGCCTCCCGTGAGGGCGACATCGCTCTCGCAGGACTCGCAGAGAGCCTGGACGCAGCCCGAGACTGAGTCGATGGCGGAGAGGTTCAGTCCCCCGCTGGGACCCTCTCCACAACCTCCAGCCAACGGCGCAGATACTGGCCCGTGTAAGAGCGGGGATTCTCCGCGACTACCTCAGGAGGACCTTCGGCGATCAGCTCCCCGCCGGCATCACCGCCCTCAGGCCCCAGATCGATGATCCAATCCGATACCTTAATCACATCAGGATTGTGCTCGATCACGATCACGGTGTTGCCGGTATCGGCCAACCGCTGCAGCACCTCGATCAACTTGTCAACGTCGGCAGCGTGAAGTCCCACCGTGGGCTCGTCCAGAAGGTAAAGTGTACGCCCCGTAGGACGCTTGGAGAGCTCGCGGGCCAGCTTCACCCGCTGTGCCTCACCGCCGGAGAGGGTCGTCGCCGACTGACCCAGCCGGATGTAGCCGAGACCGACGTCACAGAGCGTCTGAAGACGGCGCGTGATGTTCGGCACCGAGGCGAAAAAGTCCAGCGCCTCCGTCACAGTAAGCGCCAGCACCTCGGCGATATTGAGCTCCTTATAGCGCACCTGCAAGGTCTCGCGGTTATAGCGCTGTCCGTGGCACACGTCACAGGGCACGTAGACCTCGGGAAGGAACTGCATCTCGATCCTGAGCTCGCCTTGTCCGCCACAGGCCTCGCAGCGTCCTCCCTTCACGTTGAACGAGAAGCGCCCGCGTTTGTACCCTCGGATCTTGGATTCGGGCAGCTTGGCGAAGATGTCACGGATCGGGCCAAAGACGCCGGTGTAGGTCGCCGGATTCGACCGCGGGGTGCGACCGATCGGCGACTGATCGATGTTGATCACCTTGTCGATATAGTCATACCCCTCGATTGCATCACACTCACCTGCCGGCTCACGCGCGCCATTGATCAGCTGTGCCAACCGCTGATAGAGCGTCTCGACCATCAGCGTGCTCTTGCCGGACCCTGACACACCGGTCACACAGACGAAGAGTCCCAGGGGCAGGCGCACGTCGATGTTCTTCAGATTGTGTTCGCGCGCCCCACGGATCACGATCGCCTTGCCGTTGCCGGCACGGCGCTGGGTGGGAACAGGGATGGAGCGCCGCCCTGAAAGGTAAGCCCCCGTGTGCGATGTCGGGTGGGCCAGGATCACGTCTAGCGGGCCCGCGACAACGACCTCACCGCCGTGTTCTCCCGCCCCGGGGCCCAGATCTACAATCCAGTCTGCCGAACGAATCGTCTCGTCATCGTGCTCAACGACCAGGACCGTGTTGCCAAGGTCCCGCATTTCCTTGAGCGTGCGGACCAGACGCGCGGTATCGCGCTGGTGGAGTCCCACGCTCGGCTCATCGAGCACGTAAAGCACGCCAGTGAGGCGCGAGCCCACCTGCGTCGCCAGGCGGATGCGCTGCGCCTCGCCCCCGGACAAAGAGCTTGCGGAGCGATCGAGGCTGAGATAGTCCAGTCCCACATCGACGAGGAAGGTCAGCCGGCTGCGAATCTCCTTGAGGGCACGCTCGGCAATGGCGTACTCCTTCGCGCTTAACAGAGGCGTCGACGTAGGCAGCGGCCCGTCTTCCGGCAGCGTCTCTCGGGACCCAATCAACAGATCGATCCACGCGCGCAGACGCGACACGGGCCATCGCGTGAGTTCGTCGATAGGATGCTCTGCCACGGTCACCGCGCGGGCCACATCGTTCAGGCGCGTACCATGACAAGCCTGGCACGGCGTCTCGCTCATCACCTCTTCAATCTTGGCCCGAATGTAGTCCGAGGTGCTTTCGTCGTAACGCCGCCGTAGGCTGGGGATCACACCCTCAAAGCGCCGCGCGCCCGACCAAAAACCGCGGTTAGTCTCATAGGACATCGGTACCTGCTCACGCCCCGTCCCATAGAGGATGATGCGCTGCTGAGCCTCACTCAGGTCCCTCCATGGCTTATCCATCGCAATGCCGTAATGCTTGGCAACGCTCTCAAGGATCTGCCACGACATACTGCTGTGATCATCGGTCATCCCGTAGGCGATAGCATCGTCGTTCAACGAGCGTAGCTCGTTGGGGACGACCAGGTCGGGATCGATTTCCAACTTGAAGCCCAATCCC